>JAOBWO010000407.1 GCA_025463415.1 Acidimicrobiales bacterium | reverse complement strand
ACCCTGGGACCAACATGCCTGACCTTCCAGCTCGCCTCGGCGCTGGTCGCGGTCGCCGGCGTCGGCCCAATCGGCCCGCTGCCGATCACGTTCCTGAACCCCGAGAGCCAATCGTGCCCCTTTCCACTGTCTATTCCCCCACCGGTTTCGCCGCCCTCGGCGTTCCCCCCGATGTCGATGCCGGGCTCGCCGCGGCCGGCTTCGCTCAGCCGTTCGCGATCCAGACCGAAGCCATTCCCGTCGCGCTCACCGGCAGCGATGTTTGCGGCCGCGCTCGCACCGGATCCGGCAAGACCCTCGCGTTCGGCGTGCCGCTCCTGGCCCGCCTCAGCGCCCCGGCCGAGCCGAACAAGCCGCGCGGGCTGATCCTCGTGCCGACGCGCGAGCTGGCCCTCCAGGTCGCCGAGGTGCTCGAGCCGGTCGCGAACGCGTGCGGCCACCGCGTGCTCGCCGTCTACGGCGGTTCGTCACGGCACAAGCAGATCGACGAGCTCAACGAAGGCGTCGAAGTCGTCGTCGCCACGCCGCTGCGCCTGATCGACCTCCTCAAGAACAACGAGCTCGACCTGGACCAGATCGAGTGCCTCGTGCTCGACGAAGCCGACCGCATGGCCGACGACGGGTTCACGCCGCAGGTCGAGTGGATCCTGCGCAAGATCACCGGGCCGCACCAGACGATGCTGTTCTCCGCCACGCTCGACGGCGACGTCGGCCACCTCGTGCGCCGGTACCTGAAGGATCCGATCGAGGTCTCGATCGACCAGCCGACTGACACCGTCGGCACGATGTTCCACCTCTTCCTCGCCGTGCACCGCATGGACAAGGACAAGGTCGTGGCCTCGATCGCGAGCTCCTTCGAGCGGGTCATCGTCTTCTGCGGCACCAAGCGGGTCTGCGACCGGGCCACCGAGGCGCTCCAGGACCTCGGCGTGCGCGCCCAGGCGATCCACGGCGATCTGCCCCAGCCGTCACGCGAGAAGGCGCTCAAGCGGTTCACCACCGGCGAGATCAGCGTGCTCGTGGCCACCGATGTCGCTGCCCGTGGCATCGACATCGACGACATCGGCGCGGTCATCCACTACGAGCCCGCCGCAGACGGCAAGGCGTACCTCCACCGCAGCGGCCGCACCGCCCGCGCCGGCAAGGACGGCTGGGCGGTCACCCTGGCCGAGTACAACCAGCACGTGCAGTGCACCGTCCTCCAGCGCGCCCTGCGACTGCCGTTCACGAAGCCGATCGAGGTCTTCTCGAACAACACGAAGCTGCGCAACCTGACCGAGTTCGACGCCGCCCTGATCTGACGGGTCAGGGAACGTCGAACGCCTCGGCGAGCCCACCGAGCAGGCTGCGCCACACCTCCGGGGTCGACTCGGGTGCGGGCGCGCGGAGGCTGAGCACTTCGATCAGCTCGACGGCGTCGCCGCGAAGGATCGTCGTCGATCCGCACGGACGTTCCTCGTCGTCGGCGTCGCGCAGGTGGACGGCGGGGCCGACCTCGAGCACGAACGTCAGCGGCGGGTGGACGGCCTCGACCACGTAGACGTCCGTGTCGGTCGCTTCGCGCGACTGCAGCGCCAGCGCGGGGCCGATCACCGTCGCGTACTGCAGGCACGCCCGAACTTCGTCGTGGCAGACCTCAGGCTCGAGGCCGAGGGGAAGTGCGATGTCGCGCTCGTGGATCCAGCTGTCCCAGAGCGCGTGCTGAGCGAGCAGCCGGATCGGCACGTGACCGGCGGGTGATTCGGCGAGCATCGACCACGACGGCTCGTCCAACGATGCGACCGTGGCGAGCAGTTGATCGGTGGAGTCGTCGAACTGGCGAAGGAGCTCGGCAGTGTCGATGTCGGCCATCGACGCGACCATGTCGGCGGGTGTTGCCGCCGGGTCGAACCCGACCAGCCATCGGGTGGGTGTGCCTGCTGCCCCGGCGACGATCGACGCGTTCCAGAACCTGTTCACGCCCACGAGGTGGGCGACGACATCGCGCACCGGCCAGTCAGCGCACCGAGTCGGTGCGGACCAGTCGGCGGGATCGAGCTCCGCGAGCATCGCCTGCATCCGACGGCGCTGGCGCGTCAGCGGTTCTCGCTGTTCGTCGGGGCTTCCCTCGATGTCGAGGATCGGAGGTCCGTCGTAGCGAGGGTGCACCTTCATGGTGCGCCAGCGTAGACCGGTGGCTCAGTGCAGCCAGGCGGGGCGCTTCGACTCGTAGCTGGTGATGTCGTCGGCGTGGGTCATGGTGATGCCGACGTCGTCCAGGCCGTTGAGGAACCGGTACTGGTTCTGGGTCTCCATCGGGAACGTCTCCTCGAAGCCGATCGACGGCAGCTCGACGAGCAGCCGCTCCATGTCGATCGTGATCTCGACGGTGGAATCGGCGTCGATCGCGTCCCAGATCTTCTGCACGGCCTCCATCGAGATGGCCACGGGGGCGAGCCCGTTCTTGGTGCAGTTGTTGCGGAAGATGTCGCTGAAGCTCGGCGCGATCACCGCGTCGAAGCCGTACTGCTGCAGCGCCCACACCGCGTGCTCGCGGGAGGATCCGACGCCGAAGCTCGGGCCTGCCACCAACACGGTGGCGCCCGCGTAGCGCTCGTCGTTGAGGACGAAGTCGCGGTCATCGCGCCAGGTCGAGAACAGGCCCTTCTCGAAGCCGGTGCGCTCGACCCGCTTGAGCCACTCGGCGGGGATGATCTGATCGGTGTCGACATCGCTGCGCTTGAGTGGGACTGCGGTGCCGGTGATGATGCGGACCTGCTTCATGATGCGGCTCCTGCGGTGTTCGAGGTGGTGTTGATCGGGGTGACGGGCGGCAGGTCGTCGGGGGTGGCGAAGTGGCCGAGCACTGCGGTGGCTGCTGCGACGGCGGGCGACACGAGGTGTGTGCGGCCGCCGCGACCTTGACGGCCTTCGAAGTTGCGGTTGCTCGTGCTGGCCGAGCGCTCGCCGACGGCGAGCTTGTCGGGGTTCATCGCCAGGCACATGCTGCACCCCGGCTCACGCCAGTCGGCGCCGGCTGCGGTGAAGATCGCGGGCAGACCCTCGGCCTCGGCCTGGGCCTTGACCGCGTGGCTGCCGGGCACGACCATGACCCGCTTGGCCGTGACGGTTCGGCCCTGCATGACAGCGGCCGCTGCACGCAGGTCCTCGATCCGGCTGTTCGTGCAGCTGCCGATGAACACCGTGTCCACCGCGATGTCGCGGATCGGCGTGCCGGCGGTGAGGCCCATGTACTCCAGCGCGCGGGCCACGTTGTCGCGAGTGGTGGGATCGTCGAAGCTGTCCGGAGACGGCACTGCGGCGCCGATCGGCAGGACCTGCGCAGGGTTGGTGCCCCATGACACGAACGGGGTCAGCGTCGACGCATCGATGGTGACCTCTTTGTCCCACACCGCACCGTCGTCGGTCTGCAGCGATCTCCAGTCCTCGACGGCGGCATCCCAGTCGGCGCCCTTGGGTGCGTTGGCGCGGCCCTTCAGATACTCGAAGGTGGTGTCGTCGGGTGCGATCAGCCCGGCCTTTGCTCCGGCCTCGATGCTCATGTTGCAGACCGTCATCCGGCCCTCCATGCTCAGCGCGCGGATGGCGGCGCCGCGGTACTCGATGACGTGGCCGATGCCGCCGCCGGTGCCGATCTCGCCGATGATCGCGAGGATCACGTCCTTCGCCGTGACCCCCTCGGGAAGATCGCCCTCGACGTTGACCGCCATCCACTTCGGCCGGGTCTGCGGCAGCGTCTGGGTGGCCATCACGTGCTCGACCTCGCTGGTACCGATGCCGAACGCCAGCGCGCCGAACGCTCCGTGCGTGGCCGTGTGGCTGTCGCCGCAGACCACCGTCATGCCCGGCAGGGTGCGCCCCTGCTCCGGAGCGATCACGTGGACGATGCCCTGCAGCGGATCACCCATCGGGAAGTTGGTGACCCCGAACTCCTTGGTGTTCTCGCGTAGCACCTCGACCTGGCGAGCCGAGACGGGGTCGGCGATCGGCTGGTCGATGTGCTCGGTCGGCACGTTGTGGTCCTCGGTGGCGATCGTCAGATCGGGGCGCCGGATCCGACGGCCGCTGAGGCGGAGGCCGTCGAACGCCTGCGGGCTGGTGACCTCGTGGATGAGGTGCAGGTCGATGTACAGCAGATCGGGCTCGTCGACGCCACTGTGGACGACGTGGCGGTCCCACACCTTCTGCGGCAGCGTCGTGGGGGAGGAGCTCGGCGTTGTCTCGGGTGATGACATCTCGGGTGTCTCGCTTTCACAATCCCACTGCATGGGATAGACTTCTCGTTCAATGGACAGCGTATCCGGTGTGGGCGTGCTCGACAAGGCGATCGGCGTGTTGCACGCGCTGCGCGCCGGAGGTCCGCTCGGTCTGGCCGAGCTGCAGCAGGCCACCGGCCTGCCCCGGGCCACGGCGCATCGGCTCGCCGTTGCCCTCGAGGAGCATGGTCTCGTCCGTCGAGACGCGGTCGGCCGGTTCTGCCTGGGCTTCGAGCTGATCGCGATGGGACGCGCTGCGGTGGATGCGTTTCCTCTCGGCGATCTCGCCCGGCCGGCGTTGATGGCGCTGCGTGATGCGACCGGGGAGAGCGTGCAACTGTTCGTGCGCGAGGGCAACGAACGCCGGTGCGTCGTCTCCTTGCAATCGCCGCACGGGCTGCG
>JAOBWO010000403.1 GCA_025463415.1 Acidimicrobiales bacterium | reverse complement strand
AATGAATGAAACGAGAGGAACCGAGATGTACGCACTCACCTTCACCGAACTCGACCCGACCATCCTCGTCGGCAACTCCGCGCTCGAGCCGGGGCTCGACGCCGGCTTCGATGTCGGCGGTCTCGACTGGACCAAGGCCCGCTGCCGCGACGGCAACGGCACCCTGACGCACCTGTTCTTCTCCGACGAGCCGATCGCGATCGCTCGCGCCAAGGCCATCTGCGGCAAGTGCCCGCTGTCGGTCGCGTGCCTCGAGGGCGCGCTCGAACGAGTCGAACCTTGGGGTGTGTGGGGCGGTGAGCTGATCGAGACCGGTCGGATCATCGTCAACAAACGGCCGAGAGGTCGGCCACCCAAGCACCCTCGTCCCGTCGTCGTCATCAACGAGGACGCCATCGCGGTGCCGGTGCGGGTCGCCTGACCCGCACCGACACCGACCACAGATGTTGGACCGGGGCAACGCCCGGTGCCGTCGTGCGAAACCCCCCGTCGCACGACGCGCTCCGACGAGCGACCCCCGGTCCACGTCCGACCGGCGGGGTGGACGGACACGTCCACCCCGCCGTCGATATCGTGAGCGCGTGGCTGTCAACACTCGCGTCCTCGCAGCCTCACTCGCGACGGCAGTCGTGATCAGCGTGGGTGGCGGTTACATCCTCAGCCGCACCGGCGATTCATCGACGGGCAGCTCTGCGACGGGCGACTCGGTCGTGACGATCACATCGAGTGGCGTCTTCCCGGAGTCGACCGGCATCCCCACCAACGAGGTCGTCGAGGGCAAGCCGTTGCCCGTGGTCGATCTGACCACCACCGCCGGGGCCAAGATCTCGACGGCCGACTTGATCGGCACACCGCTCGTGATCAACGTCTGGGCGACCACGTGCGAACCGTGCAAGCGGGAGATGCCGGCGCTGGCCAAGGTGCAATCGGACCTTGGCGACCAAGTCCGCTTCATCGGCGTCAACGCTGCGGAGAACACGCCCAGCGCGATCAAGTTCGCGACGGACAAGGGCGTGCGATACGAGCTCCTCTCCGACATCAACGGAGAGCTGGAAACCGCGCTCGGCGTCACCGGGCTCCCGTACACGATCTTCGTCCGCGCCGACGGCACGATCGTCGCACAGAAGGGCGTCGAGCTCACCGAAGCAGTCATCCGCTCCACGATCCAGGACGACCTGCTGTCGTGATCGCGCTCGAAGGCCCGTTCGTGTACCACCTGTCGCTGGGGATGGTCGCTGCGATCAACCCGTGCGGCTTCGTGATGCTGCCCGCGTACCTCATGTACTTCCTGGGGCTCGAAGGCTCCAAGCCTGGTTCGCAGCGCGCCAGCATCATCCGCGCGCTCACGGTCAGCGCCGCGACCTCGGCCGGCTTCATCTCCGTCTTCATCGTCGTCGGCGCGATCGCCCGTCTGTTCACATCAGCACTGGTGGACAACGCCAAGTACGTCTCGCTCGTCGTCGGCATCCTGATGATCGTCCTCGGTTGCGTGATGCTGGCCGGGTGGCGACCGAAGTTCGCGCTGCCCCAGATCGGTGCCGGCAAGGAGCGCACGATGGCGTTCACGTCGATGTTCGGCTTCGGGGTCGCGTACGCCGTGGCATCGATCGGCTGCGGGATCCCACTGCTGATCGCCAGCGTCTTCGGGTCGTTCTCCACTCGCGGCTACCTCAGTGGCGTCGTCAGCACGGCGCTGTACGGAGTCGGCATGGCGCTGATGGTCACCGCGCTCACGGTGACGCTGGCGTTCGCCAGTGGCGGCCTGCTGCGGGTGCTCCGCAGCGCGCTCAAGCACATGGACCGGATCGCCTCGGTCTTCGTCATCGCGACCGGCATGTACCTGACGTGGTACTGGTACGCCTCGATCAACGGTCGCGGCACCGATGGTCTGACGAGCCGGGTCGAGCACTGGCGCGACTCCTTGCAGAACGCCCTGGCACGCCTCGGTTACGTCGAGCTCGCGTTCATCCTCGCGATCCCCGTCGTGCTCGGGATCGTCTACCTCCTCGTCACACGGAGCACGGACGAGCCATTGGCGGATCCCGCCTCCCCGCACGGCACCCCGATGCCGGCCCAGCGGGTCGACGCCTGATGCTGGCCGAGCTCCTCGCCAGCCCGGGCGTGCGCGAGGAGTGCGAGCTGCGGTCCGCGTTCGGGTTCATGGCCTTCCACGGCGGCTCGCTGGAGGAGATGACCGACGTGATCGCGGCGGAGGCCGCCCGACGAAGTGGCGCCAGCTACTACGGGCTACTCCAGCCGGAGGACCTGCAGTGGCACATCCCGTCGCACAAGCTCAGCCCGGCCGACTCGCCGACGATGCAGTCGTTCATCGACCACGTCGATGTCGTCGTGACGGTCCACGGGTTCGGCCGTGAGCACCTGTTCACCTCGCTGCTGCTCGGCGGTCGCAACCGTGCATTGGCCAGCCACCTCGCCGGGTTCCTGCGCCAGCGGCTCCCCGCCTACGACATCCGCACCGAGCTCGGCTCCATCCCCGCCGACCTCCGCGGTCAGCACCTCGACAACCCGGTCAACCTGCCCCGAGGGCAGGGGGTGCAGATCGAGCTGCCCCCCAGGGTGCGCGGCTCCGGCCCGATGTGGTGGGACTGGGAGGGTCCGGGCCTGACCCCGCACACCGAGGCACTCGTCGCGGGCTTGGCAGACGCCGCGCTCGCGTGGCCGATCGCCGAGCCAAGCTAGGGCGCGAGGCGCTCCGCCAGCCACACGCCGTCGACCCGGCGATAGCGGAAGCGGTCGTGCAAGCGGCTCGGACGGCCCTGCCACACCTCGGCCTCGACGACGCTGATCCGCCAGCCGCCCCAGTTCGGCGGCCGGGGGATGGCATCGATTCGGGCGAAGCGCGCATCGGCGGCCGCGACCCGAGCCTCGAGCTCGGCCCGATCGGCCAGAACCTCGGACTGCGGCGACGCCCACGCCCCCAGCTGCGACGAACGTGGACGGGTCGCGAAGTACGCGTCGGACTCCGTCTCCCCGATCCGCGACACGGTGCCACGGATCTTCATCTGCCGATGGAGCTGCAGCCAGGTGAACAGCGCTGACGCGACCGGCGATGCGATCAGCTCCGCGCTCTTGGCCGACTCGTAGTTGGTGTAGAACGCGAACCCGTCATCGGTGACCCCGCGCGCCAACACGTACCGGCTGTCGGGCATGCCGTCGAGCCCGATCGTGCTGACCACCATCGCATTCGGCTCGACGCATCCAGCGCTCTCGGCCTGCCCGTACCAGTGCTGCCACTGCCGGACCGGGTCGGGCTGGAGGTCACCCACATCGAGCCCGTTCGACTCGTACTGCACGCGGCGATCACGGATCGAGTCGCTCACCGGCGGACCCGGCTCACTGTGCCTCGTTCATCGGGGCGAGATCACGGTGGCGCCGCGCATGTACGGATGCAGCACCTCGGGGATCAGCACGCTGCCATCGGGCTGCCGGTTGTTCTCGAGGATCGCTGCCCACACGCGCGGCACGGCCAGCGCCGACCCGTTCAGGGTGTGCGCGATCTCGGTGCCCTTCTTGTCCGGACGACGGAAGCGGATGTCGCCACGCCGGGCCTGGTAGTCGCTGAACCAGCTGACCGAGCTGACCTCGAGCCACTTGTCGCATCCCGGCGCATAGACCTCGAGGTCGAACGAACGATGGTGGCTCTGGCCCATGTCGCCGGTGCAGATCTCGATGATCCGGTAGGGCAGGCCCAGCGACGCGATCGTCTTCTCCACCCGACCGACCATCATCTGCAGCAGGGCCGGCGCCTGCTCCGGCGTTGCTACCGCGAGGATCTCGACCTTGTCGAACTCGTGGGTGCGCAGCATGCCACGGGTGTCCCGTCCGGCCGAGCCGGCCTCGCGGCGGAAGCACGAGGTGTGGGCCATCATCAGCGCCGGCAGTGCCGCTTCGTCGAGGACCTCGTTCGCGTACAGCGACGTCAGCGGCACCTCCGCGGTGGGGATCGCCCACAGGTCGTCGCGCTCGATCGAGAACGCGTCATC
>JAOBWO010000402.1 GCA_025463415.1 Acidimicrobiales bacterium | reverse complement strand
TCGCTTGGCGACCCTGCTGGGATTGGAGTACACGCCCACCGACGAATACGCCGACCGGGTGCGCGAGCGGATGTCTACGCGGCCCGCCGCGGAGTGGTTGGCCGTGCTCGAGACGGAGGGCATCCCGGCCGCCGCGGTGCAGACGTACGACGAGGCGCTGGCATCACCCCACGCCGCCACCGAGGAGGTCGGCGGGCGCCGGGTTCCGGCGAGTCCGTTCGTGTTCGACGGGATCCGCAATGCATCCACGGCGCCGCCACCGTCGCTCGGCCAGCACACCTCCGAAGTGATCGACGGATGAGGGCCGCGCGCGTCCACACGAACGGCGCTCCGGGCGACGTGGTGTGGGTCGACGAGGTGGACGTCCCCGTGCCCGGGCCGGGTCAGGCGTTGCTGAGGGTGCAGGCGGCCGCGCTGAACCTTCCGGACGCGATGCTCTGCCGCGGGACGTATCCCCTCGCCGCGCCCCTCCCCTTCACCGCAGGCCTCGATGCCGGCGGCGTGATCGAAGCCGTTGGCCCGGACGTGGACGAGGGCGTCATCGGTCGCCGTGTCACCGCCGTGCCGGGGCTCCCCCACGGCGGCTTCGCCGAGTTCGCGATCGTCGACGCCGGCCGGCTGTTCGAGGTGCCGGCCGCCGTCTCGATGCGTGATGCCGTCGCGGGTCAGATCATCTTCCAGACGGCTCACGTCGCGCTCCATCATCGTGGACGGCTCGCGGCGGGCGAGACCGTGCTCGTGCTGGGAGGCGCCGGAGGCGTGGGCGTCGCCACGATCCAACTGGCGAAGTTGGCCGGAGCGACGGTCATCGCCGTGGTCGGCGGAGCGGACAAGGTGGAGGCGTGCCGTTCGTTCGGAGCGGATCACGTGGTCGACCACAACGACGGGCCGATCCGTGAACGGGTGATGGCGTTGACGGCGGGGCGAGGCGTCGACGTGGTGGTCGACCCCGTTGGCGGCACGATCTCCGACGCGGCGCGACGCTGCCTGGTCGTCGACGGCCGGCTGTTGCTCGTCGGCTTCGCCAGCGGTGACACGCCCCGGTTCAACGGCGGTTCGATCCTGCGGTCGAGCATCTCGGTGATCGGCGTCAACATGGGCGCCTACAGCCGATCGCCCGAGGGTCGACGGTACGTCGACCTCGTTCATGGCGAGCTGATGGCGATGCTCGGCGACGGCAGGATCTCGGCGCCGATCTCCCGGGTCATCGGCCTGACCGACGTGGCCGCCGCGCTCGGCGATCTCGAAGCCCGCAGGGTCGTCGGCAAGATCGTCGTCGACCCGTCGCTCTGAGCAATGGTGGGCGCAGAGGGACTCGAACCCCCGACATCTTCCTTGTAAGGGAAGCGCTCTAACCAACTGAGCTATGCGCCCGCGAACGGAGAGTGGAGCCTACTGGCCGGGCATCGGCGACGGTACCGACATCCCCCACCGGAGGGAGCCTGAGCACTACGTTCTCGGGCGATGGCGTTGCGGCCCGCGGACACGGGCGGAGACGAAGTCCTCCGCCGATACCTGCTCGAGATCAGCGCGCATCCTCTGTTGAACGCGGAGGAGGAACGAACGCTCGCCAAGTCGATCATCGGCACCGATGCGGAGACCGCGGCGGCTGCGAAGCAACGCTTCATCCAGGCCAACCTCCGCCTCGTCGTCAGCGTTGCCAAACGGTTCGAGGGACGTGGCGTCGCCCTGCTCGACCTCATCCAGGAGGGCAACGTCGGACTGATGCGAGCGGTCGAGAAGTTCGACCACGAACGTGGCTTCAAGTTCAGCACCTATGCGACGTGGTGGATCCGCCAAGCCATCGGACGCGCGGTGAACGACACATCGCGCACGATCCGTGTGCCGGCGCACGTGCGCGAGCAGTACAGCTTGATCGACCAGAGCACGCAGAAGCTGTGGGACTCGCTGGATCGAGCCCCAACCACGGCGGAGATCGCCGACGATGCGGGCATCCGCACCGAGCGGGTCGCGCTGGCTCAACAGCACCGCTCACCCATCGTCTCGCTGTCGTCGCCGACATCGATCGATGGCGACTCGGTGGTCGGCGACACCGTCGAGGATCGCGATTCGCTCAGCCCGTACGAGACCACGGCGACGGCACTCGAGCACCACGCCCTGCACGTGCAACTGGCACGGCTGAACGAGCGTGAGCGCACGGTGCTGCGGGCGAGGTTCGGCCTCGGCGATGCGCCGCAGACCTTGTCCGAACTCGGCGAGACGATGCACCTCACCAAGGAGGGCATCCGTCAGATCGAAGCCCGCGCCCTCGGCAAGTTGCGCCACCCGAGCCTGACCCGGCTCTGGAACACGGCGCAGCGCGAGCCGTTCCCCGTCTGACGGAGCGACCCGCTACGTGAACGCCCGGCGAGCGGTGACGAGCTGCTCGAGCAAGGGTGCGGTCGCGGCGGCGACGGGGGTGCGCTTCATCGCCGGATCGCGCACGATCAGATCGCGTCCTGGTCCGTCGACGACCGTCGCGCCGGCCTCCGCGCAGATGAGCGTCGCCGCGGCGTAGTCCCAGACACCGTGGGCATCAACGCTGCAGTCCACGAAGCCGTCGAGCACGCCGGCCGCGACCAGGCAGAGGTCCAGCGCCGACGCACCGAAGGCGCGGAACTGCTGCCATCCGAAGTTCGCCGGCGGCATCCCACTGAGGCCGATCAACGCGTCGCCGAGGGTCGTGCAGGACGACGACTGCAGCCGCGTGCCATCGAGCCATGCACCCTCGCCGCGAACGGCCGAGTAGGTGACGCCGGTGGCCTGGTTGCGGACCAGCCCGACGGCGAGGCCGTCCTCGTCGGCCAGGCACAGCGAGGTCGCGAACCACGGCACACCCTGGCTGGCGTTGGTCGAACCGTCGAGCGGATCGAGGATGACCATCGGACGATCGCCGCGCAGGGTCAGTCCACTCTCCTCGGACAGGACGCTGAAACCGGCCGCGGCGATGGCCGACAGGCAAATCTCGTCGGCGACGAGATCGACGCGGTACTGCCCGGCGCGGCCGCCCGAGGGGCCCCAATCGGCGTTGGTGCGAAGGGCCGTGCCGACCTCGTCGGCGATTGCCGAGAACAGAGTCACAACGTCCCGGAACATCAGGAGCAGGGTAGTCTCGCGGCACTGCTCGACGGGGGCAGCTGTCCACGAGAGGGTTCCATTGGCTGTCATCGATGTCGCCGGTTTCATCGCAGATGTGAAGGGCCATGCGATCGATCACGGGTTCCACGTCCACGACGAGCGCCACTTCGTCGAGACGTACTCGCTGCGCCAGCTTTGGGAGGTCGACCTGCACCCCGAGGAGGCGTGCAGCGGTCCGATCGACCTGCACCTGTCGTTGGAGGTCGACCCGCGCGCGCTGCTCGGCTTCGAGGACGAGGTCCTCAAGATGGACGACCCCGATGATCAGCCCCCGAACGGGTTCGCGTTCCCCGTGCACTTCACCTGGACCCTGCCGCCGCTCCCCCAGCCGCCAGACCTGCTGATCCTGGCCACCGACCTCGCGGGTGTGGGCGGGATGGAGCTGCCGCTGGAGGTCTCGGCGATCGATTCGTTCGCCAGCGTCACCGACGCCCCGGAGCGCAGCCTGTCGATCGTCGCCCGGCTGTCGATCGAGCTGGCCGACGTCTACTCGAGCGCCGACGAGCCACTGTGCGCGACCCTCGACCGCTGCAAGGACGTCAGCCTCTACCTGCTCGAGCAGGCACCGCACTGGCTCGACGAGGCCTGAACTGTTCGGTCGCTGCGACCGCGCGTTCGCCCAGGTCTGATCGGGTGACGCCGGTGCTGCGGCCGCTAGAGTCGCTCGGACAGTCCCCTGTTCCATGCCCAGAAAGGCAACGCCCATGCGTGTGCGCGAACTGATCGACATCTTGCGGGATCAACCACCGGACGCGGAGGTCGAGCTTGCCGTGGTCGCGCCGGTCGAGGACGACAACGAGGACATCACCGTCGATCGGTATTCGGTCGAAGGCGTGCTGCCGTGGGAGGACGAGGGCGACGAAGGCGTCGTCATCTGGCTCGTCGGCGGTGAGGACGACGACGTGGACTCGTTCCTCGACGCGATCGAAGAGCACGAGGACTGATCTCGCCACCGACGCTGGCGCTCAGGCTGCGTCGGTGCTCAACCCGAACCGCTTGACGATGTCGAGCGCAACGAGATCGGTGCCGGCGAGGGCGCGGGTGTCGTCGTTGTCCGCAGCCAGCCACACGGCGGCCGCAGCTGGCACTTCCGGCGACTGGCCCGTGGCCTGGGTGCCGGCACGAGCCGAGCGGGCACGCCCGACCTCGGTCACGACGTGGCCCGGGTTCAGGTTGTAGGTGCGCACACCCGCCGGTCCGAACTCGGTGTGCAGCACGCCGACGATCCGGTGTGCGCCGCCCTTCGCGATCGCGTACGCCAGCCCCCAGCCACCTTTGCCGAACGGCGCGCGCGGCGACAGCGTGGCTGCACCGGAGGTGAGGTGAACGATCACGCCACTGCCCCGCTCCAGCATCCCCGGCAGCACCGCCTGGACGAGGATCAGCGGCGTGATCGCATCGGCGGACACGACCCGGTCGATCATCTCGATCCCCACCGTGAGCGCCGGGTCGTTGATCCCGGGTCCTTGGTAGATGGCATTGCTGATCAACACGTCGACGCGGTCGAACGCGGTCAGGCATGCCTGCGCCGCCGACGCGACCGACGTTCGATCGGTGAGGTCCATGGCGACGCTGACGCAGCCGACGCCGAGCTCGGTGATCTCGGCCACCAACGAAGGCAGCCCGCCCGGGAGGGTGACGCCGGCATCAGGGTCGTCCAGCGTGGTGCCCGCGAAGGCCGCGCCATCCGCGGTGGTCGAGCGTGCTGTGACCACGACGTCGTACCCGGCGCGCGCGAAGCCCAACGCGGTCGACCGACCGATCCCGCGGCTGGCTCCGGTGACGACTGCAACTGGACGGTGCCCCATCCGTTCGAACCTACACGGGCCCCGCGATCACAATTAGATTGAGCCGCCATGTCCTACTGGCTCATCAAGTCCGAGCCTGATGCGTTCAGCATCGACGATCTCCGCAAGGCGAAGACGACGGTCTGGGACGGCATCAGGAGCTACCAAGCGCGCAACTACCTGCAGTCGGCGAAGGTGGGCGATCTGGCCCTGTTCTACCACTCGAACGCCAAGCCCCCGGGCGTGGTCGG
>JAOBWO010000386.1 GCA_025463415.1 Acidimicrobiales bacterium | reverse complement strand
CACCTGTCCGAAGCTGGTGACCATCGCGACGTCGGCGGCGTCACGACCGCGTCCGATCACCGTGCGGCCGATGCGACGTTGGTTGTTGCGCGGATCGAACGTGTGCCAACCGTCGCCGAGGTACACCTCCATCCACGCACAGAAGTCCATCGGCGTGCCCGGATCCGGCACCTGGATGTCGGGCAGGTAGCCGAACACGTATCGGGCGGGGATGTTCAGCGCACGACACATCGCGATCGCCAGGTGGGCGAAGTCTCGGCAGACGCCCGTGCCGGCACCCAAGACGTCCATCGCCGAGAGTGACGGCGATGACGATCCGTATTGGAAGGCCAGCGAACCGTTTGCCCAGTCCGAGATGGCCTGCACACGCGCCCATCCCGGCTCGACGCCACCGAACTGCGCGAACGCGAGATCGGCGATGAGGTCGCTCTCGCAGAACCGACTCGGCAAGACGAACATCAGCGCCTCGTCGGGCAGGTCAGCCGGAGCGACCTCGCCCGCATCGATCACGACGGGATCGGCCTCGGCAGCGGTTGAGACCACCGCCTCGAACGTCAGCGTCACCAACCCGGCAGCGAGGTTGACCCGGCGGCACGAGTTGCCGAACTGGTCGAGGTACACGGTAGAAGCACCATGGGGGTCGAGCTCGAACTTGGTCTCGACGATGCGGCCGGACTCGGCGAAGTGCGGCTCGACCATCACGATCGCATGCGTCGGCCGCGCCGCCTCGAACTCGAAGGTGCAACCAATGACGGTCTCGATCACGTCAGCCTCTCATGCGGTGATGTCCAGTCAATGGCGCTGGGTGTGAACATCACATTTCCCCGAACGCGCCGCAGCGAACCACCGGCACATGACGCGGCGAACCCGAGGTGTCCGCCGCGTCCTGCAGGACTACCCGGCTGCCGCGAACGCTTCGATGCCGGCGAAGGCTCCCGAGATCGGAGGAGCCGGTTCTGCGCTCGCTGATCCGGGGTGTGCGAGTTGAACGAGGTGACGTTCACCTTCGGCCACCAGCCATGCCAGCCCGGGCCGAACGGCGATTGGCAGACGCCGGGGCAGGACCGCACCGAGCAGATCCGCATCGAGCTCGTTCGCAGCCGCCATCACGATCCCGAGCCGCGACCGGCGCACGGCCGTCGTCCAGTGCCCATAGCTGGCGCGCAATGATTCCGGCCGACCGGCTGCGACGACCGTGAAGCCATCGGCCCGCAGGGCGATGCGGGCCGCCAGCGATCCTCCCGCATCGTCGACCAACTCGGCGTCGTCGACGGCGACGAGCACCGGTCGATCGGCCGGTGCGGCGGCCAGCAGTTCGGCGATGTCCGCGAAGACGGAACCCACACGTGCGCACGACCGGCGCGGCGCCACGCACCCGACCCAGCCGTCGCGGTGGGCGCGCTGCCACTGTGCGGCAATCGTGCGGAGGGCGGTCGACCGCCCCGTGCGTGGGGGTCCGATGACGAGCACGTGCTCGCCCGCCGCAACAGGCAACACTGCGGGCTGCAACAGGTCGAAGCCGATCCCCACGGGCGCGAGCAGATCGGGACCGGACGTGACCGGGTGTGGCAGTGAGTCGGTGTCGATGGAGCTCGGTAGTTCGCCGATCGTCATCGTGTGCACTGGTCGAGGCGCGACAGTGCCCGCCGGTGCAGTGGGGATAGATGCGACGACGATCTGTGCCTCGCATCCCGATCGCACGTCGAACAGTCGCCCCGCGATGGCGGGCGGCACCGAACGCACGCCGGCGCCGACGATTGCCGCGTCGGTGGGGTCGGCGAGGTTGAACACCCATCGCGCCGCGATCGAGCTCATCAGCCGGTTGGGCACGGCTCCGCACCGAGTCGTGGTGATGGCAACGCGCACGCCCACCGCAACGCCCTCGGCGACGATGACATCGAGCGCCGCCAGCTGGTCCCACAGCTCGTCGGCTTCCAGCTCTGCTCGCAGCGACGCGTATCCGTCGATCAGCACGACGATGCCCGCGTCGCCCCTCGACGCGCCCGTGCTCGCCTTCCGTTCCGTGATCTCCCGACAGAGGTGATCGAGGACTCGCATCAGTCGCTCGCGTCGATGCGTCCGCACCGTGGCGACATGGCAGGCGAGCCGTTCGAGATCATCGAGCTGGGGATCACCGAGGGCGTCGATGACGAACAGCTGGGCCGTCGGCTCGCTGCGATCGACGTTGATTGCGAGCGCGAGCAACGCCGTGGTCGTCCCCGTGCCGGGGGCGCCGGCCAGCAGCAGATGACCGTCGTCGGCCGCCCACGTCAGCGCGCAGCGGCGTTGCTGGTCAGGGTCATCGATGATCCCGACGACGCCCGCGGTAGCGCTCGGAAGGTCGTCCGCCGTCATGTCCGACCCGAGCGGCGCCTGCCATGGCCGGTGCGGGGCGGACATCCCGGTGCGCTGCCATGCCTGCCGGACCGCGTCCACGATCGGACTGAGCTCCGTGGCGCAGTGCGCCGTCTGGAAGGCCACGATCTCGTCCGCGCCCAGCCGCATCACGGCGCGCCCCGGCACGGACCGCGGGATCGCGGCTGCCGACGCGTCGCCGATCACATCCATGGCGTCCGCCCCGTCCTGCACGCGGAGTGCGATCCGCAGGTTGGTGTTGGCACGGATGTCGTCGCTGATGACGCCGCTCGGGCGTTGCGTGGCGAGCACGAGGTGCACCCCGAGGCTGCGCCCGCGCTGGGCGATGCCCAGCAGTGCGCTCATGAAGTCGGGCAACTGCACCGCGAGCGTTGCGAACTCGTCGACGATGACGACCAGCCGCGGGATCACCACGGACCCGTCACCGATGGTTTGTGCCGACCGGTACGCGGTGAGGTCGCTCACCCCGGCGTCGCGGAGCAGCTGCTCGCGGCGACGCAGTTCGGCATGCAGGCTGCGCAGCGCTCGGGCGGCCAGCCGGTCATCGAGATCGGTGACCACGCCGACGACATGCGGGAGTCCGACGCAGGCGTCGAAGGTCGAGCCGCCCTTGTAGTCGATCAGCACGAAGGAGATCGCGTCCGGACTGGACGCAGTCGCGAGACCGATCACCAGGCTGCGCAGCAGCTCGCTCTTGCCGGCCCCGGTGGTTCCGGCCAGCAGCGCGTGGGGGCCGTCGCGGACGAGGTCCACGTCGACCACACCGTCGGCAGCGACACCGAGTGGTGCTCGCGGCCGGGGATCGATCCCGGCGGTGGACCAGCGCTCCGCGATGCGGGCCGGATCGAGGAGCTCTGCGTCCCCGTCCGTGCCGAGCGACGCCCGCAGCAGGTCGAGCAGCCCGACCTCTGTCGGCAGGTGCGAGGCGGCGTCGATCTGCTCCGGATCGACGAGCGCGCCGATCGACTCGGCGCACTCGGCCGCACGAGCAGCGGAGATCCCGGCGATCTGGACCCGCTCGGCGAGGGCGCACACGCGTGTGTCGGCCGCCCAACGTCCGATCCCATCACGAGACGTCAGCAGCGCGCTGGTCGCCATCGCCGGCACGTCGGTCTGTGCGGCGCACAACACGATGCACGTTGTCGGAACGGAGTCGTCGGCGAGCAGCCGGCGGAGCGCGCTGGTGCGCGTGGTCAGCAGGTGCGAGCCATCGACGACGATGACCAGCGGACGGCCGTCGCGTTCGTCCAGCGCGCCGATCATCGCATCGACGTCAGCTGTCGCGACCAACCGAGCGCTGCCGGACGCATCGCGGATGTGCGCGAGCGTGCTCAGCGCGTTCCACTCGACGGCTCGGTCACTGACGATGGCGAGGCGCCAATCAGCCGGGCCGATCGATGCGGCCAGCTGCACGAGCATCGAACGCGCGACCGCGGTCGCCTCGCGACCACCGACCAGCGCCGTCACCGTTCCCGCCGCCAGAGATGCGACGGCCGGCACGAGACCCAGCCGGGTGGCCGCATCGACCGCAGTCAGCGCGTCGGGCGATGCGTTGCCCATGCCGACCACGTTCGGCTGCCAGTAGCCCTCGGTCTCGCCGAGGCTGACGCGGAACGCGTCGGGATCACCGCCACGAACTGCCCACAGCCCCGGCGCGCGACGCACCATCATCCAGACCGCGCGATCGATCGGCGTGACGCCGGCGCGCAATGCAGCGGCCGCCTGATCTCGCTGTCCGTCGAGCAGGTCAGCGAACTCGGCCGTCGCGCGTTCGTTGGCGATCCTGACGTTCGATCGAGATCGGACGACGCCGATCCGCTGCGCGATCCACGTGCCGACTGCGACCACTGCGCCCATCAACCCGAACAACAGGAACATCACCTGATGGAACAGCAGGGCCATCAATCCGGCGCCGCCCACGCCGAGCAAGGTGGGCAGGAGGCCGCCGCCGAGACCTCCCGGTGGCGTGGCGAGCAGCGGCACGACGATGTCGTCCGGCGCGAACGCGACGATGGCGCGGGGTGCGCGAGCGAACGGAACTCGGCCCAGCTGATCGGCGACGGCCTCGCTGATCGCTGCCCTTGGCGGCGCAGCAACCGAATCCGCAGCCCGAACGACGAGCACCGACGACCCGATCCCCATCCGCTGCCCCAGCTCCACCCTCGTACCGTCGACGGGCGTGCCGTCGAGGAGCAGCGGCCGTGCGCCGGTCAGCTGGTCGAGACGGATCACCCCGTGGCGGATCGTCAGCACAGCGTGATGCAGCTCGAGGTCGGCGTCCTCGCATCGGATCGGCGCAGTCGGTGACCGGCCGATGATGTGGCTCCCGGTGGGCAGCGGGACCGCGCCTCCTGCGTCTGGTCCGGTGATCCAGACGGCTTCCAAGGCGGCATCGGCGTGGTCGTTGGACGGATCGGTGGTTGGCGTGGCGAGGTCGTGCACGCTCCACTGAGTGCTTCGAGGACGGCGAAACCGGAAGAATTCGGTGGCTCACAGACCGATTTCCCCAGTTCAGCACCGCTGTGAGCCCCTCCGTGAGCCGAGCAGTGAGGCCCACGGTGATGCCCGGACCGCACGATGCGGCCATGACCCACCTCCCGAGCTCGCTGATCCAGCCCACCGTCACCAGCGCATCCGACACCACCACCACGTCCACCTCGTCCACCCCGTCGTCCCCTCGGCCGTTCGTCCAGGCACCGATCGTGCGCCGCCTGTCGATCGAGTGGCAGCACCGGACGGTCTGCGCCGCCGACCTCCGTCGGGCCCGGGCCTGGCAGCTCCCTGGCGAAGCAGTCACCTCGCTGGACGACATGCTCGACCGCTGCGGTTTCACACCGACACCCGAGGCGGGTTGTGCGCGCCGCGAGCTTCCCCGGGACCCGCAGGCCGACGGCGCCCACGATGCCTACCTCATCGATCTCCTCCGCGTGGCCCGCACCGAAGAGCTCGCGGCCCGCATCGTGCTGCAACGGATCCTG
>JAOBWO010000385.1 GCA_025463415.1 Acidimicrobiales bacterium | reverse complement strand
CCACCGGCATGGCCCGCCGAGTGGAGATGGGCCGCGCCCTGATGACCCGGCCACGCATCCTGCTGCTCGACGAGCCCGCGTCCGGCCAGGACGAGCAAGAGACCGAGGAGTTCGGCGACCTGCTGATGCACCTCTGCGAGGAAGGCACGGCGATCCTGCTCGTCGAGCACGACGTGTCACTCGTGATGAAGGTCTGCTCGTACATCCAGGTGCTCGACTTCGGACGCATCATCGCCAGCGGAACGCCGTCGGAGATCCAGACCAACCAGGCCGTCCTGGACGCCTACCTCGGTGAGGATCACACCGTATGAGCACGTTCGTCGAGACCTCCACCGACGCTGTCGAGCCGATCCTCGAGATGATCGATGTGCGCGCCGGATACGGCACCATCGAGGTCCTGCACGGCGTCACCCTGACGGTCAACCGCGGCGAGGTGCTGGCGCTGCTCGGCCCGAACGGCGGCGGCAAGTCGACCAGCCTCAAGGTGTGTTGCGGCCTGCTCGAAGTGACCACCGGCGACATCCGCCTGGCCGGGCGCTCGGTCGCCGGCGTCAGCGCCGACAAGCTCGCTCGCCTCGGGTTGTGCACGATCCCCGAAGGGCGTGGCGTCTTCCCGAACCTGACGGTTCACGAGAACCTGATGATGTGCACCCACACCGGTGCCAAGCTCGACCAGATCGAGACCATCGCCTACGAGCGCTTCCCGCGTCTCGGCGAGCGGCGCAGCCAGTTGGCCGGCACGATGTCGGGTGGTGAGCAGCAGATGCTCGCGATGGCTCGTGCGCTCTCCACCGATCCCGCCGTGCTGCTGCTCGACGAGCTCTCGATGGGGCTCGCGCCGCTGATCGTCGGTCGCCTCTACGAGATCGTCGCCCAGGTTGCCCAGTCCGGTGTGTCGGTGCTCGTCGTCGAGCAGTTCGCGCGCACCGTCCTCGGCATCGCCGACCGAGCTGCCATCATGCTCCACGGGCGGATCACACGCGTCGGATCCCCCGACGAGCTTGCCGAAGAACTTTCATCTGCCTACCTCGGCGGAAAGGGACAGTCATGACAAACAGCGACGACCGCATCACGCAGTTCAAGAGCGAGATCGCGGATCTGCAGGTGAAAACCTCTGGCAAGGCGAGCGCCGAGAAGATCACCAGCATCGTTGGACTCGTGCTGATGGTGGCGGCGATCGTCATCGGCATCGGGTCGTACCGGCAAGCCGGTCAGGAGGACAGCACGCTCGATCAGAACGAGCTGATCATCCTCGCCCTCGCCTGCGTGTCGATGGCGATCGTCGGTGCGGCGCTGTGGATCCGCAACGCGCTGGTGACGTTCTGGCGATTCTGGATGCTCCGCTCGCTGTACGAGGGCCAGGCCCACCTCGACCAGATCGTCAAGGCGATCACGGACAGCAAGTCCGCCTGACCCAAGTCCCCTGACCCGGATCAGCGACCCGGATCAGCGACCCAGCTCTGCCGCTCGGCGCACGTCGAGCGGGTGCAACCGTCGCGCGCCGCGTACCTGACCGCGCCGCTTGACCGACTCGCGGTCGCGCAGCTCGGTGGGTACGCGCCCGCTGGCGACCATCTCACGAATCCGCGACCGCAGCTTCTTGCCGCGCACCTTGGCGAACCAGCGCACGTTGCCCTGGATCCCGAGCCCGACCACCGGTCCCTTGCACACGCCTTGGCACGGAACCTCGTGAGAGCGCGACGTCTCCCCGGCGAGGGCCACGAGCGCGCCGAAGCCCTTGCTGCGGCTGCACTTCTTGCCGGTGCACACGAGCAGGCCGGATGTCAGACACGTCGGTCGATCCATGCGCCATCCATACCCCGTTGCGCCGTCCGACAGTCCAGCGGTCGAACTGCGCCATGCCGCCCCGTTGGCGTCACCTGTCAGCGCAGGATCGGTGCGTCGTCCACGGCGGAGAAGTCCGGCTCGCGCCGCTCGGCGAAGGCCATCAGCGCTTCGATGTTCGCCGGTCCGCCGAGCAGCACCTGAAAGGCTGCGTTCTCCCGCTGGCGTGCCGCGGCGAGATCTGCCTTGAGCGGCTCCATCACCGTTCGCTTGCACTCGACGAGGGAGTTGATCGGCTTCGCGGCGAGGATCGACGCGTGGCGCATCGTCTCGGCGATCAACTCGTCGGGCGTGCACAGCTTGAACGCAAGCCCCATGTCGACGCACTCCTGACCGGACAGCCACTCGCTGCTGAGCAACGCCCACATCGCGTTCTGGCGCCCGAGCAGGCGGGGGAACGTCGCGCTGCTGGCGGCCTCGGGTGCGACGCCGAGCCGCGTGAACGGGCAGCGCACCCGGGCCTCGCTGGAGATGAACACGAGGTCGGCGAGTCCGAGCATGGTCGCGCCGATGCCCAGCGCGAGCCCGTTCACCGCGCACAGCAACGGCTTCGGGAAGTCGATCAGCTGATCGACCATGCCGGGGAAGCCGTGCACGCCCGTGACGGGGTTGCCGGCGTTGCGGGATGCCATCTCGCCGAGATCGGTTCCCGAGGAGAACGCCTGACCGGCGCCCGTGATGACCACGACGGCGACGCTGTTGTCGGCGGCGGCGTCGATCAGCGCCTCCGTGGTCGCGTCGTACAGCGCCTCGTTGAAGGCGTTGCGGGTCTCGGGCCGGTCGAGGGTGATGACCCGGACGCGCCCTTCGTCGTCGATGCGGATCATGCGCTGGCTCCTGTGTGGTCGGCGATGAGCTCGAGCTCGACGGTGTGGGCGATGTCGTTCGATGCGCGGCCGACGTGGATTCGGTAGACGCCGGGGTCGGCGCGCCACCCGGTGGTGGCCTCGGCCGTGGTGCCGAAGAAGCCGATCGCGGAGGGGGCGAGCGCACCCTTGTAGCGGTTGCCCGGATCCCAGTAGGAGAACGAGCGCGCGTCGAGGGTGAGGGTCACCGTGGTGGTCTCACCCGGATCGAGCCAGACCTTGGCGAACGCCTTGAGCTCCTTCGGCGGACGCACCACGGCCGGTGTCACGGCTCCGACGTACAACTGGACGACCTCGGCTCCACGCCGTGAGCCGGTGTTGGCAACGGAGACGTGCACGTCCAGCGTTCCGCCACCGAGCGGTTCGAACGTCGAATCGACGTGCGGCGGCCCGATCGCGAACGTCGTGTAGGAGAGCCCATGCCCGAAGGCGAACGGAACCTCGAGCTTGCGCGCCTCGTACCAGCGGTAGCCCATCAGCACGCCCTCGCCGTAGCGGATCTGTCCGTGCTCACCGGGGAAGTTGCCGAACGATGGCGTGTGCTCGATGCAGCTCGGGAACGTCGTCGGCAGCCGGCCCGAGGGTTCGGCGTCACCGAAGAGCACGTCGACGAGCGCGTTCGACATCTCTTGTCCGCCGAACCAGACCTGCAGCACGGCCGGCACTTCGGCCGCCCAACCGGTGGTGACCGGCGCGCCGGCGTTGACGGACGATCACCGTGTTCGGGTTGGCTCGCGACACACGCTCGATCAGCTCGGCCTGCGCGCCGGGCAGGTCCATGCTGGAGCGGTCGTGACCCTCGGTCTCCCAGTCGTTGTTCGTGCCGACGATGACGATCGCGGCGTCGGCACCGGCCGCCGCGGCAACGGCGCGCTCCATCTGGTCACTGCGCGGCACCGCCTTGCAGCCGAGCTGGACGCCCTGCATCCAGCCGCGGTGGATGCTGACGAACTCGACGTCGATGACCGCCGCCACTCCGGCAGCGAGATCGATCGTGGCCACGAGTTCCTGCTTGGCGGTGCCGAAGTAAGCGTCGCCGCGCGGCGTCGGCTCGGCGATGCCGTCGAACACGACCGCGCCGTCGACGAACACCCGCGCCGAACCGAGTTGGAGCAGGCTCAGCAGGTGCGGGCCCGACTCGGTGGGGATGAACCGGCTGGTCGCCCGGTAGCAGATCGGTCCCGATGGCACGTCCGGCTCGACGCCGGGGAGCACGAGCAACCGACCGCCGGGCATGATCCGCCGAGACACGACCCCGCCCTCGAAGTCCGACCCTCGGAACAGCTCGAGCACGAACCCCGGCTCGCCCGTTCCGCTGTCGAGCTGATCGGCAGAGATCACCGGCACGGATCTGTCGATGTCGCAGCCAGGCTCGTGGACGATCGTGACGGAGGAGCCGAGGCGCTCACGGATCGCGTCGAGCGGCGAGATGCGGTAGTGCGGCCGAACCTCGGCCGAGCCGCCACCCATGATCCGCGCCCGCTCGGCGTTGGGCCCGATGACGGCCAGGGTGGTGATCCGCGCCGGGTCGAGGGGCAAGACCGAGCGGCCGCCGTCGACGTCGTTCTTGAGCAACACCATCGACTCGGCTGCGGCGGCGCGGACCAGTGTGCGGTGCTCGGGGCGATCGATCCCGATCGGGGCGCGTGGCTCGTCGTCCAGCGCGCCGATGCGGTCGAACACCGTCAGCAGGCGATGCACCGCCCCGTCGAGCAATGCCTGGTCGACGGCTCCCTCCCGCACCGCCTGCCCGAGCTGACGGCCGTAGAAGCGCGATGGTCCCGGCATCTCCAGGTCGAGGCCGGCGGCCGCTGCGCCGCCGGTGGAGCCGCCGGCGAACCAATCGGTGACGACGAACCCTTCGAACCCCCACTCGTCGCGCAGGATCGTCTGCAGCAGCTCGCGGTTCTCCGAGTTGTAGCGACCGTTGAGCCGGTTGTACGACGTCATGATCCCGAGCGAGCCGCCCTCGCGCACCGCCAGCTCGAAGGGCAGCAGGTACAGCTCGCGCAGCGTGCGCTCGTCGATGACGCTGTCGATGGTCATCCGTTCGAACTCGGCCTCGTTGCCGGCGTAGTGCTTGACGGTGGTGGCCACGCCCTGCGACTGCACGCCACGGATGAAGGCCGCAGCCAGCTTGCCGGTGAGGAGCGGATCCTCCGAGTAGGACTCGAAGTTCCTGCCGGCGAGCGGGGCGCGGTGGAGGTTGACGGTCGGGGCCAGCAGCACGCGGCACGCCTTCGTGCGGGTCTGGTCGCCGAGCGCCACACCGAGGCGACCGAGCAGTTCGGTGTTCCACGTCGCGCCGAGCGCGGCGCCGCACGGGATGTTCAGCGTGGGCACCTGCTCGCCCGCGCCGGGGATCTGCGGGCCACGCGCGCCCGCCGGGCCGTCGCTGACGAACACCTCGGGGATGCCGACCCGCGGCACCGCCGCCGTCGACCACGCGCTCGCCCCGGCGGTCAACGACGCTCGCTCGTCGACGGTCATCGACTCCACCAATGCACCGATGTCGCGACTCACCAAGACCCCCAAACGCCCCCGGACCGAACTCGGCCAACCTACTCGGGACGCACGATCCGTCCGTAGAAGAGCTGTTGCGTCAGATCGTCGAGGTGCATGCCGGGATGCTCTCCGTAGGTGAGCACCGCGTTGATCCGCGGTGTCGGGCCGCTGACGCGGGTGACTCGGTGGAGAGCATTGCGCCCGTGGAACACGGCGAGCGTGCCGGGCGCGGTCGTGATCCGCGTCGGAGCCAGCGTTCCGTCCAAAGCGTCGGCGACTCGGTCGACGTGCGGCTCGTCGTCGGTACGCAACGCCGGGTGGTAGTCGAAGTGACCGCCCGCTTCGGATTCCTGGAGCATGATCGTCACCGAGAACTCGCTGCGGTCGAAGTGCCAACCGAGCTCTTCTCCCGCGCTGAACGCAGCCAGCTCCAGCGCGTCGAGCGGGTCGATGCTGCGGTGCAGCATTGACGTGCCGAGCACTTCGGCGACGAAGCGGGTCAACGCATCGGACTCGTACAGTCGGCGGATCGGTGAGTCCGCCGCGATGAGGTCGTAGGCGATGGCGTGCTTGGCTGAGCGGACCTCCACCGCCTTCGGGTGGGTGGCCGCGACGGTCGGGTCCACGGGCTCGAAGTACACCGTGTGCGTGCTGTCGGTGGCCCACGCGAGGGGCAGCAGGCGCAGCGCGTCCTCGACCAGTTCGGCGACGTGGCCCGGGCGCAGGAACCCCGGGAGCTGGCAGATCCCGGTCGTTGCGAGCTGGGCGCGAGATCGTGCGATCAGCTCGCGCGCCGCTGTCCCGTCGAGCGCGTCGATCGGGTAGCGCTGGAGGTCGACCGCTTCGAGCTCGCCCGTGGACGTCGTTCCAGCCATGGAGCCGATGATGCCCGCGACGGCGTGGCGGAGCAAGTGCGACGCGTCATCCGGCGACGATGTGGCACACTCGCCGGATGGAGTGGCAACTGGCCGAGCTGAACATCGCCCGCCTGCGTGCGCCGATCGACGACCCTGCGACGAAGGACTTCGCCGACGCGCTGGATGCCATCAACGCGCTCGCCGATGCCTCGCCCGGGTTCGTCTGGCGGCTGCAGACCGAGGACGGCAACGCGACGGCGATCAAGGCGTTCGACGACGAGCTGGTGATCACGAACATGTTCGTGTGGACGTCGGTCTCCGCCCTGGCCGACTACGTCTACCGCTCCGGTCATGTCGAGCTCCTGCGCCGCAAGCGCGAGTGGTTCGAGCGGTACGGCGTTGCGCACATGGTGCTGTGGTGGGTGCCCGCCGGTCACCGGCCGACGGTGACCGAGGCTGTCGAGCGCCTCGCCCTCCTGCACGCGAATGGCCCGTCCACCGATGCCTTCACGTTCGCCAAGCCGTTCCCCGCCGTCGCCGCCGACGACCGAAACGCCTGCCCCGCCTGACGCTGTCATCACATGTCGCCGCAGCGGCGACGTGTGATGACAGCGTCGCCGTCACTTTCGGCCGAAGCCGAACAGGTTCTGGGCGACCTTGCGCATCTGGATCTCCTCGGCGCCCTCGGTGATCCGGTAGCGGCGGTGATGGCGATAGATGTGCTCGAACGGCATGTGCCGCGAGTAGCCGACCCCGCCGCACGTCTGCATCGCCCGGTCGGCGGCGTCGCAGACCAAGCGGTTGGCGCGGTAGTTGCACATCGCGACGAGATGCGTGACCTCCATGTGGTGGCTCTTGTCGAGCATCCACGCGGTGTAGCGGATCAGCTGGCGCAACATCGCCGCCTCGGTGTGCAGCTCGACGAGCGGGAACTGGATGCCCTGGTTCGACGACAGCTTCTTGCCCCATGTGACCCGACCATTTGCATATGCAACCGCTTCGTCGATGCAGTACTGCGCGGCACCGAGCGACGAGGCTGCCTGGCGGATGCGGTTCTCGTGGACGAAGTGCTGGGCCAGTTCCAGGCCGCGCTCGGCAGGGCCGAACAGCGCCTCGGGACCGACCCGCACGTCGGTCAACGAGACCTCGGCGTGATCCGTCGGCATGTTGAAGGTCCACCAGAAGAACTCGACCTTGAAGCCGGGCGCATCGGTGGGCACGAGGAACGCGCTGATGCCCTTCGGATCGCCGTGCTCACCACTGGTACGGGCGAAGATGATGTCGTGCGTGGCGTGGTGCAGGCCGCTGTTCCAGCGCTTCATCCCGTTGATGACCCATTCGTCCCCGTCGCGAACGGCCGTCGTCTCGAGGTACGTGGCGTCGCTGCCGTGGTTGGGTTCGGTGAGGCCGAACGCGAGTCGGCGTGAGCCGTCGAGGAAGCCCGGCATCCAATCGGCGATCTGCTGCGGGGTGCCGAAGTCGCGCATCATCAGCACGGTGGGGAAGTTGCCGACGATGCTCGACTCGTTCTGCAGGTCGTTGTGCAGACCCAGGCCCTTCGCAGCGAAGTGCTCGCGGATGATCGCCATCTTCACGTTGCTCGCCCCCTGGCCGCCGAACTCGACCGGCAATGCCAACCGCAACCATCCGGCGGCGTCGGCGCGCCGACGCATCTCGCGCAGCAGCGCCTCCCAATCCTCGGTGGGCACACCGCCGTTCTCGAAGTCCGTCCGGGAGTACTCGCGACGGTGGTCGAAGAAGCGAATGTTGTCGTCCTGCTGCTCCAGGGGTTTGATCTCGCGCTCGATGAACTCGTCGAGTTGCGCGAGCGTCTCCTGGATGTCTGCGGGGATGTCGAAGTCCATGCGCGCACCCTAGGACTGCGCCGACCGAGCGGGTGAGCCGGAACCTCTACGCTCGAGCCGTGACTTCCGGTCAGGACATGCCCGCGGTCTCGGGCGTCGACTTCGCGATGTACTGCCGGATCTACGCGTCAGTGGCGGCCCAGTCAGGCCAGCCGGCCCGGCGTGGTTCCCGATGCCGCACATGCCCCGGCCGGAGCCGGTCGATCCGCACGATCCGCGGCTGGCCCCGATCGAAGGCGTCACCATCGACACCTACGTGCGCCTGGTCGGGACGCAGATCCTCCACCCGGGGCTGTCCGTCGACCAGGTGCGTGCCGTGGCCGTCGAGCAGCTCGGCTTCCCGCGCGACCGGTGGCAGGCGACGAGCGAGGCGTGGGGCACGCGGGTGACCGCCGGCCCACCGGTGTCGATCCGCTACGCCGAGCTGATCTGCCTGCTGCTCGGCTGATCCTGCTGATCCGCCGGGCCGGCACCAGCGACGGGGTCAGCTCAGCGCGAGCGCGATCGGCTCGGTGTGCCGCGGCTTGAGCACGCGCCCGACGGCGAGGATCCCGAGCGTCAGCAGCCCGCTGCCCACCGTCACCGCCCGCAACGAGGTCGCATCGGCGAGCGGCCCCTCGATGAACAGGCCCAGCGGATACGCGAAGCCGAGCACGAAGTTGTTGAGCGTCATCGCCCGGCCGCGCAGCTCGTTGGGAGCCGTCTGTTGCGTGATCGAGGAGAAGCTGGAGATGCACGCCATGTACCCACCGCCGGCGAGTGCCACCGCGATCGCGGCGACGGCGATGTTCGGTGCCAGCCCGTAGAGGGCGACGGCCGGTCCGAAGAACATGACCGCACCGAGCATCGTGCGGCGCATGCCGAAGCGCTGAGTGAGTGCACCCATCGAGGCGCCGGCGATCACGGCTCCGACACCTTGGGCAGTGACCAGCAGCGACGTTCCCGACTGTCCGGTGTGGAACACCTTCGTCGCCATCTGCGCGATGAACCCGATGAAGGGCGCGCCGATGAGCGCGATCATGAACATCACCGGCAGCATCGATCGGACCGCGGGATTGGTGCGGCCGAAGTGGATCGAGTCGCGCAGCGCCTGCAGGATCGGGCGTTTCGTACGCGGCGTGAGCGGGATCTTGGCGAACGAGATGGCCACGATCACGGCGAAGAAGCTGACTGCGTTGCACCACAGCGCGGCCGGCACACCGCCGAGCCAGATCGCGACCCCTGCGGCCGTCGGCCCGAGGATGCGTCCGAGGTTCCACTGCGTGCTGCTCAAGCCGATCGCCGCGACGAGGTCCTCGCGCGGCACGAGATCGGGCAGCGTCGCCTGGAACGACGGGAAGCCGATCGCGTTCGCGCACCCGGCGGCCAGCGACATCAACGCCAGCACCCCCGGCGTCGCGTCGCCGGTGGCGACGACGATCGCGATGCTGGCCGCGATGATCGCGGACGCCGTGTTCGTCCAGATCATCACGTTGCGCCGCCGGAACCGATCCGCCCAGGCGCCTCCGACGGGGCTGAGCAGCGCAGTCGGCAAGAAGCCGGCGGCGGCCACGACGCCGGACCACGAGGCCCTCGAGTGATCCGCCACGTAGTAGCTGAGCGCAGTCGTCTCCATCCACGTGCCGATGTTCGAGACCATCGCACCGAGCCAGACCAGGAGGAACGCCCGGTGCCGGAACGGGGCGAACGACTTGGAGGGCATGCTTGCCCGACGATACCCGGCTACGGTCCCGGGCTGTCCAGCGCTTCGTGGTCGACGACGACCACCTGACTCGCGTCGGACCGTCCGAGCTCGGGCTCGATCATGCTGGCGCGAGGCGCGCCGTGACGTCGTCGCGGAGATCGCCCTTGGCCACCTTGCCGCCGGAGGACAACGGGAGCTCGGCCACGACGAAGAGGTGCTCGGGATAGAGCTCCTTCGACACCCCGCGCGAGGCGAGGTGCGCCGTCAGCGCGCCGAGCTCCAATGACGACGCGGGCGGCCGCAGCTGCACGTACACCGCAACTCGTTCGCCGAACACGGGATCGGGCGCGGCGACCGCAGCGACGTGAGCGATGTCGGGATGGGTGGCGACTTCGGCCTCGACCTGGGGGGCGCTGATGTTCTTGCCGCCGCGGATGATGATGTCGCTGGTGCGGCCGACGACGGACAGGTAGCCGCCGGAGTCGATGGTGCACACGTCGGCCATCAGCATCCAGCCGTCGCCGGTGTAGAGCGCAGCGTTGGCGGCGTCGTCGTCGAGGTAGCCGGGGCTCAGCGCCGGGCCGCGGCATCCGGGTTGGCCGCGCCCGGTGTCCGTGACGTCGATGCCGTCCTCGAACAGGCGCACCTCCATCTCTGCGGCGATCCGTCCGGCGGTGTGCAGTCGATGATCGGCATCATCGTCGAGCGTCGTGCCGGTCAAGAGACCCGTCTCGTTCGAGCCGTAGAACTGCAGCACGGTCGCGCCCGTCCGTTGCTCGAAGTCCAGGGCGCGCAGGTAGGGCACGGGCTCGCCGCCGGTGAACATCACCCGCAGCGACGACAGGTCGCGCGTCGCCGCAGACTCCTCGCCGAGGAGCATGATGAACTGCGTGCTGACACAGCACAGCGCCGTCACGCGCTCGCGCTCGATCATCTCCAGCGTCAGTGCCGCGTTGAACCGCTCGAAGGTGACGACCGTGGATCCGAGCACCAACGGGGTGACGTGGCTGGTCCAGATCCCGAACCCGAACGGTGCCGGCACCGCGCCGCAGAACACGTCGTCACCGGTGAGCGCGCCGTTCTCGACGGCCTTGCGGTGGAAGTACATCCATCGGTTCTGGAAGTGGGTCACGCACTTCGGCATCCCGGTCGTGCCAGAGGTCGAGTTGACCAGGAACAGATCGTCAGGCCCGAGCCGCCGCTGTCGTTCGATGTCGGCGTCGAGCGCTGTCGCCTCAACCGGCGCGCCATCGACGACCACCGTCGGATCCTCGAACTCGAACTGCGAGACGACGATGTGGTGATCGATCTCGATGCCGGCCTCACGGAGACCTTCGACGAACGCGAACTGATCGTTGCCGCGGTGCTCCGCGTGGGTGACGATGCTCCGCGCCCCGGTCTTGGTCAACAGGTGACGGATCTCGCGATCGCCGGCACGCGCGCCCATGCCGATCACCGTCAGGCCGGCCCGCTCGGCACCGATGAACACGGCGTGGATCGTTGGTCCGTCCGGCAGCATCACCGCGATCCGGTCTCCCGGTTCGCTGCCCGCGGCGACGAGCCCGGCAGCCACACGGTCGGCCGCCGCGTCGAGCTGGCGGTAGGTCACGGTGTGCTCGGGAGTGACGTAGGCCGGCTTGTCGCCCTGCTGCCGGGCGTGACGGCGGACGTGATCGGAGACGGTGAGATCGCCCCACCAGCCGTTGTCCCGGTAGCGACGCGCCGACTCGGGATCGACGATGTTGCGGAACCTTGCGGGCGACGAGCTCATCGGCCCACGACCGTAGGCGCGGGGACGCGGACCGGTTCAAATCGCGGTTCCAGGATCAACCGCACCGCGCGTTCCATCTTCACGCCGACCTCGTGGACAGGGAACCGACCGTTGGCCCAACCCATCAGCGAGGAGTGCCAGACCTGCGCGATGAGGTCGATCAAGCCGTCGCGCACGTCGTGGTCGAGATCGAACAGCAGCGGTTCGAGCATCGCGCGGATGTGCGTCGACACCTCGCCGCTGGCTTCGGCCACGCCGGGATCGTGCGAGGCGATCGCCTTGACCAACGCCTCACCGAGACGAGGCTGGTGCTCGAGTGAGCTCGATGCCCGGCCGAGCACGTCGACGACCCGCTCGACCGGGGAGTCGCCGCGGGCAGGACGCTTCGTCAGCCGGCCGCGCAGGTCCGCCGCCCAGAACGCCATCGCGCACGACAGCAGGTGATCTTTCGAGCCGAAGTAGCGGTAGAGCGTGCCCAGCGCGATGTCCGCACGCTCGGCCACGTCGCGCATCCGCACGGCGTCGTAGCCACCATCGGTGGCGAGGTCCAGCGCGGCACGGATCGCTCCGTCGCGCCGGGCGTGCTGCCGGGGTGTCGACGGCTGCCCCGTCGAAGCCACAGTGCGCCGTCCGTTCATGCCGGGAGGATCGTAGGCGACCGTTGCCGCTCCGGAGTTGCGTTTCACTGCCTCCAAGAGTAGAACATGTTCCAGTTTCTGGGGAAGAGGGGTCACCACCATGCGTACCGACATCTGCGATCAGCTCGGCATCGAGTATCCGATCTTCGCGTTCACCCACTGCCGCGACGTCGTCGCCGCGGTCAGCAAGGCCGGTGGCCTCGGCGTCCTCGGTGCGGTCGGGTTCAGCCCGGACCAGCTCGAGACCGAGCTGAACTGGATCGACGACAACATCGGTGGCAAGCCGTACGGCGTCGACATCGTCATGCCGGCCACGTCCGCCGGGGTCGATGGCGCCGACGCCGAATCGTTGCTCACCCAGATCCAGGCGATGATCCCCGAAGCGCACCGGCGCTTCGTCGACGAGCTGATGATCAAGTTCGACATCCCCGAGCTGCCCGAGGGCGAGCGCGTCGGTGGCGTGCTCGGCTGGGCCGAGGGCGTGGCACGGGCACACGTCGACATCAGCTTCGGACACCCGATCAAGCTGATCGCGAACGCGCTCGGCTCACCGCCGAAGGACATCATCGATCGGGCGCACAGCGAGGGCGTGAAGGTGGCCGCACTGGCGGGCAAGGCGCAGCACGCGCAGCGCCACGTCAACAACGGCGTCGACATCGTCATCGCCCAGGGCTCCGAGGCCGGCGGGCACACCGGTGAGATCGGCACGATGGTGCTCGTCCCCGAGATCGTCGACGCCGTGCCGGGCACGCCCGTGCTCGCCGCCGGCGGCATCGGCACAGGCCGCCAGATCGCTGCGGGCATGGCCCTCGGCGCACAGGGCGTGTGGTTGGGCTCGCTGTGGCTCGCCACCACCGAGAGCAGCTCGTCGCCCGAGCACCTCGAGCGCTACCTCGAGGCGACATCGTCGGACACCGTCCGCTCGAAGTGCTACACCGGCAAGCCGGCCCGCCAGCTTCGCTCGGTGTGGACCGATGCCTGGGCCGACCCCGAAGGTCCGGGCCCGCTCGGCATGCCGCTGCAGAACATCCTCACGGCCGAGGCCAACGCGCGCATCGCGCGCAGCCACCGCAAGGACCTCCAGTTCGTGCCGGTGGGCCAGATCGTCGGCCAGATGAACAGCGTGCGCCCCGTGCGCGACGTCATGTTCGATCTCGTCGAGGGGTACATCGAGGCCGTCCAGCGCCTCAGCGCCGGCCTCGAGGGCTGAGTCCCTCGTCCACTCCTGGGCGCACCCCACGGACGTGTTCGTTTGCTGACCTGACAGTTTCAGTTGTCGGCGTGACAACCCAGCCACCCGTCGGGGGAAACGGAACAACCTCCGGAGGAGCGCCGATCGACCGGCCGCGTGTGAGCCCGGGATCGTTCAGTTCTCGAACGGGTGGATGCCCAGCTTCTGGGCGAGCACGCGGGTGACGGGGTTGTCGAGCTCGTACGGGCTGGCCTCGTCGCCGGGCTCGCCGTACATCTGGATGATCCGCATCATCACGCAGGCGAAGCGGAAGCCGGCGAAGACCTCGTACCAGTGGAGGTCGGAGACCTTCTTGCCGGTGCCTGCCTCCCAGTAGGCGACGGTCTCCTCGCGCGTGCCGAGGCCCTCCAACGTCTGCAAGCCGTACGCCTGGAAGTCTTCGAGGAACAGCCACCACCCGAGGTCCATCGACGGCCCACCGAGGGAGAGCATCTCCCAATCGAGCACGCCGGTGACCGCGAACGTGTCGAGGTCGAACATCATGTTGCCGAGACGGGCGTCGCCCCACGACAGCTCAGTCGGACGATGCGTGGGCATGTTCTCGTTCATCCACGTCCACGCGTAGTCAGCGACGGGCTGTGCCGAGCCACGTGCAGACCACTCGTACGAGCGTCTCCAGTACTCGAAGATCTGGTCGAAGCCGGTCTCGCCGAGCTCAGGCTTGTCGAGGAACTTGACCTGCTCCACCGGCACGCTGTGAACCTTGATCATCGCGTCCATCGCGTTCTGCCACAGCGTGCGTCGCTGCTCCACCGATGCGTCGAACAGGAACCCTTCGGTGAGGTACGGCGGCACGTCCGCGGGCGCCTTGCCGTTGATCCGGCGCATCACGAAGAACCGTGCGCCGAGCAGTGACGGGTCGGCCTCGAACCACAGCGTCGGCGGGACAGGAACGTCGGTCTGCTGGTCGAGCAGGCTGAGCATGCGGTGTTGCAGCTCGAAGTCCGCCTCGAGGAAGACCTTGTACCCCTTCGGCTCGATCCGAATCACCAGCGAATCGGACTTGGCGGCGCCGCCTTCGTTCCAGGTGAAGTCGGCGAGCAGCGTCTCGTTCGAGTAACCCGAACCACTCGGCGCGCTGAACTCCGAGATCTGCACGTCCGACACATCGGCGTCGGTGCCCTCCTGCAGCTTCGGTGCGATCCATGTCGTGAGGATCGCCCGTGTCTGCTCGAGATCGCGCTGGTCTGGTATCGGCATCGTGTCTTCCCCTTGGGTCGGCTGCACGGGCAGCAGAACTGAAA
>JAOBWO010000361.1 GCA_025463415.1 Acidimicrobiales bacterium | reverse complement strand
CACAAGAGCAGCGGTGTGCCGTGGCAGATCTCGCGCTGGACGGAGGCGAGCGTGATCAACGCCGGAGATGGGTGGCATGAGCACCCGACCCAGGCCTTGCTCGATTGCTACACGATCCGCACCGCGCTGAACCGCACCGAGGGCTTCGACGGGTTGCACATCGCGATCGTCGGCGACATCAAGCACAGCCGGGTCGCGCGCAGCGACGTCTGGGCGTTCGCCGCGCTCGGGGCGCGCGTCACGCTCGTCGCACCGAACACGCTGCTCCCGCCGTCGCTGAACGGATGGCCCGTCGAGGTCGTGCATCACATCGACGACATCGTCGAGAAGGTCGACGTGCTCTACATGTTGCGGATGCAGCGCGAGCGCATGCACGAAGCGCTCGTGCCGAGCCTGCGCGAGTACACCGCCAACTTCGGCCTCACCCCTGCGCGGGCGGACCGCCTGCAGCAGCACACCCTCGTCATGCATCCGGGCCCGATGAACCGCGGCGTGGAGATGGCAGTCGATCCGTCCGAGCTGCCCGGCTCGGTCATCACCCAGCAGGTCACCAACGGCATCGCCGTGCGGATGGCCGTGCTCTTCCACCTGCTCGGCAGTGGATCCGGACTTGCAGGAGAAGGATGAGCCCCAGCACGAACAGCCCACGACCCGGTGCACTCGTGATCAAGAACGGGACCGTGCTCGATCGGCGCGGCGAGACCCGAGCCGATGTGCGCATCGTCGACGGCGTGGTCACCGAGGTCGGCGCCGGCCTCGCCGGCGACGTCGAGCTCGATGCCTCGGGATGCATGGTCAGCCCCGGGTTCGTCGACCTCCACGTGCACCTTCGCGAGCCGGGGCGCGAAGAGGCCGAGACGATCGAGACCGGCTCTCGCGCTGCTGCTCGGGGCGGCTTCACCGCGATCGTGGCGATGCCGAACACCGAACCGCCGCACGACAACCTCGCGGTGGTGCAGATGGTGCGCCGGTTGGGCGAGGAGGCCGGGCTGTGCGAGGTGCTGCCGAGTGGCTGCATCACGATGGGCCGCCTCGGTGAGACGCTCGCGCCGCTCGCCGAGCTTGCTGCTGCGGGTGTTCACCTGTTCACCGACGACGGCACCGGCGTGCAGGATCCGCTGCTGATGCGCCGTGCGCTCGAGTACGGCAAGAGCCTCGGCATCGTGCTGGCCCAGCACTGCGAGGTCAGCCGGCTCACCGAGGGTGCCGTGATGCACGAGGGCAGCTGCTGCTCGCGCCTCGGAGTTCCAGGATGGCCCTCGTTGGCGGAGGAGCTGATGGTGTTCCGCGACATCGAGCTGTCCCGCCTCACCGGGGCGCCGGTGCACTTCCTGCACCTGTCCACGGCCAAGAGCGTCGACCTCGTTCGTGGCGCCAAGGCCGAGGGACTCTTGGTCACGGCCGAAGCGGCGCCGCATCACTTCACGCTGTCCGACGAGTCCCTCGTGGGCTTCGATCCGATCTTCAAGGTCAACCCGCCGCTGCGCGAGAACGCCGACATCGTGGCAGTGAAGCGCGGCCTGGCCGACGGCACGATCGACGCGATCGCCACCGACCACGCACCGCATCCGCCGGAGGCGAAGGAGATGCCGCTCGATCAGGCGCCGCCGGGCATGCTCGGTCTGGAGACGTCGCTGGCGCTCTCGATCAGCGAGCTCGGCCTAGACCTCCGCCAGATCGTGGCGCTGCTGTCGTGGCAGCCTGCCGCGATCGCGGGAATCGGTGATCGGCACGGCCGGAACATCGAGGTCGGCGCGCCCGCGAACATCACGGTGTTCGACCCGGACCTGACGTGGACGGTGACGTCTGCCGGGCTGGCGAGCAAGAGCCGCAACACGCCGTTCGCCGGGCGGTCCGTGCGCGGCAAGGTCCGCCACACGCTCCTGAACGGTGTGCCCACCGTCATCGATGGAGAGGCACAGAGATGAATGTTCATGCACTAGACTGGATTGTTATGCAGAAGGACCTGACGTGAGCGCGCAACCGATCGTGGCCAAAAACCCCATCGTCGAGGGCGCGCTGGTCCTCGCCGATGGCAGCGTGTTCGAGGGCGAGCTGATCGGAGCCGTGGCGCCGGGGGGCGTTGCCAGTGGTGAGGTCGTCTTCAACACGGTGCTGAGTGGCTATCAGGAGGTGCTGACCGACCCGAGCTACGCGGGGCAGATCATCACCTTCACCTATCCGCACATCGGCAACTACGGCGCATCCCTGGCCGACTTCGAGTCACGGCGGCCGTTCTGTCGCGGCGTCATCGTGCGCGACCTCGCCCGGCGTGAGTCGAACCACCGCTCGGAGGCGCACCTCGACGCGACGCTGCGGCGCTACGGCATCAGCGGCATCGCCGGGATCGACACACGTCGGCTCACCCGTCTGCTGCGTGACACGGGGGCGATGAGTGGCGCCTTCGGATCAGCGGGCGAGGCGGCCTTGCTGGCTGCGGCCCAGGCCGAACCGGGCACGGACGGCGTCGACCTGGTCGCCCAGGTCACCACGCCGACGGCGTACACCGTTGGTTCCGGCGACCGTCGCATCGTCGCCTACGACTTCGGCATCAAGTACTCGATCGTCGACCACCTCGCCACGCTGGGCGAGGTCACCGTCGTTCCCGCCTCGACCACCGCTGAGGAAGTCCTCGCGCTCGCGCCGAGTGGTGTGTTCCTGTCGAACGGTCCGGGCGACCCGGAGGTCGTCGACTACGCGGTCGGGGCCATCCGCGACCTCGTCGGCCGAGTGCCGGTGTTCGGCATCTGCCTCGGTCACCAGTTGCTCAGCCTGGCGATCGGCGGCTCCACGTTCAAGCTTCCGTTCGGTCACCACGGCGGCAACCATCCGGTCCGGCACGAAGCGAGCGGCAAGATCGAGATCACCAGCCAGAACCACAACTTCTGTGTCGACCCGGACAGCCTCGGTGACCGGATCGAGGTGACCCATCGCAACCTCAACGATCTCACCAACGAGGGCATGTGGGTCAGGGGCGAGGCCGCGTTCAGCGTGCAGTACCACCCCGAAGCCGGCCCCGGCCCGCACGATGCGAGCTACCTGTTCGGCGTGTTCGACGAGATGATGCGCGACCCGCACGACTGGCGCGACAAGCCGCGGATCCGGCGTGCACCGCCGCGGCGCATGGCCGGGCTGCCGGCGCCCGAACTGGGCCTCGTCGATCTCGTCCCCACCACGGCGGGCGCGGTCTGATGCCCAAGCGCACCGACATCCACAGCATCCTGATCATCGGCAGCGGACCGATCGTCATCGGCCAGGCATGCGAGTTCGACTACAGCGGTACCCAGGCCTGCAGGGTGCTCCGTGAGGAGGGCTACCGCGTCATCCTCGCCAACTCGAACCCGGCGACGATCATGACCGACCCGGACTTCGCCGACGCGACCTACATCGAGCCGCTCACCCCCGAGGTGGTCGCCAGCATCATCGAGCGTGAGAAGCCCGACGCAGTGCTGCCGACGATGGGCGGCCAGACGGCGTTGAACATCGCGATGACGTTGTTCGAGCGCGGGATCGTCGGCGTGCCCGGCACGCCCGAGCTGATCGGCGCGAACGCCGAGGCGATCGCCACCGCAGAGGACCGCGAGAAGTTCAAGGTCGCGATGATCGAGATCGGCCTCGCGGTGCCCAAGAGTGGCGTTGCCCACGACATGGCCGAGGCGCTCGAGGTGATCCAGACGATCGGCCTCCCGTGCATCATCCGCCCGGCATACATCCTCGGTGGCAGGGGCACGGGCATCGCCTCGACCCAGGCCCAGTTCGAGACGCTCGCTTCGAACGGCATCGCAGCCAGCCCGATCGGGGAGATCCTGATCGAGACCAGCATCGCCGGATGGAAGGAGTACGAGCTCGAGGTCATGCGCGACCGCAACGACAACTGCGTGATCATCTGCTCGATCGAGAACTTCGACCCGATGGGCGTGCACACCGGTGACTCGATCACGGTCGCTCCGGCGCAGACTCTGAGCGACGTCGAGTACCAGCAGATGCGCGACTCGGCGTTCGCGTGCATCCGACGCGTCGGCGTGGAGACCGGCGGTTCGAACGTGCAGTTCGCCGTGAACCCGCTCACCGGCGAGCAGGTCGTGATCGAGATGAACCCCCGCGTGTCGCGCTCGTCGGCCTTGGCGTCCAAGGCCACCGGGTTCCCGATCGCGAAGATCGCTGCGAAGCTGGCCGTCGGGTACACGCTGGACGAGATCCCCAACGACATCACGAAGATGACCCCCGCCAGCTTCGAGCCGAGCATCGACTACGTGGTCACCAAGATCCCGCGTTGGGCCTTCGAGAAGCTGCCCGGTACCAGCGGGGTTCTCGGCACACAGATGCAGAGCGTCGGCGAGGCGATGTCGATCGGCCGCACGTTCCCGGAGAGCCTGCAGAAGGGTCTGCGGTCGCTGGAGCAGGGCCGCCTCGGCCTCAACTGCGATCCCGCCGAGGCCCAGTACGCGTCGATCACCGACGACGACCTGCTGGCCGCAACGGGCATCCCGACGCCGGAGCGGATCTTCCAGATCGGCGAGCTCCTGCGCCGGCACGTGAGCATCGAGCGGATCCACGAGGCCAACCGCGTCGACCCGTGGTTCCTCGACCAGATGAGCATCATCATCGAGGAGCGTGAAGAGCTCGCCGGTCACCCCGATCCGTTGAGCCTGACCCGTTCGCAGTGGCGGCGGGCCAAGCGGCTCGGGTTCGGCGACGGGCAGTTGGCGTACCTGTGGGGCGCCACCGAGAGCGAAGTGCGCGCCGCTCGCGAGGCGCTCGGCGTCATCCCGACCTACAAGACCGTCGACACCTGCGCCGCTGAGTTCGCAGCGAAGACGCCGTATCACTACAGCACCTACGAGGACGAGAACGAGGTCCAACCGTCGGATCGCAAGAAGGTGATCATCCTCGGCAGCGGGCCCAACCGCATCGGCCAAGGCATCGAGTTCGACTACTGCTGCGTCCACGCGTCGTTCAGCCTCCGCGCCGCCGGCTACGAGACGGTCATGGTCAACTGCAACCCGGAGACCGTCAGCACCGACTACGACACCAGCGACCGCCTGTACTTCGAACCGCTCACGCAGGAGGACGTGCTCAACGTCATCGCCGCCGAGACGCTGTCCAGCGGGGGAGTGGCACCGAAGGTGATCGTCTCGCTCGGTGGACAGACGCCGCTGAAGCTGGCGGGGCTGATCCCCGTCGAGCTCGTCGCCGGCACCTCACCGAGATCGATCGACCTCGCCGAGGACCGTGAGAAGTGGGCCGCGCTGTGCCAGAGCCTGCACATCCCGCAGCCACCCGGTGGGACGGCCATCGACCTCGAGCAGGCGCTCGGCATCGTGGACACCGTCGGCTTCCCCGTGCTGGTGCGCCCGAGCTACGTGCTCGGCGGACGAGGCATGCAGATCGTCCACGACAGCAACCACCTCGCCCGGGCGATGGCCGAGCTGACCGGCTTCGGCAGCCTCGGCAAGGAGGGCGGGCTCTCCGCAGAGCGGCCGGTCCTCGTCGACCGCTTCCTCGAGGATGCCACCGAGGTCGACGTCGACGCCGTCCGCGATCACACGGGTGAGGTCCTGATCGGTGGCGTGATGGAGCACGTCGAGGAAGCAGGCGTTCACAGCGGCGACTCGGCGTGCGCGATTCCGCCGCAGACCCTGCCCGGCTGGGTCGTCGAAGTGATCGAGTCCTACACCGCGTCGATCGCCGCGGCGCTCGACGTGCGCGGCCTGATCAACGTGCAGTTCGCCGTGCTCGGCACGACGGTGTACGTGATCGAGGCCAACCCTCGGGCCAGTCGCACGGTGCCGTTCGTGGCGAAGGCCACCGGGGTGCCCCTCGCCAAGGTGGCCACCCGGGTGATGCTCGGTGCGACCCTGGCGGAGCTCCGCGACGAGGGGCTGCTGGTGCCTCCGGTCGCCGGCGGCCACGTCAGCGTCAAGGAGGCCGTGCTGCCCTTCAGCAGGTTCCCCGAGGTCGACACGGCGCTCGGCCCGGAGATGCGCTCCACCGGTGAGGTGATGGGCATCGCCACCACGTTCGGGCAGGCCTTCTTCAAAGCCGAGCTCGCGGCCGGCACGCTGCTGCCGACCTCCGGCACGGTGTTCCTCTCACTCGCGGACGGTGACAAGCCGGCAGGCATCGTGGTCGCCAAGCGGCTGCGCGAGCTGGGTCTCGGCATCGCGGCCACCGTGGGCACCGCCGCCTATCTCGAGCGCTTCGGGCTGCCGGTGGATCAGGTCGTGGGGAAGGTCAGCGAGCACGCCGAGGTGACCGCTGTCTACCTGATCGCCGACGGCAAGGTCAGCTTCGTGATCAACACGCCGCAGGGGCGTGGTGGTCGCACGGACGGGGAGCGGATCCGGAAGGCGGCGAACGTCAACCAGGTCAGCTCGGTGACGACCGTCGAAGCCGGTCTCGCCGCCGTGCAGGGCCTGGCCGAACAGGGCGGCCGACCGATCGAGGTGCGTTCGCTGCAGGAGTACCACAGTCGCCCATGAAGGCACGCTGATGAAGGAACGCTCCACGCCCTCGCGGCGCGCCGTCGACACGACGGTGCGCATCGGATCCGTCACGCTGCCGAACCCGGTGATGACCGCTTCGGGAACGGCCGGACACGGCGTGGAGCTGTCGCCGTACGGCGACCTCGGTGCGCTCGGAGCGTTCGTGGTCAAGTCGCTGGCCGCATACGCGTGGGCAGGCAACCCCTCGCCGCGCGTCCACCCGACGGCGCAGGGAATGATCAACGCGGTCGGGCTGCAAGGCCCGGGCGTCACGCGCTGGCTCGCTGACGACCTGCCAGCGCTCGCTGCCACCGGTGCACGCGTCGTCGTCAGCATCTGGGGCCGAACCGTCGCCGACTACGCCGCGGCAGCCGCCCAACTCGCAGACGTCGGCGACGAGGTGATCGCGGTCGAGGTCAACCTCTCGTGCCCCAACCTCGAAGGTCGCCGGGGCATCTTCGCCCACGACCCCGACGTCAGCGCGGAGGTCGTCGCGGAGGTCGGCCGGACGTGCGCGAAACCATTGTGGGGCAAGCTCAGCCCGAACACCGATCGGCTCGTCGAGGTCGCCGGTCGCGTCGCCGACGCGGGTGCTGCAGCAGTGACCCTGATCAACACCGTGCTCGGCATGGTCATCGACGAACGCACTCGGCGGCCGGCGCTCGGCAACGGCGGCGGCGGTCTCTCGGGACGCGCGATCCATCCCGTTGCCGTGCGGGCTGTGTTCGACGTGCACCAGGCGTTGCCGTCCCTGCCGATCGTCGGGGTCGGCGGAGTGACTGATGCATGGAGCGCCGTCGAGCTGATGCTGGCGGGCGCGAGCGCGGTGCAGATCGGCACCGCGACCTTCGCCGATCCGCGGGCCCCGTGGGCTGTCCTCGACGGCCTCGTCAGCTGGGCAGCGGCGGAGGGTATCAGCTCGCTGGGCGAGCTCACGAGCTCGCTCGGGTGACCCCTGTCGCCGGGCCGCCAGGAGGGGTGATCACCAAAGCAGCAGCGTAGGCGCTATAGAATGTGCTCATGGCAACACCTCCCGCACTCACCCCAGAACAACGCGCGAACGCATTGGCCAAGGCCGCTGAGGCTCGCGCAGCCCGCGCCGAGTTCAAGACCAAGCTCAAGCTCGGCTCCGTCACCCTCGCAGAAGCGCTGGCGTCCACCGACTCCACCGTCGGCAAGCTCAAGGTCGTCTCACTGCTCGAGTCCCTGCCGGGCGTCGGCAAGGTCAAGGCCCGCAAGGTCATGGAAGAGATCGGGATCGCCGACAACCGTCGCGTGCAGGGTCTCGGCGCACAGCAGAAGCAGTCGTTGCTCGAGCAACTCGGCAAATAGTGCTCCGACGGCTCTCGTGACCGTGCTCTCATGACGGCGGCCGAGCCGCTGATCATCGTCGTGTCCGGTCCGGGTGGCGTCGGCAAGGGCACCATCGTGACAGCGCTGGTCGAGCGTGATCCGAAGCTCTGGCTGTCGCGGAGCTGGACCACGCGCGCCCGACGCGCCGGGGAATCGCCGGCCGCCTACGTCTTCACCGACCGGGCGGCCTTCGAAGCCCGCATCGCTGCCGGAGGCTTCCTCGAGTGGACGGAGTTCCTGGGCAACTACTACGGAACTCCCAACCCGGAGATCACCGATGGCCGCGATGTCGTCCTGGAGATCGAAGTGGACGGGGCTCGTCAGGTCAAGGCATTGGAGCCGCAGGCGATCCTGATCTTCGTGCTGCCGCCCACCAGAGACGAGCAGGAGCGACGCCTGCGCGGCCGCGGCGATGCCGACCACAAGGTCGCCGAACGGTTGCAGAAGGCCGAGCTGGAAGAGCCGATCGGTCGGGAACTGGCTGACTACATCGTCGTCAACGACGACCTCGAGCGAACCATCGACGAGATGGTCGAGATCCTCGACCGCTGCCGGTCGGGCGCTGCCTCCGGCTGAGCGCGGGCCCGTCGACCTGCGCATCCGGTGAAACCGCTGGCCCGCCCGCTAGGATTGCCCAGCTCGACAACAGGAGACCACACCATGGCGCGTACGAACGACACGATGATGAACCCACCGATCGAAGCCCTCCTCGGGACGGTCGACTCCAAGTTCAGCCTCGTCACGTTGGCGGCGCGCCGGGCACGGCAGATCAACTCCTACTTCAACCAGCTGGGTGACAGCCTCGGCCACATGGTGCCGCCGCAGGTCTCCTCGGTCGCTCGGAAGCCGTTGAGCATCGGGTTCGAGGAGATCGCAGCGCACAAGATCGTGCCGATCGACGTCGTCGTCCCCGAGGTCGAGACCCCTGAGGCCGACGCCGCCGTCTGAGCGGACGTCACAACGGGCTGAGCCTGGTTGCAGCGGTACTCGTGAGCGACCAACAACCCGCCGACCCCGACGTTGCTGGCCACATCGGTTCCGGGCTGACGCTTGCCGGCCGGCGGATCGTCGTCGGTGTGACGGGTGGGATCGCCGCCTACAAGGCCGTCGAGGTCTGCCGTCGTCTCGTCGATGCCGGCGCGCACGTCGTGCCGGTGATGACGGCAGCGGCCGAGCACTTCATCGGCCGGACCACGCTGTCCGCGCTGTGCAGCGAGCCGGTGCAGACCAGCCTCTGGAACGAAGCGTCGCCGATCCCGCACACCCGGCTCGGCCAGTCGGCTGACCTGATCGTGGTCGTGCCCGCCACGGCTCGCCTCGTCGGCGCATATGCCGCCGGGTTGAGCACCGACCTGCTGACCAACACCCTGCTCGCGACGCGCGCTCCGGTGGTGATCTGCCCGGCGATGCACACTGAGATGTGGGAGCACCCAGCGGTCCGCGACAACCTCGCCACGCTGGCTCGTCGCGGCGTGATCATCGTCGAGCCCGACGAAGGCCGGCTCGCCGGTGGCGATTCGGGCAAGGGTCGGCTGGCCGCTCCGGAGCGGATCATCGCCGCGGTGGAGCATGCGCTCGGTCCGCATGACCTCGAGGGCGTGTCGCTGGTCGTGACGGCGGGCGGCACCCGCGAGCCGATCGACGCGGTCCGGGTGATCGCCAACCGCAGCAGCGGCAAGCAGGGCTACGCGATCGCCGCAATCGCCGCCGCGCGCGGCGCCTCGGTGACGCTGATCTCCACGGTGGGACTGCCGACGCCGACCGGCGTCACCGTCGTGCCGGTGGAGACCGCTGCGCAGATGCAGACAGCCGTCGAGGCAGCAGCGCGCGCAGCCGATGTCGTGATCATGGCGGCTGCCGTTGCGGACTTCCGGCCCAAGGTCGTCGCGCCGAACAAGATCAAGAAGCAGGACGGCATCCCCGACATCGTCCTCGAGCCGACGCCCGACATCCTCGCCGGTCTGGGCCGCACCAAGCCGAGTGGACAGATCCTGGTCGGTTTCGCCGCCGAGACCGACGATCTCGTCGCCAATGCCGACGCGAAGCTGCACCGCAAGAACCTCGATCTGATCGTCGCCAACGACGTCAGCGCTCCCGGGGTCGGCTTCCAACACGACACCAATGCCGTATGCTTGCTCCGGCCCGAGGCCCCGATGGTCACCATCGGCCTCACCGACAAGCATGCGATCGCGCGTGCTGTGCTCGACGCTGTTGTCGAGATCCGTT
>JAOBWO010000341.1 GCA_025463415.1 Acidimicrobiales bacterium | reverse complement strand
GGCAGCCGCTGCGGCCTTGCCGATGCTGCCGTCCATCGACAGCGGCAGCCCGACGACCAGCAGCACGGCCTCCTCCTCGACGATCAGCGCGGTGATCCGCTCGTGGTCGAGGCTGGTGCGGCCACTGCGCAACAGGACCGTCAGTGGCGTGGCGATGGTGCCGCTGCGGTCACTGACGGCCACGCCGATCCGCTTGCTGCCGAGATCGAGCGCCAGCACCCTCATCGTGAGATCCTCACGCGTCGGTCGATGCGCTCCGTGCGGCGTGCGCCGCGTCGCGCGCCAGACCGAGCGCGTCGTCGAGGCCGGCCGGGTTCTTGCCGCCGGCCGTGGCGATGTCACCCTTGCCGCCGCCACCGCCACCGACGGCTTTGGCCGCGTCCTTGATCAGGTCGCCGGCCTGCACACCCGGCGCGAAGCCGGGCGTGATCGCCGCCACCAGCGAGACACCACCCGTAGGCGTGATGCCACCGAGGACGACGGCTTCCACCCCGCTCTGCTGGCGGATCGCCAGGGCGAGGTCACGGAGGTCCTGCGGATCGACGCCGTCGACGCGGGTGACGAGCACACCGTCGACCGCGCCGGCCGCGAGCTCGGCCGCCTGACCCGACGCAGCGCGGGCGCGCAGGGACTTGATCTCGTCACTGAGCGCCTTGATCTCGTCGAGCTTGCGCTGCACGCCCTCGAGCAGGTCGTTCGCCGGCACGCCGACGAGACGCGCCGCGTCGGCCAGCACGTGCTCGTCGCGCTGCAGCAGCGCGACGCTGTTGAACCCGGTGACGGCCTCGATGCGACGGAGGTTCGAGCCGATGCTGCTCTCCCCGACGATCTTGATCGCGCCGATGTCGCCCAGCGCCTTCACGTGGGTGCCGCCGCACAGCTCGACCGAGGCGCCCGCTTCGAGGACGCGCACGATGTCGCCGTACTTGTCACCGAAGAAGGCGATCGCGCCCATGGCCGTCGCCTCGTCTTTTGTGGTCTCGTACGCCCGCGCGATCGGGTTCGCCAGCACCTCGTCGTTGGCGATCGCCTCGATCTGGACGATCTCGTCGTCGGTCACCGCCGAGTAGTGGCTGAAGTCGAAGCGGAGACGATCCGGGCCGACCAGCGACCCGGCCTGCTTCACGTGCTGGCCGAGCACCTGGCGCAGCGCGTGGTGGAGCACGTGGGTGCCGGTGTGGTTGCGACGGATCGCGTCGCGACGCTTGACGTCGATGCGCGCGGCCGCGGTCTGGCCGGGCGTGACGGTGCCCGAGGTGATCCGCGCCGTGTGCCGACGGAGGCCGGGCAAGGCGAACGTCGTGTCGAGCACCTCGGCAGTACCGGTCTCGGTCTGGATCGTGCCGGTATCGCCCACCTGTCCGCCGGACTCGGCGTAGAAGGGCGTGCGGTCGAGGAAGATCTCGACGAGCGGCGTGCCGTCGTCGGCGACGGCGGCCGATGGGACGACGGCAAGCACCCGGCTCTCGGTCTCGTTCTGCACGTAGCCGAGGAACTCGGTGACGCCGAACTGCTCGTTCAGCTCGCGGTAGGCGTCCTGCTGTTGGTCACCGGCGGCGTTCGCCTTGCGGCTGTCCTTGGCCATCTTGCGCTGCTCGGCCATGTCGATGTCGAAGCCTTCGCGGTCGATGCTGACGCCGCGCTCGCCGGCGATCTCCTCGGTGAGCTCGAGCGGGAACCCGTAGGTGTCGTGCAGCTTGAAGGCCGTGCTGCCGTGGAGCGTCGTGACGCCGGCGGACAGCTCGTCCTCGAGGATGACGAGGCCGGTCTTCAACGTCTGGCGGAAGCGCTCCTCTTCCTTGGTGAGCACGCCGACGATGAAGTCGCGGTTCTTGACGACGTCTGGATACGCGTTCGCCATCACGTCGATCGCAGTCTCGACGAGGCCGGGCATGACCAGCTTCTCGGTGCCGAGCAGGTATGCGTGACGGACGGCGCGACGGATGATGCGGCGCAGCACGTAGCCGCGGCCCTCGTTGCTGGGGAACACGCCGTCGTTGACCAGCATCGTGCTGCTGCGCGCGTGCTCGGCCAGGACGCGCAGGCTGAAGCTGTTGCGGTCGTCGTAGTCGCCTTCGCGATAGGTCTTGCCGGTGGCCGACGACGCCTGCTCGATCAGCGGGAACATCACGTCGGTCTCCCAGACGCTGTCCTTGCCCTGGACGAGGGCGAGGATGCGTTCGAGGCCCGCGCCGGTGTCGATCGACGGCTTCGGCAGTGGCGTGCGCGAGCCGTCGGGCGCCTGGTTGAACTGCATGAAGACGAGGTTCCAGAACTCCATGAACCGGTCGCCCTGCGGATCGTTGAGCGGCCCGCCCTCCGGACCGAAGGCCGGACCACGGTCGATGTGCAGCTCGCTGCACGGACCGCACGGGCCGGTGTCGCCCATCTGCCAGAAGTTGTCCTTGTCGCCGAGGCGCTGGATGCGGTCCATCGGCACGCCGACGACGTCGTGCCAGATCTGCTCGGCTTCGTCGTCGCTCTCGTGGACGGTGACCCAGATCCGGTCGCCGTCGAGACCGAACGTCTCGGTGACGAGCTCCCAGCTCCACGGGATCGCGTCGGCCTTGAAGTAGTCGCCGAAGCTGAAGTTGCCCATCATCTCGAAGAACACGAGGTGACGCTTGGTGCGACCGACATCGTCGAGGTCGTTGTGCTTGCCGCCCGCGCGAGCACACTTCTGCACGGTGACCGCACGCTTGTAGGGAGGGGTCTCGTCGCCGACGAAGTAGGGCTTGAACGGCACCATGCCGGCGACGCTGAAGAGCACCGTCGGGTCGTGCGGGATCAAGCTGGCCGATGCCACCGGGGTGTGTCCACGCTCGGCGAAGAAACCGCGGTAGGCCTCGCGGAGCTGGTCAGCCGTGTTGGGTGGCGTCGAGGTGGGCGGCGTGCTCATGATCGTTCCAGCCTATCCAGACCTCCGCGAGCGGGCCCCTGGATTGAGAGCGGCGCTTTCGGGCGCTCGACCCCGCGCGCTACGTTCGCGCCGTGGCCCGCCCCGACGACCTGCACGAGTACCTCAGCTTCGACGATCCGGACGAGGAGCGCACCTGGGTCTTCGACACCACCTTCTTGCGCTCCAACTGGAACTGCATCTGGGGCAGCGGCTGCAAGGGTGTCCTGACCGAAGACGCCACCGATCTCGCCCAGGGTTGCTGCAGCTACGGCGCCCACTTCATCGACGCTGCGGATGTGCAGACGGTCGTCGACAGCTCCGCCCGGTTGCGCCCCGACCAGTGGCAGTACTTCGACGAAGGCACCGGTGACGAGGGCTGGACCGACACCGAGCCGGACGGCACGGTCGTCACCCGCGTGATCGACGGCGCGTGCATCTTCCTCAACCGGCCCGGCTTCAGCGGCGGCGCGGGGTGCGCCTTGCACAGTGCCCCGCTCGCGATCGGCGAGCGGTACATCGACTGGAAACCGGATGTCTGCTGGCAGCTCCCGCTGCGCCTCCACGAGGACACCGACGCGCACGGCCGGGTCACCAGCACCCTGCGCGAGTGGAAGCGCCGCGACTGGGGCGAAGGCGGCGAGGAGTTCCACTGGTGGTGCACCGAGAGCAGCGATGCGTTCACCGGCAAGCGGCCCGTCTACCAGTACCTGCGCGACGAGATCATCGAGTTCACCGGCCAGAAGGTCTACGACCTCCTCGTCAAGCAACTCGACAAGCCGCGCGCCACCCCCCTCCCCCACCCCGC
>JAOBWO010000310.1 GCA_025463415.1 Acidimicrobiales bacterium | reverse complement strand
CAACACGGTGTGCGAGTTGCGCACCGTCTTCGGGGCGAGCGAGCCACCGCCCTTCTTGCCGCCGGCGGTCATCATGTCGGCGTAGAACCGCTCGATCTGCAGCGGGGTCAGCGCTTGCAGCTTGGCGTGGCCGAGGCCGCGCTTGATCCGCTCGATCGCCATGGCGTAGCTGTGCAGCGTCGTCGGGCGGAGTCGGTCCTTCTGGAGCAGCAACCACTCGTCGAGGAAGTCGCCGAGCGTGCGCGTCGTCCGGGGCGCAACGGTGCCGTCGTCGATGTCGCCGGTCACGGCTCGCAACGCCGCTTCGGCCAAGCCCTTGGTCCGGAAACCTTGCTTGGAAACCTGCCGTCGCTTGCCAGTCGCCGGGTCCGCGCCCAGGTCGATCCGGTAGCCCCAACCACCGCTCAGTCGTCGCACGGATCCACGCGCCATGAGCGGAAGGTATCAGAAATCTGTGCAGATATTGTGCAGACGGGCCGATTTCGGCGCAGGCAGGCGACCGGCCAGAACGGATCAGACCAGCTCAGACCTGTGCCCGGGGTGGGGATCGAACCCACATGACCTCACGGTCAGGGGGGTTTAAGCCCCCCGCGTCTGCCAATTCCGCCACCCGGGCCGGTGGCGGTTGAGCCTACGCAACTCTCGTGGTGACGGGCGTGGCCTCGAAGCCGAGGGCGGTCCACAGTTCGCCACGGAGGCGGATGGCTTGGGTGGCGTTGAGGCCGTTGGCGACGATGACGCCTTCGATCATGTCGGCCAGGACGGCGGCCCATGGGCGGCCGCGCAACTTCACCGAGATGACGACGCCGCTGGCGTGGCGCCGCAGCGAGCGGTCGACCCCGACGATGCGTGGCGGGCAGCGATAGCTAGGACCGACCAGGCCGCGGCGCTGGGCCTCGGTGGTCAGCATGCGCGCTGCCTGCGCGAATTCAATGGCATTGCCCGACTCCATGACCGCACTCTGACAGAAGGGTGCGCGACAGTCCCGCGGGACCGCTGACCTGGCAGGACCGACCGAGATCAGCCAGAGGCCACCGAGGTCGACGAAGCCAGCGACGCCACCGGCACCACCGTGCACACAGTCTGCGGCGGGTCCTCGACCGGGAGGAGGATCCGCCAGAAGACCGTGCCGGTGCTATGGCCTTCGGTGTCGAGCCAGTTGGCGACACCGGGGTCGGTGTGCGCGACGACGATGCGGAACGTGCCATCGGGCTCCAGGACCAGCTGCTGCTGGTTGATCGAGGACCGCCGCACCCGGTACTCGAGCGTCTGCATGTGGCGGTTCCACAGCATCACGTTGGCGAACGCGCACTTCGGCAGCGTGCCGGTCATCACCAACGCCTCATCGGGCGTGAGCAGCCACCGGCCGGACGCGTAGAAGATGTCGGCCGCGCCGGGCACGGGCAGGCCGGAGTCGCGGAAGCTGAACGGTTTCGGCAGCGTGTTCGGCTCGGTGGCCACGAAGGGCACGGAGATCTGCTGGCTGGGCAGCCGCTGGCCGAGCGTGGTCTGGCGAAGGAACTCGATGCCCTCACGCAGCCGGCCGGCATAGACCTCGTCGGTCAGCGGCGGCGACGGCGGCTCCGGCGAGAGCGGCTCGATGTCGATGTTCACACCGATCGCCGGATCGTTCTGCGCCGACGGATCCAGCTCGAAGTAGCTGCGCACCACGACCGCATGCGCCGCAGGGTCGAGCCGCAGCCAGTTGCCGTCGTGCGGCTCGGCGCTGAGCACGATCGAGTAGCTGCCGTCCTCCGCGACCGAGAAGTCGCGGTCGTTCACGTCGCCCAGCAACGGCCCGGCGAGCGCGCCGTCGGGAGCCCGACCGTGGATCGTGAACGACACGTAGCACTCGTCGCGGCGCACGCCGGAGATCCGGTAGGCGCGGTCGCCGCTGATGCGCGCGTAGTGGTAGATCGCGTCGGGGTTGTCGCCCTGCAGCTTGCGCGCCGGCGAGACCATCGACGCGAGGCGTGGGTGCGCAGGGTCGGCCTCCAAGAACAGCTCCGACGCGGCCGACAGCAACTGGCCCACGTAGCGGTAGCCCTCGACAACATCCAGCGGATCGGTGAAGCGCTCGGCGTTGAGCACGTACCCGTTGCGGATCTCGCCGAGCGCAGCGATCAACTCGTCGAACACAGCGGTGGTCTGGGGGGCGAGGTCCATCTCGGTCTCCTGGCTGACGGCCGTCCCCGGACGGCGTGCCACACTCTGGCAGGCCGAAGCCCGGGGGGACTTGCCGAGATGACACACGCCGTGCTGAACGCAGCGACACTGACCGACCGCGCTCGCGCGGAGACCGGTCTCGACGACTTCGGCGAGGACTCATGGCGCGAAGGCTTCGAACGACTGCTCGAGTCGATGGTGTCCGAGGCACGCCTCTCCGAGGTCGGACAGCACGTCGCCGCGGCGATGATCACGGGCGACCTGCGCGCCCGGCTGTGGGTGACCCACTGGCACGCCGAACACCCGGAGATCGGCGTGGCGCCGGTCAGCGCGCCCGTGGTGATCCTCGGTCAGCCACGCACCGGAACGACGATCCTGTTCGACCTCCTCGCCCAGGACCCACGCTTCCGCGCTCCACTGACGTGGGAGGTCGCCTCGCCCCATCCGCCACCGGAGACGGCGACCTATGGCACCGATCCCCGCATCGCCGAGTCAGCCGCCGCGCAGGCGATGAGCGAGGTGCTCAACCCCGGCTTCCAGGCGATCCACCCGTCCGGCCCGCAGCGCGCCCAGGAGGACGTCGCGATCATGGGCGGCAGCTTCCGCACGATGCTCTACCCCA
>JAOBWO010000262.1 GCA_025463415.1 Acidimicrobiales bacterium | reverse complement strand
TCATCCAGGTAGCCACCGCGCCACGGGGCCGTCTTCGGGACGACCTTGAAGCCGACGGCCTCGAGATCGGCGCTGAAGGCCTCGAAGTTGGCGGTGGGGTCCGGCATGTACGGACGGCTGACCTCGCTCGGGTAGTAGAACTCGAGCGTCAGATCGGTGACGCCGCTCTCCTTGATCAGCTCCTTGGCCTTCGCCGGATCGTACGGGTACTCGGTGACGTTGTTGGAGTAGCCGAACAGTGATGGCGGCATGAACTCCTTGGCGACTTCCGATCCCGGCGGATACTTGGCCTTCACCAGCGCGTCGCGGTTGAGCGCATAGGCGATGGCCTGGCGGATCTTGAGGTTGTCGAGCGGCGGCTTCGACTGGTTGAAGCCGAGGTAGCCGACGTTGAACGCAGGACGCAGCAAGAGCTGGTAGCCGTTGTCCTGGAGCTCCTGGGTGTCGGCCGGGTCGACGAGGTCGTAGCCCTGGATCTCACCGGTCTCGAGCGCCGTGCGACGTGCGGGACCATCGGCGATGGGCTTGAAGATCAGCTCGTCGAGGAGGGCCTTGGAGCCCCAGTAGTTCTCGTTCCGCTTGAGCGTCAGCTTGTCGCCGGGCTGCCAGCTGTCGAACGTGAACGCACCGGTGCCGACCGGGTGCTCGGTGCCGAAGGTGCCGTCGAACGTCGGTGCATCCGCGGTCCCGCCGACCTTGTCGGCCTCGTACTTGGTGAGGGCGTCAGGGCTGGCGATCGAGAAGGCAGGGACGGCGAGGCCGGCGAGGAACGCGGCCGACGGTGCGGTCAGGTTGATCACCGCGGTGTTGTCGTCCTTGGCATCGCAGCTCTTGTAGAGGCTGGGCACCGCGCCGTCGGAGAAGCCACCGAAGACGGTGCCCCAGTAGTACGACACGGACGCGCTCTGCGAGATGCCCGCGAAGTTGTACCAACGGTCGAAGTTGAAGCACACGGCCTTGGCATTGAAGTCGGTGTCGTCCTGGAACTTCACACCCTTGTGGAGGTGGAAGGTCCATGCGAGGCCGTCCGTGCTGGACTCCCACGAGTCGGCGAGGAGCGGCACGATGTCGGTGCCACCCGGCTTGGTGGTGACCAGCGTCTCGAAGATCTCGTGGATCGCACGCAGTGACTCACCGTCACTGACGAACGCACCGTCGAGCACCACGGGGTCGGCGGATGCACCGAACACGAACGTGCCGCCGGCTGGGCCGGAAGAGGTCGTCGGGGTGGTGTCCACGGTGCTCGACCCGGTGCTGTCGACGGTGGAGTCGGCAGTGCTCGAGCCGGTCGTGTCCGGCGTGCTGGCTTCGGATGCAGCGGTGGTGCCGCTGGTGTCGCTGGTGGCAGTCGACCCTGTGGTCGCTGCCGGCGCTGTCGTGGACGCGGTGGTCGTGGCAACGGTGGTGGAGCTCGAGGTGTCCTTCGAGTCGCTCCCACACGCCGTGACCATGAGCGCTGCGGTCATGCTGAACGCGATGTACTTCTTGCGGTGACGCATTGTCCTCCCTTATTGAAATGCGGTGAGCGGCACCCTAGCCGGTTCATCCATACCGGCCGAGAAAGCCGCTGAAAGGTCAATTCCAAGTCACGGCGTGTCGAAACGCGCGAGTGGGCTACTGGCCGGTGAACCCGAACGCGCCGCCGGCTCGCACACGTTGCATGAACTCCGGCGTGTAGGCCTCGGCCGGCGTGGCGCGCACCATCTCGTCGAGCAGCACCGCGTCGTCGCCGACGAGGATCCGCCAGTCCCCGTTGCGGACTCCGGTGAGGATGACCGTCGCGGCTTCAGCGGCCGACATCGGCGCGCTGTCACGGAACGCCTCGCCCTGTGCCTGCATGCCCTGGCGGAGGTCCTCGTCACTGGCACCGGACAGGTCCAGACCCATCTTCGCGGTGCGCTCGCGCACTTCGAGCAACTGCTCGGCCGTCATCTCCTTGGGGTTGCGACCGTGAGCGAGGCCGGAGTTGAGCACGATCGAGGTGCCGATGTGGCCGGGCATCACCACCGACACGTGGAGGTGCGGTGCGTTCAGCGCGAAGTCCGTGATCAACGACTCGCTGAAACCTCGCACCGCGAACTTCGCAGCGCTGTAGGCGGAGTTCGGAATGGCGGGCCCGAGCGACGCCCAGAAGCCGTTGACGCTGCTCGTGTTGACGACGCGCCCGGCTGCGCTGGCGTGCAACAGAGGGAAGAAGGCGCGAGTGGACCCGTACACACCACCCCACGTGATCGCGAACGTCCGCTCCCATTCGGCACTGTCGTCGAGCACGAAGCTGCCGCCGCCACCGACACCGGCGTTGTTGAACAGGAGGTCGATGTGATCGGTCGCATGACCGTCGCGGACAGCACTCGCGAACGAGTCGAGCTGCGCGCGTTCGGCGACGTCGGCCACGAACGTGGTCACACGTGTGCCGCTCGGTGCGCCCGCGATCGCGATGGCACGCGACTCCTCCATGTTCTCGGCGGAGACGTCGCACATCGCCACGTGACAGCCCTCCGCGGACAGCTGGCGGACCAGCTCGCGCCCCATGCCGGTGCCTCCGCCGGTGACAACGGCGATCAATCCGTCGAACGTCTCCATGAACTTCCTCCTGCATCCGCGTGAACAGCGAGGGGACGCTACATCGCATGACCGACGCGGTCTATCCTGAGCCGCGCACGCCCGTCCGGGCGTCGGCCAGCAGGCTGCATACGGGTTTCCAGGAGGCAGTCGCGTGGTCGATCAGAGGGTGCAGCACACGGAGCCGAGTGACGTGACGTCCTCGCTGATGCGCCCGCTGAACGCGCACGTCATCGTGCTCTTCGGAGCCACCGGCGATCTCTCCCGGCGCAAGCTGCTGCCCGGCATGCTCCACCTCTTCCAGGCCGGCCTGCTTCCCGAGTGCCGCATCGTCGGCACGTCGCTCGACGACTTCGACGACGACTCGTTCCGGGTGTTCGCCCGCCAGGCGTGCGACGAGTTCTCCAGCCACACGATCACGGATGAGCAGTGGCGCGAGTTCTCCAGCGATCTCCGCTTCGTCCGCTCGGATTCGGGGGCCGACGGCCTTCGGGCGACGGTCGAAGCCGCCGAGCACGATCTGGGCGGCGAGCCGCGTCGACTGCACTACCTGAGCATTCCGCCCAACGCCGCACGGGCCGTCGTGCGAACCCTGGGGGAGGCAGGTCTCGTCGACCGAGCGCGCATCATCATGGAGAAGCCGTTCGGCACCGACCTCGCGAGTGCGCGGACCCTGAACGCGGCGCTGCACGAGACGTTCGCGGAGGACCAGATCTACCGGATCGACCACTTCCTGGGCAAGGAGGCGGCGCAGAACATCCTCGCCTTCCGGTTCGCCAACGGCTTGTTCGAGCCGATCTGGAACCGCGACCACATCGACCACGTGCAGATCGATGTGCCGGAGACGCTCGGCCTCGACCAGCGCGTCGGCTTCTACGAGGCCACCGGCGCGTACCGCGACATGGTGGTGACCCACCTCTTCCAGGTGCTCGCGTTCATGGCGATGGAGCCGCCGACGGCGCTCGAACCGCGGGCGATCAGCGAGGAGAAGAACAAGGTCTTCCGCTCGATGCGCCCGATCGAGCCGAACCAGGTCGTTCGCGGTCAATACCTCGGCTACCGCAACGAGCACGGCGTGGCGGCTGAGTCGGAGACCGAGACGTTCATCGCGCTGAAGTGCGAGATCGACAACTGGCGCTGGGCCGGCGTGCCGTTCTTCCTCCGCACCGGCAAACGGATGGCCGAAGGCGCGCGCATCATCTCGATCGCGTTCCGCGAACCGCCGAAGAGCATGTTCCCGCCGGGCTCCGGCGTGGGTGCGCACGGCCCGGATCACCTCACCTTCGACCTCGCCGACTCGTCGAAGCTGTCGCTGTCGTTCTACGGCAAGCGTCCCGGTCCGGGGATGAAGCTCGACAAGTTGAGCCTGCAGTTCGCGCTGCACGAGACCGGTCGTGAGGCGGACGTGCTGGAGGCGTACGAGCGGCTGATCCACGACGCGATGAGTGGCGACCACACGCTTTTCACCACCGCCGAGGGCATCGAGCGGCTCTGGGAGCTGTCGACGCCGCTGCTGCAGTCACCACCACCCGTGCGGTCGTACTCGCCCGGTTCCTGGGGCCCGAACGCGATCCACCAACTCGTCGCACCGCACGCCTGGCGGCTCCCGTTCGAGCGTGCCTGGCGGAGCAAGATCTGACCGAGTCGATCTCACTCCCTGCCGCCGGCTTCGGCAGGAGCTGATCGCGACACGACGGGTACTCTCCCCGCCGTGAGCGACGATCTCTACTACACCCTTGCCCAGACCGGTCCGTACGCGCCCAAGATCGGATCCGCGCTGATCACGATGGTGGAGCCGCACGTCGGCCACGACGCTGCCTACAACCGCTGGTACGAGGACGATCACTTCAACGCTGGCGCGATGGCGTTTCCCTGGCTGTTCGCCGGTCGCCGCTGGGTCGCGACGGTGCCGTACCAGAAGCTGCGCTACCCGGCGGATTCAGCGGTCGCGCAGCCGCTCGAGGCCGGCAAGTACATGTCGACGTACTGGATCACCGACGGCCAGTTCGAGTCGCAGATGCGCTGGGCCGTCGGCACCAACCATCGGCTCTTCGCCGACGGGCGGGTCTTCCTGGAGCGCGATCACACGTTCACGTCGTTCCAACGCGCGCGTGGCGTCGTCTACCGCGATGCGGTCGGCCCACGCGATGTCCACGCGCTCAACTACCCCTACCAGGGCCTCGTCGTGGAGGTCATCGATTCCCCCGACGCCGCGACATGCGAGCAGATGCTCGCCTGGTTGCTCGCGGAGCGCACTCCCGCCGCCGGGTCGAAGGTTGCAATCGGAACCATCTTCCAGCCGATGCCATTGCCGGCCGACAAGCAGCCGTACGTGAAGGATGTGGAGGGCGTCGACACGCGGCTGACGATCCTCTGGTTCACCGAGGCCGACCCGGCACTGATCTGGGACGAGTTCGCAGGCGTGGGGGACCGGGTCGCCGCCACCGGCCTCGGCCGGGTCGAGCTGATGGCGCCGTTCATCCCCACTTTGCCGGGTACCGAGATGTACGTCGACCAGCTCCGCGAGTAGCACTGCCGCGCCGCTCTGCGCTCAGGTGTCCATCGAGTCATCGTGCTGATCGCTGGGAGATGTCGGTTCCAGCACCGGCGGTCGCTGGTGAGCTTCCACCAGTCGCTCGCCGAGCTGGCGGAGCTCGTCGATCAGTTCCACGGGCTCCACGACCGTGTAGGACAGCTCCATTCCGGCGAGGAACCGGGCCACCCAATCGACGTCGCCGCCGATCTCGACGAGCGTGCATCGATCGTCGTCGGGGTCGGCCCGGCAGACCCCGATCGTTGGAGGCACCTCGTGCAGCGTTCGGCCGAGCGTGGCGTGGATTCTCACCACGGCGCGTTGGTGGTACGCGTTGACCGCCAACCCCTCGGCCACGAGCGCCGCAGCATCGGGAACCTCGCCGCGTTGGAACCGCGCCCCGGTCGAGCGGGGCCGGGAGATGCGGTCGACCCGGAACGTGCGCCAGTCGGTGCGATCCAGGTCGTAGGCGACGAGGTACCAGCGATGGCCGACGGACACCAGCCGGAACGGTTCGGTGTGGCGCATCGAATCTGCGCCGTCCCCGGATCGGTAGTCGAACCGGACGCGTTCGTTGCGGGCGCACGACAGGGCAACCGCCATCAAGGTCTCGACGTCGCCTCCGTTGTCGCCGAAGCGGTCTCCATTGGTGAGGCCGAGGACCACCGATGTGAGTGCGCCCACCCGCTCGCGCAGCGGTACGGGCATCACCTGGCCGAGCTTGGTCAGCGCGCTCAGCGCCCCCTCGGCGATGGCCGACGACGACCGCTGCGATACATCGTGCAACGCGACGGCCATCGACACCGCCTCGTCATCGCTCAGCAACAACGGCGGGAGGCGCCCGCCCGCGGCGAGCGAGTAGCCGCCGTAGGGGCCGGTGACGGACTCGATCGGGTACCCGAGCGTGCGCAGGCGCGTCACGTCGCGCCGAACTGAGCGCTCGGTGATCTCCAACCGTTGTGCCAGCTCCTCAGCGCGCCACGTCGATCGCGTCGACATGAGCGTCAAGAGGTGGAGGAGCCTGGCTGGGGTGTCGATCTGCGCAGTCTTGCAGATTCGTGCCGAGTTGCGGACCTGAACTGTCCACAACCGTCCGTATGTTCGATCTCATCAGGGCGGACCTCACGAACGGAGAAGAACATGCACAGCGACATGATCTGGCACATGGCGATCGAACGTCAGGCTGGCTACCGCGCCGACGCTCGGAGGAGCTCGCTGTCGCGGGCGCTCCGTCGGCGTCACGACCTGCCGGTCACACCGGGCGGCCCGGTTCGCCGCACCGCCGCCGACCAGGGTCGGGAACCGGGCGAGATCGGTTGAGCGACGCTCAGCCGGTGATCACCCGGAACACGGGGAACCCCGGTGCGATCTCTGCGAGCTGCGCGTCGGTGGCGTCGGCGCTCAAGCCGTCGAAGAACACGCCGACCTCGGCCTTCCAGCGGCGGAGGTACTCGCGCAGGATCGTCGGCTTGTCCACGTCGTCCAACTCGACCATCGTGAACGCCTCGATCCGCCGCCCGACGCGGAGCTCGCCTTCGCCGGCAACACGAAGGTTGCGCACCCACTGGGTCATGCCGCGCGGTGAGACGAGGTAGCGCTCGCCCTCGACCGTCAACAGGTTGACCGGCAGCGAGCGGCAGATCCCGGAGGTCCGACCCAGCACCCGGAGCTCACGAGATCCCCAGACGCTGATTCCGATGCGGGTCAGCCGGCGGACCGAGCGATTGAACACGTTGCGGGTGAACCAGCCGGGCTCGAGGTAGCGCGGCGACCCCGTTGCGTCGGCGGCAACTCGGGCGGGGATCAGATCGGCAGCAGTGGTGTTCATCGTGGGCTCCTCGAATGGAGAGCAGTGCTCTCGTTGGTGGTGTGAGGTCATCTTGCACGGAACTCTGGACGTTGTCAAGAGCAGTGCTCTCGATTGTTGCCATCGATCTCGAAATAGGTCACACTGACGCGATGACCACCGACACCCGCGACTCACCGATGACGGGCGGCAAGCTGCGCACGGCGCGGGAGCGAGCCCGCGAGGACATCACCAACGAGATCACCGCCGTGGCGCGCCGTCAGCTCGCGGAAGTCGGCGCATCCGCGCTGTCGCTGCGCAGCGTCGCCCGGGAGGTGGGCATGGTGTCGTCCGCGGTCTATCGCTACTTCCCGAGCCGCGACGAGTTGCTGACGCGGTTGATCATCGACGCGTACCGATCCGTCGGCGACGCCGCGCGCGGCGCCGTGGGCGCGGTCGCCACGACCGAGCTGACGGCGCGCTGGCACGCGGTGGCCGGCGCGGTTCGGCAGTGGGCGCTGTCGAACCCGCACGAGTTCGGACTGATCTTCGGCACGCCGGTTCCGGGCTACCGCGCTCCGGCAGACACGATCGACCCCGCCGTGGCGGTACCGACGGCGCTGCTCGAGATCCTCGTCGACTCGCTGGCGAGGGGTGGTCGGGTGGCGTGGCGGGATCGGCCGGTACCTGCGGTCCTCCATGCCGAGTTGGCGCAACTGCGGGCGGGGCTGCAGGACGTGATCCGCGGTGCGGAGCTGCTCGATGACGGTGCATTGAGCCAGGGCCTGATGGCGTGGACGCAGCTGATCGGCATGATCAGCTTCGAGCTCTTCGGCCATCTCCACAACGTGATCGCCGACCACGACGTCTACTTTGCCCACCAGATCGGCAACATCGCGCTCGACCTCGGGTTGGCTGAGTGAGCTCGCTGCAGCCACCCCGGTTCACCCGAGCCGAGCTCGTCCGGTTCAACGGCGCGACCGTGGACGATCTGCTCGACGATCAGACCCAGCTGCTGTTCGTCGGGATCAACCCCGGGCTGTGGACCGCAGCGGTCAACGCCCACTTCGCCCGCGGCGGGAACAGGTTCTGGCCGGCGCTGCACGCCGCCGGCATCGTGCCGCATGTGGTCGACGCGCGAGCTGGGATGTCGGCTGCTGACCGGGCGATGGTGCTCGCCGCCGGCATCGGCATCACCAACCTGGTGCCCACGGCATCGGCACGCGCTGACGAGCTGACCCGGCAGGAGCTGCTCGAGGGAGGCGTTCGACTCACGGAGCTGGTGTCCAGGCTGGCGCCTCGCGTGGTCGCGATGCTGGGGATCACCGCCTATCGAGTGGCGTTCGGGCAGCGCGACGCGGCGCTCGGCCACCGGATGGAAGGTCTCGCGGGCAGTGAGCTGTGGGTGCTCCCCAACCCGAGCGGGTTGAACGCGCACGAGACCGTGGCATCGCTCGGACGTTGGTACCGAGCTGCTGCCGATGCCGCGCAGCTCCGCAACCTCTCAGCGACGAGGCACGGGCTGGGGCCGTCGGCCGGGTGATCTCACGGGGCGTGGTCGTGCGCCACCTGCCTCAGGTGATCCGTCATCTACACTGCCCACGACGTGTTTCGGCGGCGACGAACCGAGGTACGGAGCAGTCACAGATGGTGCCGGGGACATGATGCCGACGAAGACACGGACGAGAACAGGATTGCGTGATCCGTTCATCGCTCAGCTGAGCGACGACGAGCTCGTCGAAGAGGCGCGTCGCATCGGTAACGACAACGGGGCCTACGAAGAGCTGTACCGCCGCCACGAGAACGCAGCGCGCAACGTGGCCCGACACATCATGCGCTCCCGCCAGGACGCCGACGACGTCGTCAACGAATCCTTCGCCGGGGTGATCGCTGCGATCGGCAATGGCGCTGGTCCTCGCACCAACTTCCGCCAGTACCTGATGGCGTGCGTGCGCAACAGCTGCAAGTCACGCCGCTGGTCCGGCGACACGATCAGCACCGACCCGTCGATCATGGAGCAGAACGGCGTGTGCTTCGAGGATCCGGATCGGTTGTCGGAGCAAGGGCTCGTCGCCAGCGCCTTCTCCTCGTTGTCCGCCGATTGGCAGCTGACGCTGTGGCTCACCGCCGTCGAGGAGCGCCCGACATCCGAGGTCGCCGAGCAGCTCGGTCGCCGCCCGGGCGCCGTTGCAGCATTGGCCCACCGGGCCCGCGAGGCGTTCGCCGAGGCGTACCTCGCCCAGCACCAGGTGCGCAACACCTCGCCGGCCTGCGCGAAGATCTCGCCCAAGCTGGCCCACTACGTCCGTGGCAACTCCGGCGACATCGACGCGGAGATCGTCGAGCGTCATCTCGTCAACTGCGTCCCGTGCAGCTGCGCGGTGGACGAGCTCCGCGACCTGAACTCATCGTTGCGCACCCTCACCGGCCCGGCGCCACTGCTGGGGGCTGGTCTCGGCGCAGCCGGCGCAGGCGCAGCGCTCATCGGTGCAGCCGCCCCGGTCGCCGCCGGGGGGTGGTCGTTCGGAGCGCTCAGCGGCGCCACCCTCGCCAAGGTCGCCGTGCTCGGAGCCATCCTCGTGCCCGCCGGAGCCATCGTGTCCACGGACTCGGCACCCACGACCCTGTCGCGATCCGCTGTCATCACCGTCCCCGACGCGGTCCGGTCCACTCAGGCGTCCGGTGGCACGACGAAGTCGTCCGGCGCCGCGGTTGCGACTGCCGACGACGCCGTCTCCGGGTCGCCGTCGGCGTCCGCGGGCGCCGATGCCCTTGCAAGCGGAGACGCTGTCGGCGGTGCTTCCGGCGCAGCGTCCGCCGGCCAGGCCGGCGCGGCCACCGACACGCTCGTGGCTGCAGCCGCCGGCGCCATCCCTCCGCCCGTCGACGATGCGACGTCCGTTGTCGCATTGCCGGGAGCTTCGGGCGTCACCCTCCCGACGACCCCGTCGGCGCCCCCCGTCTCGATCACGATCCCTGTCCCCGGCGACACCCGCACCAGCGTTGCTGTCGCTGCCGGCGCTTCCGGCGGCACCGTCGCCGCAAGCGTCACCCTTCCGGTCGTCGGTGGCGGTGCCGTGATCGGGGTGCAAGCCGGAAGTGGCGGAGCGTCCGTCGGCGTCGCTGTCACGGTTCCGGTCGTCACCGTTCCGCTCAGTGCCAGCATCTCGGTGCCCGCCGGCGGCACACCGGCGATCACCACGCCGGTGGTCAGCCTCCCGCTCGTGGGCGTGACGGTGCTTCCGTCGGTGTCGGTCCCCTCCGTTCCGTTGGTGCCGGCGGCCACGCTGCCGTCGAACTCCGTGGTGCCGACGACGGTTCCATCGATGCCGGTCGTCACGATCCTGCACGGCATCCTCGGCGGCTGATCGCTCGTCGGTCGTCCGTCGTCGGCGTGCGGTTTGGTGGGCCCCGGTCTCGGGTACAGGTCGAGACATGACACTGACCGACACCGTCACCTCGTTTGCCCACGACGCCGTCAGCACGGCCTCCGATCTCGGCAGCCAGGCCGTCGAGCTCGGACGCAGCGCCGCCGACGTCGGACTCGACGCCGCCTCGAGCGTTGCCAGTGCCGCAGGTCAACTGGCCCAGTCGCTGATGCACAAGGTGCCGGTCGTCGTGCCGAAGCGCCGCAGCCGGGCGCCCTGGATCGTGGGCGCCGTGCTGGCAGTGCTGGCCGTCGGGGCTGCGCTCGCCCGGCGCAAGACGCGCCGGGATTCGTCCTCGGCCGCCGATCAGCGGTCGCGAAACGAAGCGTCGGCCACCGAGGACGTCGCAGCTCCTCGTCCTGTTGCTCGGGTCTCCTGACCCAGGCGCGGCTCGTTCAGCCGTGCCCCAATAGGCTGAAGCCATGAGCACCAGCGTGCGGCACACGTTCGCGTTGGGCATGCAGTGGCCGACGGTCGATCCGTTCCTGTTCTGCGTGCACCACGACGACAGCTACC
>JAOBWO010000273.1 GCA_025463415.1 Acidimicrobiales bacterium | reverse complement strand
CGCAGGGTCGGTGGTGCTCTCGCCGACGATGCCTTCGATGCCGCCGACCTCGAACAGGTTCTTGGCGAAGGTGACCCGTGCGGCGTTGACCGAGGTCGGCCCGAGCGCGGCGAGGAACACGGTGGGCCGTCCGGCCGCGCCGCCCGCGAGTTGGTCGGCCCGGGCCCGTTGCTGCTCGATCCGGTCGGCGTAGCGCGATGCGCGGAGCGGGGCGAACTCGGTACGCGCGGTCTGCTTGTCGACGGCGGCCGCCGCTTCTGCGGGTGGAACCGGCTCGGCGATGTTCGGGAACTCGGTGACGCCGGTCAACGCCATCTTGCGCTTGGCGATCGCGGCGTCGCGCCTGGCCCGCGTCGTCTCGATGTGACCCTGCAGCACGTTGGCCCGGACCGCGTCGACCAGGCCGCCCGCGCGCTCGATCTCCTGCATCAGCGACCAGGACGCGTGGGCGAGCTGATCGGTGAGCTGCTCGACGTACCAAGAGCCACCGGCCATGTCGATCACCTTGGAGAGGTTGCTCTCCTCGATGAGGACCACCTGGGTGTTCCGTGCCATCCGCCGTCCGAGCTCGGACCCTCCGCGGCTGACGAGCTCGTCGTGGGGTGTGATCGTGACGGCATCGGCGCCGCCGACACCGGCACCGAAGCACTCGACGGTGCCGCGCAGCATGTTGACCCAGACGTCGTACCGCGAGGACGCTGCCGTCGACGAGATCGCGTGCTGCTGCTGGTGCTGCGCTTCAGAAGATGCTCCGCTGACCTCGGCGATGCGCTGCCACACCCGGCGGGCCGCACGCAGCTTGGCGATCGTGAGGAACTGGTCCGGCGTGGCGGCGAACCGGAACTCGAGCTGCGACATCGCGTCGTCGATGGAGATGCCCGCGTCGGCCAACGATCGGGCGAGCTGCAGGCCGGCCGCCGTCGCGTAGGCGAGCTCCTCGACGTCGCCGCCACCGGCCTCGTGGACCACCCGGGCATCGACGGAGAGCGACCGCACAGCCGGTGTGTCGGCGATGCACTGCTTCGCCAGGGCCGTGGCCGCAGCGAGTTCGGCGATGATGTCGCCGTCCCCACGCACTGCCCACGTGCCGATCGGATCGACGCCGAGGCAACCGCCGCACCCGGTGGAGCCGAGGCCGCGCCGACGGTGCAGGTCGAGCAACGCGCCGGCCGCGGCGATGCCGTCCACCGCGCCCGTGAGCGCGATCGGTGCGAGGTCGAGTCGCACTCCGTCGAGCGCCGCATCGAGGTAGTCGACGTCCACGCTCGTGAGCGCCGAGAGATCGAGCAGCACCGATGTGGACCCGCGCTCCAGCTCCTCGAGGACCAGCACGTTGACCGCCTCCGGATCTGCTGTGGCGAGCACACGCTGGCGCACGTCCCAGCCGTACCGGCGATGGGCCAAGGTCGTGCTGCCACGCGTGAACGGTGCAGCTCCGGCAACTCCGGGCTCCGGTGCGCTGCCACGATCGGTGTACAGCGGCTGGATGACGAGCCCGTCGACGGTCTCCGTGACGAGCTCGCGTTGGAAGCGTTCGGCGAGCTGTTCGGGCGTGAGGTCCTTGCCGCCGCGAGCGATCACGTTGTCGACGGCGGCCCGCCATTCGGCCAGCGTGCCGGGGGCGAACTCGCCACCCAGCACCAGATCCGTCGGGGGTTCGGTCGTCCCTGCGTTCACCACTGCATCGACTCTAGTGAGCAGTGTTTCTCCCGCTGGCACCGACAGATCCGTCGTCCGTCACACGGATCGGATGCGGTGTCGATCGCCGAGCAGCGAACTGGGGCTGTGGAGCGTCTAGATCTGGATGATGCAGCGCGCCAGCCGGCTCACGATCGAGATCGTCGATCCGATCGCGATCGTTCGTGCTGCGCCGATCACCCAGGTGATGCCGGACTTCGCTGCCTTCTACGAGAGCCGACGCCATCCGATGGTGCGCCTCGCCACTCTGCTGGTGGGTTCGCATGCCTCGGCGGAGGAGATCGTGCAGGAGGCCTTCGTCCGCGTGTACGAGCGATGGGAGCGCGTCGACGAACCGGCGGCCTACCTTCGCGTGGTGGTCGTCAACCGATGCCACTCGTGGCATCGCCGCCGCCGAGTCGCGCGAGCGCACCAGGATCGCTACCCCGACGACGCCTCGGCCGTGCACCACGACCGACCCGACGAGATGGCCGATGCCTTGCGTCGCCTGAGTGCGCGGCGACGCACTGTGTTGGTGCTGCGGTTCTACGAACACCTCACCACCGCCGAGATCGCCGCGGAGATGCAGATCTCCGAGAGCACGGTGCGGTCCACCCTGCACCGCGGGCTGGAACAGATGAAGGGACTTCTCGCATGAGCAACGATCTGGAACAGCGGTTCGAGCGGGAGTTCGCGATGATCGCCGATGGCACGCCGTGGTCCGCCGGCAGCACGGCCGATGTCGTCCGTCGCGTGCGTCGGCGCCGGCGGCGCCGGCACGCGCTGCGTGGCGCGACGATGGTGGTCGTCCTCGCCACCGTCGCATCGGTTGCCTACATCCGCAGCAGCCCGGCTGCACCGCTCTCGACGACGACGACGATCGTCGTGCCACGGGGGAAGCAGATCTCGATCGTGGAAGGCGCTGACCCGCCGCGCGCCGTGATGACCGAGCCAGGGTCCGCGCGTCGCGTGATCGTCGCCGGCGGTCAATCGATCGACCTCGCGGTCCACGCGGACATCAGCAACGGAGTGCTGGTGCGATCCGGCTGCGTCGAGATCGACATGACGGGCATCTGCAGGGACGCCTCGGCCGATCCGTCCGTCCCTGCGATCCCACTCGTCGGCGGATCGGATTCGCTCGTGTTCTGGAGTGCGATCCCGGCGGGCACGGCGTTCGTGCAACTGCATGCCGGCTCGACGACCCTCTGGCAGATCCCCATCGACGGGATCGCCGCCTTTCCCGGCGTCGAGTGGCACTCCCTCGACGAGATCGTCGCCTACGACGCAAGCGGCGAGGAGATTGGCCGCGCCGACCTGACCCAGCTCGTGTCCTTCGGTGCGGTGGAGGTCACGGCGGATGGACACACGAGCACGCACGACTACTACTTCTCAACGAACTCACGATTGGCGAGCGCACCCGTCGACGAACGCTGGACGGCGCTGTCCGACGCTCAGCAGCAACGACAGCGGCGGATCGCGGAGACGTTGATGACCAACTGCATCGGCGATCGCTTCGTGACATCCAGCGATTGGACCTCCTGCATGGACTCGTCCAATCGGTTGCTGCGCGAGGCGTTCCTCGCGACGACGCCAGCCGATGGGCAGACGACGGTCGGCCGGCGGATGCCGGTGGTGACGGGCAAGGACACCCGCGGCTACTCGGAAGACCTCGACCAGATGATCGGGCGCTGGCTCGTGCTGTCCTTCACCTCGTCGACGTGCGGCCCGTGCGGTGCCCAAGATGCGGCCCTGAAGACGTTCTACGAGCAGCAATCTGCGCTCTCCGATCCTCCGATGCACGCCGCGATCGCGCTCGATACGGATGCGGCGGTCGCCAAGGCCTTCTACGAGAACCATGGCTCTTGGCCGACGATCATCGACGCCGACGGGTCGATCGCCTCGTCGTTCGGGATCACTCAGATCCCCGAGGTCTGGATCATCGACCCAGCCGGTGTCGTCCGCCTCCGGCTCGTCTCGCCCGTGACAGCAGATCAGTTGGCGATGCACCTGGACGAGCTCCGGCACTCGTAGAAATTGGGAATCGTCTCTTGACGACTGCATATCGAGTATGTACATACTCGATATATGGCAGTACGCGAGGGTTTGTTGGCGCTCCTTCACGAAGGTCCGCGTCACGGGTATCAGCTGAAGACCGAGTTCGAGGCCGCCACGGGTGGTGTCTGGCCGCTGAACGTCGGGCAGGTGTACACCACGCTCGACCGGCTGGAGCGCGACGGGCTCGTCGGCGTCGCAGACAGCGACGGGCAGAAGATCTACTCGATCACCATCGATGGTGTCTCTGCGCTCGGCGCGTGGTGGGAAGCAGCGCCAGCTGACGAACCGCCGCCACGCGACGAGCTGATGCTCAAGGTCTTGATGGCGATCGAGCGCAGCACCGAGCGCGGCGACGCACACGCGCTGTCGGTCATCACCCACCAGCGCACAGTGCTTCACTCGATGCTGCAGTCCAAGCGACGAGCGCGCTCGACAGAGGCCACGTCGCTTGCGGCTCGGCTGGTGACCGACGCCCTTGTGGTGCGCGCCGAGGCCGACCTGCGCTGGCTTGATCTCTGCGAGTCGCAGCTCAATGGAACGACAACGCGAAAGGCACGCTCATGAACGAACCAGTGTTGGAGCTCGTCGACGTCGTCAAGACGTTCGGCAAGGGTTCGACCGAAGTCCGCGCGCTCAACGGCGTCGACCTCGACATTGCTGCCGCCGAGTTCGTGGCGATCATGGGTCCGAGCGGCTGTGGCAAGAGCACCCTGCTGCACCTCGCCGGCGGACTCGAAGACGTCAGCTCGGGTCGGGTCCGGGTTGCTGGGCGTGATCTGAGCGATCTCGGTCTCGTCGAACGTGCTGCGCTGCGCCGCACCGACATCGGCTTCGTGTTCCAGCGCCTCAACCTGTTGCCGTCGCTGACGGCACTCGAGAACGTTGCGCTGCCGCTGGAGCTCGAAGGCATGGGTCGCCGTGAGGCAGCGTCGAGATCCGTCGACGCTCTGGCCGCCGTTGGACTGACCGAGCAGCTGTCCCGCTACCCCGACGATTTCTCGGGTGGTCAGCAGCAGCGGATTGCGATCGCGCGGGCCATCGTGGTCGAGCGTGCGTTGATCCTGGCGGACGAGCCGACGGGTGCGCTCGACACGATGACGGGCGACAGCGTGATCGAACTGCTGAGCACGCTGCCCGGCCGTTTCGGGACTGCCGTCGTGTTGGTCACCCACGAGCCGAGATTCGCAAGCTGGGCAGATCGTGTCGTGTTCATGCGCGATGGGGTGGTCGTCGACCAGACCGCCTCCACCGTTCCGGTATCAGCCGCCGGAGCAGTGACATGACGCTGCTGGACGAACGTCCGGTTGTCGATGATCGAACTATCGAGCATCGACAGATGCACACCGTTCGCCAGAGTGCAGGAAGCTGGCGGCTCGCAGTCCGTCTGGCTCGGCGCGAGGTGCGAAGGCGTTGGGGGCGGACCGTCATCGTGGTTGCACTCGTCGCCGTGCCAGTCGCCGGCTTGGCGGCTGGCGACATGCTCTATCGGTCGAACCGGGGCGAGGCCGACAACCGCGGTGCGCTCGGCGCTGCGTCGGCACGTCTCGATTTCAACTTCACTCCGAATGGGTCGGCCGACCAAGACCTCGCCGTCTCCGTTGCGCCGACGCTTCCCCCCGTCACGAACGCACTCTGGCTGCACGAGAGCGATCTGCGTCTCCGCCGTGCAGGTGCCGATGGAACCCCTGTCGGCGTGAACGTGTCTGACGTCGATCTCGACAACCCGCTGACGGCGGGGATGGTGCGCTCGATCACGGGCCGCGCTCCGCACACTGCGGATGAGGTGCTGCTCAGCGTCCGTGCCGCGCACGACTTCGGTGTGTCGATCGGCGACACGCTGACACTGGTCAAGCCACGGCAGAGCTTCACCGTGGTGGGAGTTGCAGTCGGGACAGGCGACGGCGATCCGATCGACTTCGTGGCGCCCGGGTTCGACTTCAGCGTCCTGCGCGACGGCTACGTCCACTCGGCTGTCCTCCTGGGCGGTCAACCGTGGATCGACCATCCACAGCTGGCTGCTGCCGCGACCGCCAGCGCATCGCACCTTCAGTCGGGGAGTGATCCCGCGTTCGATCCGAATGGGACCGCCAACTTCGCCGTCCTGTCCGTCCCGACGAGATTCGTCACCCCCGTTCCCGCCGGCGATCTCGCGGTCGGCTGGCTGTACGGGGTACTGGCGATGTCGGTGCTCGGCGTGATCGTCGCAGCCGCGTTTGCTGTCAGTGGTCCGCGCCAACTCGTGACCGTGGGACAGCTGAGCGCACAGGGCGCGAACGCCGCGATGGTGCGCCGGTTCCTGGCGCTGCAGGGCAGTGTCAGTGGCGCCGGCGGCGCGGCCGTCGGGCTGGCTGTCGGCCGCTTGATCTTCCAGGCCACAGCACGCGTGAGGTATCTCGGCAGTGAAGCCGTCAGCGTCCGGGATCTGATCGTGATCGGCGTCACCGCCGTCGTGGTCGCGACCGTGGCTGCGCTGGTGCCCAGCCGGTCGTTGGCGCGGATCTCCGTGTTGGCGGCGCTGGGCGGCCGACGTCCGCTCGGCCGGGTCCCACGCCCCCTGTTCCCGGCCGGTCTCCTCCTCGTCGCGGTTGGCCTCGGCGGGATGGTCATCTCCGTCGCCTCGCCGGCGCGCACGGCCAGCACGCTCGTTGTGGCGAGCCTCGCTGCGATGATGACGCTGGCAGGTGTCTGCTGCCTTTGTCCGCCGATCATCGTCCGAGTCGCCACCCTCGTCAGCCGCCGTCGGGGTTCCGCTCGCCTCGCTGCCCGCAGCCTCGTGCGTCATCGAGCGCGGTCAGCGGCATTGCTCGCAGCGATCGTGGCGGTCGGCGCGGCCGGCACCGCCTTGGCGACCTACGGAGAGCACGAGGCAGCGCTCGAACGCCGAATCTCTCCCGGGCTGCCGGCCAACGTCATCGACATGGCTTCGTATCCGACGTCGACGCTCGACGGGGTGGCCGCGATCGACAGCTCGATGGATCCTGAGCTCGCCGACCCGCTGCTGCGCGCCCACGTGGAACGCATCCTCGGCACGGTGCGATGGATCTCCACCGAACGCGCGCTGGACGCAGCGGCGTATGTCGCCGCCAACTTCGCCGGTCAGATCGGCGGAACACCCTCGACCCGCGCATCGGTCGACCAGCCCTTCCGACTCGTCAACGCAGTCGACGGGCTGACCATCGACACCACCGCGGTCGTCGCCTCCCATGATGTGCTCGATCTTCTCGGCGTCGATGCCGCCGGACGCGCGGCGCTGAAGCAGCGCGGCGCGCTCTTTCTGTTCACCGGCAACCGTCGGACTCTGCCGATGGTCGGAGATGGAGGCGGTGTCCCGGTCGTCGATGGCGTCGAACCGGCGATCGTGATCCACAACGGCGATCCGATCTCGGTGCCGACGTCTCGCCAGACGGCTCACCTCTTCGCCCAGAACTACTTCCTGGTGACGAATGAGCTCGCCGTTTCACTCGGCCTCGACATCGTCGGCGGCGACACCTACGCGGTAGCCGCGGAACCGATCACCATCCGGCAGCGCGACGCGCTCGACGGATCCGATCTCCTGGTGCGTTCTCAGGAGGCCCAGCAGTTCCGAGACGTTGCCGTCGTGCCGCGCATCTTGTCCTATGACACTCCGTGGATCCGCGAGAGCGACAACTCCGGGCTGTACCGCGTCGGCGTCAGCGTTGGCGCCCTGCTCCTCGTGCTCCTGGTGATCTCGTTCGGTCTCGCGCTGTGGGCCGCGGAGGGGCGCGACGAGCAGCAGATGCTGCGCGCGGTCGGTGCCTCGCCCCGTGCCCTCGCCGAGATCACGACGTGGCGCGCCGTCATCTTGACCGTGACGGGCATGGTGGCGGCCGTGCCGCTCGGTTACGGAGCGGCGTGGCTGATCGCCACGACCAGCATCCGATCCAGCGATGCACCGTTCCCTTGGATCGTCGCGGGCGCATTGCTCGTCGGCGTGCCGATCGCCGTTTCGGGCATCAGCCTGAGTGCGAGCTCGATTGCTCACCGTCGACATCGGCGATGAACGCGTTCCAGATCGGGTAGTCACTTCCATCCCAGATCGAGGATCGGAACGCGTGTGCTTCGGCGGCGGTCCAGCCGAGGTGGCGTCGCGCGTAGAGGGAGT
>JAOBWO010000228.1 GCA_025463415.1 Acidimicrobiales bacterium | reverse complement strand
CCTCGAAGCCGGTCAGCTGGCCGGAGTGCAGGTCGACGATCGGCTGGTAGTACGGGATGATCTCGCCACGCTCCAGGCCGTGGCGCAGCTCGCCCGAGGTGCGCAGCGCCAGCACCGACGTCTCGTGAGTGCCGGGTGCGAAGGTCTCGATGCAGTCTCGCCCGCGCGCCTTGGCGCGATACATGGCGGCGTCGGCGTCGCGGAGCAGATCATCGGCGGTGACTCCCGGCCGGTCGGCGTAGGTGATGCCGATGCTGCCGGACACGAACAGCTCGGCGCCGTCGACCATCATCGGCTGGCAGATCGCCTCGCGGAGCCGTTCGGCGATGTCTGCCGGAGACACGTCCATCTGGAGGCCGTCGAGCATGACGATGAACTCGTCGCCACCGAAGCGGCCGAGCATGTCCCGGTCGCGCACGACCGACCGCAGCCGCTCGCTCATCCCGCGCAGCAGCTCGTCGCCGGCGGCATGGCCGAGGCTGTCGTTGACGACCTTGAAGTTGTCGAGGTCGATGAAAAGGACGGCGATCGAACCGACCTCGGCGCCGTCGAGTCGTCGGCGGAGCTGTTCGAGGAAGTGAGCGCGGTTGGGCAGGCCGGTGAGCTCGTCGTGGCTTGCGGCCCATTGGAGGTGCTCGGCGGAGCGGCGCTGCTCGGTGATGTCCTGCACGTGGGCGATGGCGAGCTGACCGCCGTCGCCGTCGTCCATCACGCTGACCGACGTGTGCGCCCAGACGATCTGGCCGTCGGGGCGCAGGTATCGCTTGTCGAGGCTGTACGCGGCGGGACCAGGCTTGCCGCCCGGCCCACCCCGCTGCATCGCGGTCTCGATCTCGGTGCCGTCGAGCAGGCGGTCGTCGGGATGGGTGATGTCGAGCACGGAGCGGCCGACGAGCTGATCTCGCGTCGCGCCGAGCATGCGGCACAGCGCGCTGTTGACGTCGAGCAGGACGAGCGAGTGTGCCGACGCCATCGCCATGCCGGTCGGTGCGGATTCGAAGGCGATGCGGAAGCGGGCGTGGGCCTGCTCGAGGTTGACGGGCATGGGCGCGGCATCCGCAGCGGAGGCGAGATCGGTGAGGTCCGGCAGGACGAGCTCGCGGGTGGGGGTGTCGTCGGAGTCGACCGCGACCGGCGGCAGCGGACCGAGCACTGCCGGCTCTGCCTCGGGGGCGCCGGCCAACAGACGGGGATCGCTCCGCCACGCGATCGTGAACCAGATCACCGTCGCCACCACCGCACCGAGCGCCGCCAATCCGACGCCCATCAACACATCGATCACGTGGCGCACCTCACGGCTCCACTCTAGACGGTCACTCCACGTGCTTTGGTGACTTCTCTGCGTGCCACCACTCGTCGAGTCGGGCCCGGACTGCCTCGTCGCCGAGGATGCCTTCCTCGAGGCGCACCTCGAGCAGGAACTTCATCGCCCTGCCGACCTCCGGACCTGGCTGCAACCCGAGATGGGCCATCACCGCTGTGCCGTCCATCTCCGGACGGATCGCGCGCAGTTCCTCCTGTGCGGCCAGCACATCGATCCGTGCTTCGAGATCGTCCATCCGCCGGCTCAGCATCTGCGCCTTCTTCTCGTTGCGAGTCGTGCAATCGCATCGGGTCAGCACGTTCAGCTCGGCCAGCAGCTGTCCGGCGTCGTTGACGTAGCGACGAACGGCTGAGTCGGTCCAGCCCGCCTCGTAGCCGTGGAAGCGCAGGTGGAGGTGGACCAGCTCGGTGATCGCGTCGACATCGTCGTTGCTGTAGCGCAGTGCCTGCAGGCGGGCGCGGGTCATGCGGGCCCCGACGACCTCGTGGTGGTAGAAGGTGACGCCCTTGCCCTTGAGGTAGCCGCGGGTGCGCGGCTTGCCGACATCGTGCATCAGCGCGGCGAGACGGGTGCGGCGGAAGTCCCACTCGCCGGGGAGGTCACGTGTGACGTTCTCGACGACGGCAATGGTGTGGGTCAGGACGTCCTTGTGCCGATGGATCGGATCCTGCTCCAGCCGCATGCCCGACAGCTCCGGCAAGAACTCGTCGGCCAACCCGGTGTCGACGAGGAAGAACAGGCCGGCCGCTGGATGGTCGACCGTGATCAACTTGTCCAGCTCCGCACTGATCCGCTCCGGCGACACGATCTGCAACCGGGCGCGCATCGCCGACACCGCCTCGACCAGCTCCGGCACGGGTTGCAACTGGTAGCCCGCGATGAACCGGGCCGCGCGCAGCATCCGCAACGGATCGTCGCCGAAGCTGATCTCCGGGCTGAGTGGGGTGCGCAGGACCTTGGCGGCGAGATCGACCGCACCGCCGAACGGGTCCACCAGCGTCGGCGCGTCACTGGTGAGCTCCAGCGCCATCGCGTTCACCGTGAAGTCGCGCCGGGAGAGGTCGGAGTCGATCTCCGTCGAGAACGTGACGTCGGGCTTGCGCGAATCGTCGTGGTACACCTCGGCGCGATGCGTGGTGATCTCGTAGATGCGGTCGCCCTTCTTGGCACCGATCGTTCCGAACTTCTCGCCCTGGGTCCAGATCGCGTCGGCCCATCCGTGCAGGCACGCCTTGATCTCGGCGGGCAGCGCGTCGGTGGTGATGTCGAAGTCCTGCTCCGCATCGGTGGCCTTGTTGATCAGCAGGTCGCGCACGGTGCCGCCGACCAGGTAGAGCCGCTTGCCCGAATCGCGGAAGCGATCGGTGAGAGGTTGCAGCTCGGCCAGCGCCGGGGCGAATCGTTCGGGGACCATGGCCGAATCAGGCTACGGGGTGCGGCTCAGCGGCACGCGGCCAGAGCCGGCTGGGCCCAGAACTCGCGGCACGCGTCGACGTGATCGGCGCCGGGACCGCCGCTGGTCGGCCGTTCCGGCATCACGACTCGACCCTCCAACGCACCGAGCGCAGCCGCCGTGCAGGACGCAAGGGCCTCGAGGTCGTAGCCGCCCTCGAGCATCACGACGCAACGCGCCGGAGGCACGAGGGTGAGCGCCCGCGTCGTCAACAGCGCGAAGTCACCGGCGGACAGCCCCAGCTCGGTGATCGGATCGTCACGATGCCCGTCGAAGCCGGCCGAGATGATCAGCCACGTCGGCGCGAAGCGTGCAGCTCGCGGCGCGACGATCTCGTCGAACGCGCGCAGGTAGTGCTCACCCGTGGCATCCGGTGGCATCGGCAGGTTCATCGTGAAGCCCACGCCGTCGCCTGTGCCGACCTCGTTCGCCGCACCGGTGCCGGGGTAGAGCGGCCACTGGTGGAACGACACGAAGAGCACTCGCGAGTCGCCCACGAACACCGCCTGCGTGCCGTTGCCGTGGTGCGCGTCGTAGTCGAGGATCATCACCCGCTCGCCCTGGTCGGCCAGCGCCATCGCCGCGACGGCGACGTTGGAGATCAGGCAGAAGCCCATCGACTGGGTCGGGGTCGCATGGTGGCCGGGTGGACGCACCGCGCAGAACGCGGCATCGCCCTCGCCGCGCTGCAACGCGGCGATCGCTGTCAGGCCGGCGCCCGCCGCCAGCTGCGCTGCCCCCCACGATCCGCTGCTCATCGACGTGTCGGGATCGATCTGACCGCCACCACGCGCACTCATCTCGCGGAGGTCGGCGAGGTACCTCGCAGGATGGACGCGCTCCAGCATCTCCAGCGGCGCGGGTTGCGGCTCCAGCGGCACCAACGCGTCGGCGACACCCGCGAGGTGGCTGCCGGCGATCACGGCCTGGAGTCGCTCCGGCCGCTCGGGATGGTTCCGGCCGGCGACGTGCTCGAGGTACGCCGGATGGGTCGAGAACAGCACGGTCACGCACGTCAGCCTATGCGGATGGTCCCTGAGCTACCGTCGGGCCTGTGACGTCACGACTGCGCATGGGCACCGCGCCGCGGGGTACCTGGCCGATCGTGTTGCGCAGCGGCGATGGGCGCGCCCGAGTCCGCCCGTGGTGGAACGATCCGACGGTCGCCCAGCTGACGTTCATCGATCACGGCGTCGTGCCATCGAGCACGATCCTGCGCGTCTGGTTGTCCGAGCTGCGCTCTCGGGGCTTCACGTCGGTGCGCACAGGAGCGGTCACCGATGCCGGGGCCGACATGCTCCAGCGACAGGGGTTCACGGTGCTGCAGACCTTGCACCTGCTCGACCTCTCGCTGATCGGCTGGCGACCCCCTGCAGGATCGGTCGGCCGAGCCCCACGCTCCCGACGGCTCCGCGTGCGTGAGCTCGACGCTGCCGCCGCAGTCGATCTGGCCGCGTTCACCAACCTCTGGGCGATCGACACCGACGGCATCGTCGAGACGTGCTCCGCCACTCCCGCCCATCGCGCCCGGACGATCGACCGCTGGAGCACGGCCGGCGAGGCCGGTGCCGGTGCCATCGACGACCACGGCGGTCTGGCCGGCTACGCGATCACCGGCCGCGCCGATCATCACGGTTACCTGCAGCGCCTCGCCGTGCACCCGTCGAGCCAGGGCCACGGCGTCGGCCTGGCACTCACGCTGGACTCGCTGATCTGGATGCAGCGGCGCCGGCTCACGCGCGCTGTCGTCAACACCCACACCGACAACACGGTCGCGCTCAACCTGTACCAGCGGGTCGGGTTCCGGATCCTGCCCCAAGGCCTCACCGTGCTGGTCCGCCGGCTCGACGACATCTGAGTGGGCCACCGACCCGTGGGTGCTGCGCCGATCGGGCATGATTCTGCGGCATGAAATCGTCCGGCACCACGCTCTTGCGCACGATCCTGGCGGTCGTCTTCGCGGTGCCGCTCGCGCTGTCGCTCGCCGTCACGAACCTGGGCATCGCACCGGGCCGAGCTTCGGCTGCGGCTGAGGCAGAGACGCTGGTCCTCGTCCACCAGGACCTCGCCGTCGCGCCAGAGGGCAAGCTCGAGATCACGATCCATCCGTCGTCGCCTTTGCCGGAGGGCAGCCGGGTCAGCGTGCGCGCGTACAAGGCGATCACGCTGCGCGAGCAGCTCAAGCGCGCGATCGACCATCAACTCAGCGGGTTCATCACCGATGCCGCGGTGGCCCCCGAGACCCTCGTCCCCGACGCAGCGGGCAACCTGCTCATCAGCGTGCAGACGAGCGCGACCGACGCCTCCGGTGATCTGCTGCGGCTGCCGGGCGCCGGCCTGTACCCATTGCTGGTGGTCGCCACGAGTGGCACCGGCGAGACGCTGGGCGACGTCGTCACCTTCGCCTATCGCCTGCCCGACCCGCCCACCGTGCTCGGCCAGCTGAGCATCGCGGTGCTCGCCTCGATCACCGCTCCCCCATTCATCCCCGGTGACGGCACTGCGCTGCCGACCGCACTCCCGGCCGATGTCACGACACAGCTCGCCGAGCTCGACGCGTACCAGGGCGTCAAGGTCAGCCTGCAGATCTCGCCCGACATCCTCGCCCGCCTCGACGACGCGGGACGCGCCGCACTGGGAACCGCGATGGCAGACGGGTTCGTGATGACCCAGCCGCTCGTCCCGCTCGATCCGTCATCGGCGACGGCCTCCAACCTCGACCAACAGTTCATTGATCTGATGAACCAGGGCGACGACGTGATCGGCAACTCCGTCCTCACCCGTCACAACAGCACGGTCTGGTACGCGCCGGACAGCCTCACCGATGCGGGTGGTCTCCTCCTGCTGCAGCAACGCGCCCAACTGCTCGTGATCCCGTCGGCCACGTACCTCGCGGCCGAGGGCAGCCTCGGCGACATCACCGACTACTCGCAGCTCTTCCGCACCGTCCTGTCCGACACCGACGCGAACAGCGACGCCGACCAGACCTGCGAGTCGGCGTCGATGACGTGCATGGCGACCGCGGTGATCGATCCCCTGCTCGCGTCACGGTTCGCCGACACCTCACTGTCCGACGAGCAGGCGGCGCTCTACACCGCCGCCGACGTCGTGGCGTACCGCGAGCAGTTCGCCGACAGCATCTCGCCGAGCAACCGGCATGCGCTGATCCTCGGTCTCGACGGAGTGGGCGTGGCCAGAGCGGCGCGGATGAACCGGACCATCGCGATGCTCGACGGGACGGCTGCGGCGAACTTCATCACGCTCGACGACTTCCAGAACAAGAGCGGTGCACTGATCAACGACGGTCAGCAGATCGAGCTCCGCCTGCCGCCACCGGCGGCCGGCGTCGACCTCACCGTCCGTGCGAAGGACCTCGACGATGTCACGCTCGCGGCCACGACGGTCGCGTCGATGCTCGTCGACAACACGGCCCGAGGCGGCGCCTGGCTCTCGACGATCAGCACTCTCTACTCGACCGCGATCACCGACGCGCAGGCCGACGCCGCGATCGACCAGGTCAACGCCCAGCTCCAGCAGATCCGCTCGTGCATCGTTCCCCCCGACCCCTACCAGTTCACCCTCGCCGGACAGTCGACCACCCTGTTCCTCCGCCTCCGCAACGACTGCGCCGAACCCCTCCACGTCCTCATCCGCCTCGCCTCCGACGCGAGGAAGATGGACTTCCCCGATGGCGACATCGAGACGGACCTTCCGCAAGGCGTCACCAACCTTCCCGTGCCGGTCGTGGCCCGGACCAACGGCACGTTCACGGTCACGCTCGACATCCTCACCAAGACTGGCGAACTCCCCATCGTGCCAACGGTCGACCTGCGCGCCCGGGTCAACACCCTCACCGGTCTGCCGCAGCTGATCACCGGCGTCGGGCTGCTCTTGCTGCTGACGTGGTGGGTGCGCAACCTGCGCCGCAGCCGTCGGGGGCGACGGACCGTGTCGGGACGCACCGAGCACCCCGTGACGAAGCCTGCGCCCGGTGCCGGCACGACGGGTTAGCCTCTCTGACTCGTGACCGTACGAATCGTGACCGACAGTGCCTGCGACCTGCCCCAAGCCGTCGCTGACGAGCTGGGGATCGCGATCGTGCCGCTGTCGATCCGCTTCGGCAGCGAAGAGTTCATCGACCGCCGTGATCTCACCGTCGCCGAGTTCTGGCGGCGCTCTGCGGCCTCACCGGTGCTGCCCGAGACCGCCGCACCGCCGCCCGGCCTGTTCGAGCAGACCTACCGCGAACTGATCGCCGATGGTGCGACGGGCATCGTCGTGATCAACCTCAGCGGCGGTCTGTCCGCCACCCTGCAGAGCGCCGAGTTGGCAGCGCGTGCTGTCGCCGACGAGATCCCGATCGCCGTGGTCGACAGCCAGTCGTGCACGCTCGGCCTCGGCACGATCGTGCTCGCGGCCGCCCGCTACGCGCGGAGCGGCGACTCGTTCGACGACGTCAAGGCGAAGGCGATCGACCTCGCCGCGCGCACCAAGGTCTGGGGCGCGCTCGACACCCTCGACAACCTCAAGAAGGGCGGACGCATCGGCGGAGCCAAGGCGATGCTCGCTTCGGTGCTGTCGATCAAGCCCATCGTCGAGGTGCGCAACGGCAAGGTCGAAGAGGGCGGCAAGCAGCGCACCCGCAGCAAGGCCCTTGCGTTCCTCATCGAGAAGCTGCAGAGCTACGGCGAGGTCGACAACCTTGCCGTCCTCCAGGCCGACTGCACGGACGTCGACGCGTTCGTCGCGATGCTCCGTCCGCACTACTCGGGCGAGATCCTGGTCGGCGACATCGGGCCGGTCGTCGGCTCCCACACCGGTCGCGGCACCATCGGTCTGGCCTTCCAGGTACGGCCCTGACGGGTTGATTGACCCGTTGTGATGCCCGCCTGCAACTAGCGTTGGCGTGCGCGACATGCCCAATCCCACGACACCCCTGCCGCCTCCGGCGCTCCTTGCCCAGCGTTATCGCCTGGAGCGTAGGATCGCGCAAGGAGGCATGGCCGAAGTCTGGCTGGCAACGGACATGTCACTGTCCCGTCAGGTCGCGGTCAAGATCCTCAAGTCGACCCTCGCGACGGACCCCGTGGTGGCCGAACGGTTCCGGCGCGAAGCCATCACCGTCGCCCGGCTGAGCCACCCGAACATCGTTGCGGTGCACGACACGATCGACTTCGACGGTCGCCAGGCCGTGGTCATGCAGCTCGTCAACGGCAAGAGCCTGCGCCAGTTGCTGGACGAGCAGAAACGCCTCGGTCCGGAGCTGACGATGCACATCGGCTCCTGTGTCGCTGCTGCGCTGGACGCTGCGCACAAGGCGGGGCTGGTGCATCGCGACGTCAAGCCCGGCAACATCATGATCACGCCCGATGGTCGTGTCCTGCTGACCGACTTCGGCATCGCCAAAGGCCTCGGCTCCAGCGACGACCTGACGAGCGAGAACGTCATGATGGGCACCGCCAAGTACCTGTCACCGGAGCAGGTGCGCGGCAAGAAGCTCGACGGCCGTGCCGACCTGTACGCGCTCGGCCTCGTGCTGTACGAGTGCCTCGCCGGCCGAGTCCCGTTCCTCGGCGAGAGCGACGCGGACACGGCGCTGGCCCGCCTGCAACGCGATCCCACCGACCTGTCCCGGCTGCGGGCAACACTCCCCTACGGCCTCGCCGCGCTGATCCACGAGCTGCTCGCGCGCAACCCCGACGACCGCCCCGCCACCGGTGGCGAGCTGCGCAACCGTCTGACCCGGATCGCCAGCGGTGTCGACGACCGGACCACCACTATGACGCCGCCGCGCGGGATGGGCATCGGCACGAGCCCGCCGCGCGAGACGCAACGCGACGCGCCCGCAGTCACTCCGCTCACGGGGCCCTCCGTCGCACCCGCCGCCGAACCCACGCCGGCGCGCCCGCCGATCGTGCGCTCGGAAGCACGCCAGAACGCGACGCGCGGCTCGAACCCCACGCCTCGCCAGGGTCCAGCTCGTCCGATCAAGGCGCCGCCACCTCCGATCCGCGACCGCACGCCGACGTCCGGCAGTCCTCGCGGTGTGCCCTCGCGGCAGTTCCAGCAGAAGCGCACGCCGTCGATCGTCGTCATCGTCCTGCTGCTGCTCGCCGTGATCGTCGCTGCCGTGCTGATCTCCGCCGGCAACGACTCAGGCCACTCGTCCTCTTCCAGCACGACGGCCAGCGCCGCCATCACCACCGCGCTCGGGTCGGTCGCCGCCTCCCCCGGCGGACCCGTGGCGATCGCCGGCGTGTCCAGCTTCGACCCGGGCGACGCGAAGACCGGGGTCGAGAGCCCCGAGCAGACGCCGTTCGTGCTCGACAACGATCCCGCCACGGCGTGGACGACCAGCTGCTACAACGACCGCTACTTCAACGGCAAGCCCGGTGTCGGTCTGGTCGTGGCGCTGTCCGGCTCCGCGACGGGCACGCTGAGCGTCGACGTCGCCAACGGGCCGTACCAGCTGCGGGTGTACTCCAGCAACGAGGCCGAACCACCCACCACGGTCGACGGCTGGGGCACTCCGGTGCAGGCGAAGAGCGCGGGCGACGCAGCGGCGACGGTCACCGCACCGATCACCGCAGCACCGGCGCGCTACGTGCTGGTCCTCCTGCTCGAAGCAGCGCGCGACAACGGGTGCAGCTCGAACTTCCCGTACCGCGCCAGCATCAGCGGGATCTCGTTCACCTCGGGCGCATGACGGTCGACGACGCGACGCTGCTGGCCGCGGCGCGCAACGGTGACCGGTCCAGCCTCGACCAGCTGCTGCGCCGGCACTACGACCGGATCTACGCCGTTTGCCGCCGGGTCACGGGCAACGACGCTGACGCAGCGGACGCGGCGCAGGAAGCGATGATCGCCATCGTGCGCGGGCTCAGCAGGTTCGACGGCCGCAGCACGTTCTCCACCTGGGTCTACCGCATCGCCACCAACGCCAGCCTCGACGAACTGCGCCGTCGCCGGCGCCGGCCGCTCACCGGTCTCGACGCCACCGGCCATGGGCGTGACGATGCCGGTGACTCGCGCCCGACCGAGCACGCGGATCCGGACTCCGGAGTGCGCATCGACGCGATCGGTGACCGCGCCCTGCTCGATCGTGCCCTCGCCGGTCTGGCCGAGGACTTCCGGATCCCGGTCGTGCTGCGCGACGTCGGTGACCTCGACTACGCGGAGATCGCCCTCGTGCTCGACGTCCCCGTCGGCACCGTCAAGAGCCGCATCGCGCGAGGCCGCGCCGCGCTCGCGGTGGCACTCGGGCGTGACTTCGGGAACCAGAGCGCCCCGCTCCGTCGTCCAATCAACGAACCCCCCGACGCGATCGACCCCG
>JAOBWO010000219.1 GCA_025463415.1 Acidimicrobiales bacterium | reverse complement strand
AGTCGGCGATCGACACATTGATCGTCAAACCCGGAACGGCGACGACGCTCACCGATCTGCGCGGCGCGACGATCGGGATCAAGGGCGCGTTACCGCCGAGCATCCAGGCGATGCTGGCCCAGGCGGGACTCATCGAGGGCACCGACTACGCCCTCCGGCAGCTCGATGGCTTCGACCCGGTGAGCCAGCTCGCAGACCCCGAGATCACCGCGATCACCGGCTTCGAGAGCAACGAGCCCGGCCAGCTCGATCGTGCCGGTGTGCCGTTCTCGACGTTCGAGCCCTCGGCGGTGGGCATCCCGGGCAGCTTCGGTGTGATCTACACCAACCGCACGTTCCTCGATGCTCACCCAACGGCGGCCGTGGACTTCATGCGCGCCACGATGTACGCGCTGACCGAGGCGATCACCGACCCCGGGTCTGCGTCGATGGTCGCGGTCGACTACATCAACGACCACGGCAACCCGAACAACCTGTCACCCGAGGGCGAGGCGTTCCGGTGGCAGACCGAGTCCCGGGTCATCGTCGATTCGACGCCGAACGACGAGCCGATCGGCCTCCCCGACGCGAAGCTGCTACAGCGCGAGGTCGACGCCGATGCGGCCGTCGGACTGTTCGGCGGGACCGCGCCGGACATCTCCAATCTGTACGACCGCTCGGTGCTGAAGACGATCTACAACCCGACCAGATCCGTGATCTGGCCGGTGTTCTAGAAGTAAATGATCGACTCGGCCTTGGCTTCGGCTTCGTCGAGGTCGTCGGTGTACGCGCCCGTCGAGAGGTACTTCCACCCGTTGTCGCTGACGACGAACACGATCACACCTTCGTCGATCTGGTCCGCCACCTTCGCAGCACCGGCCATCGCTGCGCCCGCGGAGATGCCGGCGAAGATGCCGCACTCGCTGACGAGCCGGCGCATCCACTCGAGGCTCTCGCGGGGACGAACGACGCGCTTGCGGTCGAGGATCTCGAACCCGTGCCATTGCTCGAACACCGGCGGGATGTAGCCGTCCTCGAGGTTGCGCAGGCCCTCGACACGCTCGCCGAGTGGCGGCTCGATGGCGATCACCTTGATGTCCGGATTCTGCTCCTTCAGGTAGCGACCGGTGCCCATCAGCGTGCCGCTCGTGCCCAGCCCGGCGACGAAGTGGGTGATCTCCGGCAGGTCGCGGAAGATCTCGGGGCCGGTGCCCTCGTAGTGCGCCAGAGGATTGGCGTCGTTCCCGTACTGGTAGAGGAAGCAGTACTCGGGGTGGGCAGCGGCCATCTCCTGTGCCCGACGAACGGCACCGTTGCTGCCCTCGGGACCAGGCGTGAGGATCAGTTCTGCACCGAAGACCTCGAGCATCTGACGGCGCTCGATGCTGACGCTCTCCGGCATCAGGATCTTGATCGGGTAGCCCTTCATCTGGGCGATCGCGGCAAGGGCGATGCCGGTGTTGCCGGACGATGGCTCGAGGATGGTCTGGCCAGGCAGCAGGCGCCCGTCCTTCTCGGCGTGCTCGATCATGTTCTTGGCGATGCGATCCTTGACCGAGCCGAACGGGTTCTGGCCCTCCAACTTGGCGTAGATCCGCACGTTCGGGTTCGGCGACAGGGTGCTGACGTCGACCATCGGAGTGTTCCCGATCATGTCGAGCACGTTTTCGAATGGCACCACGACGACCTCCGGCTGGCCTGGACACGAATCCCGATGTCTCCTGTCGGGATTGTACCCAATTCCCCCGGTCGCCGTGCACGGAGATCGGTTCGGAGAACGGGTCGGGCTACTCGTGCGGCCGGTCCCCCGGGTACTCGCGGCCGGTGGCCAGTCGGTAGCCGGGGCTGCCGGCCTCCATCCACTCCCCCACGAACTCGAAGAACTTCTCCCCGAAGGGATCGATGTCGTTCATCGGCATGCTGCCGCGACGGATCACCCAGTCGTTCGGGGCCAGTTCGACTGCGGACGCGAGGTGCTCGCGGGCCGCCTCGACATCGCCGCGATCGTGCAGTTCCACGGCGATCCGGCGGTGGAGGCGGGCCTGCTGGAGCTCCGGGGACGGACGCTCCATCAGCTCGGCGACGGTGGCTTCGTCGAGATCGAGCACACCGTCGTTGACCCATGCCCGCAGTTGGGCGTGGTGCACCGACGAGTCGACGTGTGCGAACGCGCGGAACCGGTCATCGGCCATCGCTGTGTCGGCCGGCCGGACGATGCGCCCGTTCTCGTCGATCCAGACCGTGGCCGGGACGTTGACGATCCCGTACTGCTCGGCGACGGTGTAGTCGCGGTCGATCACGATCGTCAGGCCCGGCGCATGCGCTGCCCACTCCCGCACGGCTTCGAGATCGCTGTCGATCGCGACCGCGATGATCGTCAGACCCTGCTCGGCGAGTTCTTCCTGCATCGTCTGCCACACGGGCAGCTCATAACGACAGCCTCACCAACTGGACCAGGCGAGCAACAACACCTTGTGGCGATCGAAGTCGTGGAGGCTGACCGGGTTGCCGCTCATGTCGGGCAGCGTGAACGCCGGCGCCTGCAGCGTCGTCATCGACTCGGCGCGGGCGGAGGCCGATGCACCCAGGGCAGCGACACCACGGGCCAGGTCGGCCACGGCGGTCATGCCGATCACCGGCGCGGCCTCGACCAGATCGACCATGCCGTCCGGTGACAGCACCTCCTGCGCGCGGTAGATGGGCGCACACACGTCCTCGCGGCACATGCCCTCGGGCTTCAGCGTCCAGCCGGTCAGCGCCTCGAACGCGCCCGGGCTCATCAGCCAGCGATCGTCCGAGATGGTTGCTTCGACCTCGAGGTGCTGCGTGTCGTTGATGACCGTCGCCATGATCGTCTCCCGTTCAGCCGACTGCGATGGGCTCATCGCGGATCGTGCCGTCGACGAGAGAATAGCTGCGCGCCTCGGGCGCCTCACGCTTCAGGCTGACGATCACGTAGTGCCATGACGGATCGGGCGCTTGATTGACATCGGTGACGCTGGGATACGGCTCGGTGTGGGTGTGGCTGTGCATCACGCCGATCACCTCCATGCCGTCGTCCTCGGCATCGCGCTCGGCTCTCAGCAGGTCCTTCGGGGCGATGCTGTAGACCTTGCCGGAGTGCGTCGTGTTCTCGCACGGGACGAAGCGGACGACGGAGTTGCTGGAGGGGTGGCCGACCAGCAGACCGCACGCCTCCTCGGGGTAGCAGTCGTACGCGTGGCCGATCAGTTCGACGTACGCGTCCCGGGAAACGGCCAACATCGGGGGCACGATATCGGCAGCGGTAGGCTGGCGATTCCCTTCACGGAACGTTCTCATGGCCACACGCGTCGAAGCACAGAAGTACATCGCCAGCAACCGCAAGGCGCGGTTCGACTACTCGATTCTCGATGTCTTCGAGACGGGCATCGTGCTGCAGGGCAGTGAGGTCAAGGTCCTCCGGCTGGGCCATCTGCAGATCGCCGACGCCTACGCACGCGTGCTCGGCAACGAGATCTGGCTGGACGGTGTGCACATCCCGCCGTACCTGTTCGCGCACGGCGTCGGCGCGCACAAGCCCGACCGTGCCCGCAAGCTGCTGCTGCACGCCGAGGAGATCGAACGGATCGCGGAACGGGTGCAGAAGGAGCGCCTGTCGCTGGTGCCACTGAGCTTCTACTTCAAGGAGGGCCGGGTGAAGGTCGAGCTCGCGCTGGCCGTCGGCCGCAAGAAGGGCGACAAGCGCAACGCGATGGCTGAGCGAGACGTCAAGCGCGAGATGGCTGTGGCCCTCGGTCGGCAGCGCAAGGGCCGCGACTCCTAGCGGCGGCCGTGCAGATCCAACGCTCAGCGAACCACCGCATCGTGCCGTGGGCCAACGGCCTCGGTGTCACCGCCGATGTGTTCCTGTGGCCGCCGGACGCCGGTGTGTGGATCTGGCGGCTCAGCATCGCCGACGTCACCGACGACGTGCCGTTCTCGGTGATGCCGGGCATCGATCGCCACATCACCGTGGCTCAGGGATCGGGCATGGCGCTGACGATCGACGGCGCGCCTGCCGTGCGGATGGACATGACCTCTCCCCCGCTGTCGTTCGACGGCGAGTCGACCACCACATGTCGTCTGCTCGACGGGCCGATCGCGGATCTCAACCTGATGGTCCGCCGCGGGATGCACGTGGGCTCGTTGCGAGTGGAGCGACTCACGGCGGGACAGACCTTGACGACCGTGGTCGACGATGTCGCCGTGGTGCTCCTGGACGGTGCGATCCGCGTCGCCCATCAGGACCTGCAACCGTTCGACGCCGTCCGGCTGGCGGGTGAGGCCACCACGTTCGAGGCCCGCCAGCCGTCGGTGTGCGCGGTGGCGTCGGTGCGCTCGATCTGATCCGTTCAGCGCAACCGCTCGTCGAGCACGACCTCGAACCGCTGCAGCTCCACCAGGGATTCGTGCTGCGGATGGACGGGGTTGATCAACACGTTGCGCTCGCCGCTGCGTTGGTCGACGAGGCTCGACGGGACGCGGAGCGCCAGGGACGACGACGAGCGCACCCACTGCTCGCCGATGCGCTGGGTGGCCGCCTGGTCGTCGGCCCAGTCCTTGGTCAACTGCCGCGGCCGAACATCGTTGATCCACCCGTCGGCGATGTCGGCCTCGATCGCGGTGTAGACCACACGGGCGCCGGCAAGGTGCACCGACAGCTCCAGCGTTGCCAAAGCCAGCGAATCGGCCGTGTAGATCATCCGGACGCCGCGAGGGTTCCAACGACCCGTGTAGCGCGCCGCCCCCTCGCCGTCGAACGCCGTCCGGGCATGCGCCGTCGCCACCATCCTCCAGACCCTCACGTCGCTGACCCGGCCGTCAGCTGAAGACGCCGTGTTCGAGTCGGCCGAGAAGGTCGAACACCGACTCGGCGCCGACCTCGGTGGCGGCCACGTCGAAGGGCGAACGGCCGCGTAGAGCGCGGTTGGGCACGGCCAGCCAGGCGCGCGCCTCGTCCTCTCCACCGAGCACCCGCTGGGCCCGCCGCACGAGCCGGCCGAGCCGGGCGACACGATCGCTCTCCAACACGTCGAACCGGCCGGCCTGCTTGCGCCGGGCCCAAGTGCGTGGAGCGATCTGCAACCACTCGAGCAGCGCGGGCGTGCTGATGCCGAGCGAGCCGGTCAACTGTGCGACGAGCGAGACGGGCACGCCCTCGCGCACGTTCCCTTCGGTGAGCTCGAACGCCGAGGTGGCTGCCATGTGGCGAACAATATCACGCCATCTGGCAGAGGAGGCGCGCGGGTCGGATCGGAACTCGTGCGGCTTCCACCGAGCGACTCGCTACAGTCCACCGGACAAACATCAAACACGGGGCTGACAGGTTTCGACGTCAGTGTTGTTGTTCGATCATGCGACCCGAGTTGCTCAGACTCGCTAAACGGGGCAACAAACAGAATTGCCAACGAGCA
>JAOBWO010000207.1 GCA_025463415.1 Acidimicrobiales bacterium | reverse complement strand
GATGAGCCAGGGGAACAACGGATCGATGTGCACGATGCACGCCGACAGCACGCGCACCGTCTTCCCGAAGTTGGCTGCCTATGTGTCGATGGCCGAGACCGGTCTGCCCGTCGACACCGTCAACCTGCTGCTGGCGACCGCGCTGCACTTCGTCCTGCACATCGAAGTCATCGACGGAGTCCGGCGCATCGCCTCGGTGCGCGAAGTGGTCGATGCCGACGGTGCACGCATCGTCTCCAACGAGATCTTCCGACCCGGCGACGACGGTCGCGCAATCCCGGGATACCCGCTTCGCGACTCCACGCTCGCGCTGCTCGAGGACTGCGGGTTCGATGCTGCGCTCCTCGACCGACCGGGCGGATGGTGGACATCGTGAACGCCCTCGTCCTGGCCGTGCTCGGCGCCGTGGCGGGCATCGGCGTGTTGCTCCTCGTGGCGGGGTTGCGTGACCGACGGGTGTTGGGCAGCTCCTCGCCGCGCGCTGGTCGCTTCGCAGTGGTGTTCGATCGCCTCGCGCTCCGCGTCGCCCTCGCCGTACCCGCTGCGCTCGTCGCCGTGACCGTCACTCGATGGACGGTGCTGGCCGTGGTTGCGTTCGGCGCAGCCTGGTGGTCGCCGACGTGGTGGCGCGGTCGCGGCGGGTTCGCACGTGAACTGGCACTCGTCGAGGCGATCGCGACGTGGACCGAACAAGTCCGCGACACCCTCGCCGCAGCCAACGGACTGGAACACGCCATCGGCGCGACCGCTGCGCTCGCGCCCACTCCGATCGCCGGCGCGGTCGAGCGGTTGGCGGCGCGGACCGACTACGAACCGCTGCCGGATGCCCTCCGCCGCTTCGCCGATGAGTTGGCGCACCCGATGGCCGACTTCATCGTGGCCGCGCTGGTGATCGCCGCCGAGAAGGAGGCCCGCGACCTCGGGTCTCTGCTCGGTTCGCTCGCTGAAGCAGCCCGAGACGAAGCGAGGATGCGCACTCGGGTGTGGGTCGGACGGGCCCGGAGCCGCTCGGCGATCCGGATCATCGTGTGCGTCGTCGTGCTGTTCGTCCTCGGCCTCCTGGTGTTCAACCGCGACTACCTGAAGCCCTACGACTCTGCGAGTGGTCAGTTCGTGTTGCTCGTGATCCTCGCGACGTTCGGCGCATCGTTCGTCGCGATGGATCGCATCGGGCGGATCCAGATGCCCCAACGCTTCATCGTCCGCCGCGAACCCGAGGTGGTGGGCAGATGAGCCCGATCGTCCTCGTCGGGCCCGCCGCAGGCGCGGGTCTCTTCCTGCTCATCCGTGGGCTGACGCCAGTACCCGTGTCGCTCGAGCTGTCGCTGCGTCGACTCCAACGGACCGGAACGTCTGTCGAGGAGACTCGCACGCAGAGCTCACTCGGTGACAGTCGCCGTGCGTCCCGGCTCTCCGTACAGCTCAGTCGACGTCTCGGCTCACGGGTGGAAGGCGACCTCGCCGTGATGGGGCGGTCTGCGGACGCGTTTGCCATCGAGAAGCTGACCACCGCCACGTCGCTGGCCGGCGTCGTCGTGGCGCTCACCACCGTGCTCGCACTGTCGAACGCGGCGATGCCGATCGGCCTGACGTTGGTGCTGCTGGTCGCGGCGCTCGCCGGCGGCTTCGTCACACCCGACCTCACCCTGCGCACGCATGCAGCTCGCCGGCGAGATGCGTTCCGCCACGCGCTGTCGAGCTACCTGGATCTCGTCAACGTGCTCCTCGCCGGCGGCGCCGGCATCGAGACCTCGCTGGAGGCGGGCGCACAGGCTGGTGACGGATGGGCGTTCGAACAGCTCCGCAACTCCCTTGTCCGCGCACGTTCGCTGCGCCAGTCACCGTGGGCGTGCTTCACCGAGCTCGGTGAGCGGATCGGCGTCCAGGAGCTGTCCGAGATCGCTGCGAGCGTGCAGCTGGCCGGCGAGCAGGGTGCTCGCGTCAAGCTCTCGCTCGCTGCCAAGGCGTCGGCTCTGCGCGCGCATCAGATGGCCCGCATCGAGGCCGATGCGCAGGCCGCCACCGAGCGCATGGGCGTTCCCACCGTGCTGATGTTCATCGGCTTCATCGTGCTGCTCGGCTACCCCGCGATGCAGCAGATCGTGACGGCGCTCTGATGCCGCCGCCGCCGCACCACCATCCCCCAACCCCCAAGCACACGACAGAACAGGAGCTGCTCATGTCAGCCTTCACCCCCATCTGGACCTACTACACCGTCCGTTTCCAGGCCGCCAGGACCGATGATCGCGACCGCGGCGAGGTCAGCGCCACGACGGTGGTGCTCGCCGCTGCGTTGATCGCTCTTGCGATCGCGGTCGGTGTGCTCATCACCCAGCGGGTCACCGACAAGGCCAACACGATCAACCTCGGATGACCGCATCGTCCGTTCGCTCCGACGACGTCCGGGACCGCGGCGAGGCTTCGGCGCAGATCGTCATCCTGACGCCGCTCTTGATCCTGCTCGTGCTCCTCGGCGTCCAGTCGGCGATCTACTTCCATGCCGCGAACGTCGCGTCCGCTGCGGCGTCTCAGGGTGCCACAGCGGGTGCGCCGATGAACGCCGGCGCCGGCGCAGCTGTTTCAGTGGCGGCGCAGACGCTGCACGATCTCGCCGCCAGCGGCGCCTCGGCGCCGAGCGCATCGGACAGCGGACGAACCATCTCGGTGCGCGTCGAGGTGGCAGTCCTGCACATCGTCCCCTTCTTCCCCGACTCTGTGACCCGCACCGCGATCCAACCCAAGGAGCGGTTCATCGCGGAGTCGGATCGATGAAGCGTCAGAGAGCTGCTGATCACGGCAGCGCCTCCGTCGAGATGGTGATCCTCGCACCCGTGCTCGTGGTCCTGATGCTGTTCGTGGTGTTCGTCGGACGCGCCGGCGGGGCTGTCGAGCAGGTTCGCCACGCGGCGGATGCCGGAGCGCGTGCGGCGTCACTCGTCGCGCGACCGTTCATGGATTCCGCAGCGCGCCAGGCCGTCGTCGAGGACCTCGGTGCGAACGGCTCGAACTGTGCCAGCACGTCGGTCTCGGTCGGGCTCTTCGACAGTGTCAACGTGGACTCGGTCACCGTCACCGTCACCTGCACCTCGAACACCGATGGCTTGCGGCTCCTGGCCGCTTCCGGACGGAACCTCACCGCGAGCTCTACCGAGGTCATCGATCGGTATCGGGCTGGTTGAGATGGACCAGCCGAGCAAAGCCGGACGATCCAGATCCGACCGCGGTTCGATCAGCGGCTTCGTCGTCGTGATCACGCTGACCGTGCTCGTCTGCGCGGGACTGGCCGTCGACGGCGCACGCATCGTCGGCGGAAAGGTGTCTGCAGCCGATCATGCCGCCAACGCCGCTCGCGCCGGCGCGCAGGAGTTGACCTCGCTGCACAACGGCGCGCCAGTCATCGATACGGCTCGGGCGCGCCGAACGGCCCAGTCCTACCTGGCCGCGCACGGCTTGAGCGGCAGCGTGTCCGCCACGCCGCAGCGGGTCACGGTCACCGTCCGCATCACGGTCAGCATGACCCTCCTGCGGCTCGCCGGTGTGTCGTCGAAGTCCATCAGCGCCACCCGCTCATCCGCCCCGATCTCGTAGAGGAAACGTCTCATGTCCAAACTCGCCCGTGGTGTCGCAGCGCTTGTCGCGCTCGTGGTGCTCTCTGCTGGCATTCCCGCCGCGCTCGTCCGGTACGTCGGCCGACCCTGGCCGACGCGAATGCCGGCGTTGGACCTCGTCGTCCGTTCCATTCGGCAGGGCGACATCAGTGACGCTGTCGTGATCAAGTTCCTCGCGGTGCTGGTCTGGCTCGCGTGGGCGCGCTTGATGATCAGCGTCATCGTCGAGATCGGGTCACGGTGCTCGGGCCGTCGCGTACCGCGGATCTCCGGACTCGGATCTGCACAGCACTGGGCCGCTGCCCTCGTTGCTGCGATCACGCTGCTGACTGCGAGCAGCAAGTTGACGCTCGCCGCCTCCTCGGCCGCGCTGCCTCGCCCGATTCCCGCAGCGCTGCTCCAGGTCGGCCCGATGAGTTGGGGTGCGATGGACGACCTCGCAGGCGGATCTGTGGAGCGGCCCGTCGAATGGAGCCGAACCGCGTCGGTGAGCGCGTCGGTGCCTGCCTCGGGCGTGGTCCACGTCGTGCTCCGCCACGAGTCGTTCTGGTCGATCGCCGAGGATGCGCTCGGCGATGGTGCCCGGTGGCGTGAGATCGTGGACATCAACTCGGGCCGGGAAGTCGCGCCGGGCATCGTGTTCGACGGCACCCCGGAGCGCCTGCAGCCGGGATGGCAACTGCTCGTTCCGGGCGATTCGATCGCGCTACCGGACACGGCAACGGTCGCCGGTGCGGTTGCCACTCACGAGGTCACCGTTCAGGCGGGCGACACGCTCAGCGGCATCGCCGCGGCTCAGCTCGGCGACGCCACCGCATGGCCGACGATCTGGGACCTCAATCGCGAGCACGCCTTCGACGGACGGACCTTCGATGATCCGAATCTGATCCTCCCGGGCTGGACGCTGGCCCTGCCCGATCCATTCGCCGACGTCGAGGCTCCCGTGGAGGCGCCGTCCCCAGTTGCTCCAGCCAACCTTCCCGACGCGGCGGCAGTGCCCGAGACCACTGCGGTCTCGGACGAGACTGTGGCGCCGGGGACCACTGCCGTCACGCAGGCCACCGTGGCTCCGGAGACGACCGTGGTTCCCGCGACCGACGTCGCAGATCCAGCCGCCACGCCCGACTCTGCACCCGCGTTGGTGATCCCGCGGTTCGAAGACCACGCCACGCCGCCGCTCGGCGGACTCGGCGCGGCCGTCCTCGTCGCCGGAGGTGTGTTGAGCGCCGCCGCCGTTCGACGGCGGCGACGACTGCGCAGTGCGTCCGTCCATGCCCGCTTGGTCCGACCGTCTGCGGACATGGTCGAAGTCGAACGGGTGCTGCGCGACCTCGACCGCGGCGAGCGCATTGCCCGACTGGACGTCGCGCTGCGCGCCGCGGCTCACGATCTCGGCTCCGCCGGCCCGAGTGTGCGGGTGCTCGGGGTGATCGCCGCTGCCGACGGCCAGCTCGACCTCCTGTTGAGCGGCGCCACCGCCGAGGCGCCAGCGCCGTGGCAACAGGTCAGTGGCCATCGCTGGCGGCTCCCCGCTCGCATCGAGCTGACGGATCTGGCCGAAGCGGCCCGCCACTCGCAGCACCCGTGCCCGGCGCTGGCGCACCTCGGCGCAACTCGGCTCGACGACGGAGTGTCGGCCGAGCTGTTCATCGACCTGGAGGCCGTCGGAGTGCTGGCGGTCGACGCACCGCCTGCGGTCGCCGACTCGATCGTCCGCGCGATCGCAGCGGGTGTCGCCGTGTCACCGATGGCCGAAGTCGCCGACCTCGTCACCGCCGGACTCGACGATCCACTGCTCGGACATCCGTCCACTCGTCGGCTCGACTCGCTGGCCAACGCGCTCCTCCATGCAGAGCACGCGACCGGAGCGACGGCTGCGGTGGCCGGCGACGTCTCCACCTTCCACCTCCGCGCCCGACAGCAGGCAGGGGAGGCGTGGGAACCCACGATCGTCTTCGTCGGCAGCGGTGCAGCGCCCGCCGAGGGCAAAGCCGATGTGCGGTTGGCCGAGCGTGTCGAACAGGGCGGCAAGGGCGTGGCCGTCGTGGTCGCCGCCGGGGTCGAGGCGGCACAGTGGGTGCTCCGTCCACTGGCTGACGGCTGGCGCCTGGATCCGCTCGGCCTCGATCTCGTCCCGGTCGGCATCTCGGCGAGCGAGCTGATGCAGCTGCAGCAGGTACTGGACGACGCCGATGTCGCGCCGGTGCTCTCGGCCGTCGCGCCGGTCGACGATGTCGGCGAGTCTGCCGCTCCGGCCTCGATGGTCGGCCGGGGTGGACAGCCCTCGTGGACGTTGATGGTGCATGTCCTCGGCAAGCCTCAGGTCACCGACACGACCGGCGGCCGAGCGTCGTTCGAACGATCGAAAGCGCTTGAGCTGGTGGTCTGGCTGAGTCAGCACCGTGAGCGCGCGACCCGTTCCGGGGCCCGGACCGCTCTGTGGGAGTCGAACGTTCGGGATGCCACGTTCGCGAACGTCGTCAGCGATGCACGCCGGTCACTGGGCCGCCTCGTCGGTCCTCCGCCCGATGAGGAATGGATCGGGCGCACGCTCACCGACGAGCTCCCGCTCCACGTCGGCGTCGTCACCGACGCGGAGGTGCTCGCTGCATCGTTACGGGCAGCACGCAACGCCTCGCCCGACGAAGCCATCGAGTTGCTGCGCCCAGCACTCACCGCAGTCCGCGACATGCCCTTCGCCGGCTCGGCGTACCTCTGGCCGGACACGGAGGGGATCACGTCCGAGTTGATCCTGCTGGTCACCTCGGCCGCGTCCGTGCTGTCCGAGCACCTCCTCGATCTCGGCGACACCGAAGGTGTGTTCTGGGCCACTGGCCAGGGCCTGAAGGTGCTGCCGGGCCACGAGGAGCTGATCGCGTTGCGGATGCGCGCCCACGCACGCGACGGCGATCTGGCCGGCGTTCGTCATGTGTGGGATTCGTACCTACGAGTGCTGAGCTCGGACACCTGGAGTGACGGAGAGCCCGCCGAGAAGTTGGTCACCCTGCGCCGTGAGCTGCTGGCTCCTTCGATGTCGATGGCAGCGTCGGCTTGAGGCGACTCAGCCTGGCATGTAGCCCGTCACGTCGGCGACGAGATCGGTCGAC
>JAOBWO010000139.1 GCA_025463415.1 Acidimicrobiales bacterium | reverse complement strand
GCACGGGACGCAAGCGGACGCTCGACAGTGGGCGACGTCGGCCACCTCGATGCCGAGGGCTACCTCTACCTGACCGACCGCAAGACGTTCATGATCATCTCGGGCGGAGTGAACATCTATCCGCAGGAAGCCGAGAACATCTTGATCGGGCATCCGCTCGTGGCCGACGTGGCGGTGATCGGGGTGCCCGACGACGATCTCGGTGAGGCGGTGAAGGCTGTGGTGCAGCTCACCGATCCGAGTGGAGCCTCGCCGACGCTGGAACAGACGCTGCTGTCGTACTGCCGCGAGCACCTCTCCGCGTACAAGTGCCCCAAGTCGATCGACTTCGTCGCCACACTGCCGCGCCTCGACACCGGGAAGCTGTACAAGAAGGAGCTGCGCGCGGCGTACTGGCCTGCGTGACCTTGATGCGCAGCCGCAGACGAAGTTGACGGTAGTGTCAGAAAACCACGACCCAGGAGAGTCATGCCGTACGCACCCACCCCGCACGTCCTCGTCGACACCGATGGCCCGGTCACGATCGTCACCCTGAACAACCCGGAGATGCGCAACGCGTTCCTCGACGACATGCACGAGGCGATGCAGGAGATCTGGTTGCACCTCTCCGCTGACGACTCCGTGCGCGCGGTCGTGCTCACCGGCGCCGGCAAGGCCTTCAGCGCAGGCGGCAACATCCCCGGCTTCATCCGCGACTACGAAGATCCGGATCATCGGCGATTGTCGCTGCGTGGCGCGAAGCGCCTGATGGACGCGATGGCCGAGTTCCCCAAGCCTCTCGTCGCCGCGGTCAACGGCGCCGCGGTCGGACTGGGCTGCAACGTCGCCCTCGGCGCCGATCTGGTGCTGATCGCGGAGAGCGCGTTCATGGCCGACACCCACGTCTCGATCGGCCTCGTCGCCGGCGACGGTGGCGCGGCCTGCTGGCCGTTCTACATGAGCATGCTCAAGGCCAAGGAGTACCTTCTCCTCGGTGATCGCATCCCGGCCCACGTCGCGGTCGAGCTCGGGCTCGCCAACCGGGTCGTCGCCGACGATGAGCTCATGACCGAAGCGCTGAAGTTGGCTCATCGCCTCGCGGCACTCCCCCGCCAGGCGGTGCAGGAGACCAAGCGTGCGCTCAACATCCACCTGCAGCACGCGATCAACATGGTCGCGCCGTTCGCGCTCTCGGCCGAGGCGGAATCGTTCGCCACCGACGACATCCGCCGTACGATCGAGGGCTTCAAGCAGCCGAAGTAGGTCCGTATGCAGTTGATGTTGCAGTACCCGGACCTCCATGGTCCAGATCACGATCTGCTCGACGCGGGGTCCGTCCCCGAGATCGCCGCAGCCGCCGAACGGTTCGGCTGGGACGGGCTGTCGTTCACCGAGCACCCGGCACCCGGCGCCAACTGGCTGAGCGTCGGCGGTCATCAGACGCTCGATCCGTTCGTCGCGCTCGGGGCTGCTGCCGCGGTCACGCAGAGGCTGCGTCTGCTGACGTACCTCGCGGTCGTGCCGTACCGCAACCCGCTGTTGCTGGCCAAGGCGGCCACCACCGTGGATCGCATGTCGAACGGGCGGTTCACCCTCGGCGTCGGCACCGGGTACCTCAAGGCCGAGTTCTTCGCGCTCGGCACCGACTTCGAGGAACGCAACGAGCTGTTCGACGAGGCGCTCGATGTGCTGCCGATGCACTGGAGCGGCGAACGGTTCAGCTACGCCGGCAAGCACTTCAACGCCCGCGACGTGCTCGCCCTGCCTCGACCCGTGCAAGACCCCATCCCGATCTGGATCGGTGGCAACTCGGCGCTGACGCTGCGCCGCGTCGCGGCGGGCGCTCAGGGCTGGATGCCGCTGCTCGGTCCCCCGGAGATGGCCACCACCACCCGCACGCCGTTCATCGATTCGTTGGCAGGGGTTGCCGACCGGGTGCGCAAGCTGCGCGATCTCGCGGGTGACCGCGCTGCGGCAATCGACATCGCCGTGCCGTACCTGGTCGACTCGATCACCTCGGTCGACGCAGACGCTGAACGGCATCGCGATCAGCTGGGCCAGATCCACGAGCTGGGCGCGTCCTGGACCATCGTCGCGGGCCCATGGGCGCCGGCACCGGCAGCGCTGGAGTTCATCGAAGCCTTTGCCGGCCTGTTCGACGAGCGTGGTGCTCCCTGAGCGGATCGGACGTGCAGACGATGACCGAGCTCCTCGACCTGGAGCAGCTCGATCGCGACCTCTACCGAGGTGTGAACGACGTGAAGGTGAACGGCGAGCCGGCCCTCTATGGCGGTCAGGTCGCTGCCCAGGCGCTCAAGGCCGCGGGGCTCACCGTGGCCACGGACCGTGCGCCGCACTCGCTGCACGGCTACTTCCTCCGTCCCGGGCTGCCGGCCCAGCCGGTGATCTTCGCCGTGGAGCGCGACCGCGACGGGCGGTCGTTCTCGGCCCGCCGAGTTCGGGCGATGCAGAACGGTGCCGTCATCTTCGAGATGACGGCGTCGTTCCACATCGACGAGGCCGGCGGCACCTACGAGATGCCCATCCGCGACGGCCTCATCGATCCCGAGTCCTGCGTGCCCGAGCCGCACAGCGCCAACTTTCCGCGCGCCGACGCGCGCGTCGTGCCGCCGACCCAGGTCGATGACGCCGGCAACCACTACAGCAGCACGGTGTGGCTGCGTGCAGTCGATCCGCTCGGCGACGATCGGCTGACGCACTGCTGCGCGCTGACCTACCTGTCCGACATCGGCAGCGGGTTCATGACGCTCGACCGGACCGACCTGCCCCGTGGCGGCCCGAGCCTCGATCACTCGATGTGGTTCCACGGCGCCATCCGGGCCGACGCCTGGACGCTGTTGCACATGTGGCCGCTGATGGCCGGTGGCGCGCGCGGCCTCTACGCCGGCTCGATGCACCAACAGGACGGTCAGCTCGGCGCGATGGTCACCCAGGAGATCCTGCTGCGACGCCGTCCGTGATCGACTCCTCCACCACCTCGAGTGGGTTGACGCCGGGCGGCGCTTCGTAGAACTGCTCGCACCAGCTGCGCAGCGCGCTGTAACCGGCGCGATCCTCCTTCGCGTAGACCGGCCGCTGCACGAACGCCTGATGTCGCCAGATGCGGGCGTCCTCCTCGAACAGCGGCTCCGACGCCGCCGCCATCCGGGCCACGTCCTCGGGAAGCGTGTTGCCCGTGGCGCCGTCGCGGGCGAAGTAGTAGCTGACTCGAAGGTCCGATCGCTCGTCGTCGATCGGCGTTGCCGAGAGGACCAGTCGGTAGTGCTGGCGCGGACTGTCGAACACCGCAGCCGTCAGGCCGATGCCCGTGTTGGTGTTGAGCACGTGCAGCGTCGGTTCCTTGGTGCGCGGCGAGATGAACGCGATCCGAGCGTGCCAACGGGTGCCGACGGTCGAGAACGATTCGAGCCGGGGATACTCCGGCGCCCCGTGAGTGAACCTGAAGTGGGCACAATCGGCCGAGTTCTCGAGCACCA
>JAOBWO010000135.1 GCA_025463415.1 Acidimicrobiales bacterium | reverse complement strand
CACAAGGGCATCCAGCGTCGTTCGGACGAGACCCAGAACGTCATCGCCTCCTGCAAGCAGGCCGGCTTCGACATCACTGAGGACAGCGACACCAAGTTCAACGCCGAGCGTCTCCCGATCGGTGACTACGACGTGGCACTGTTCGCTTGGGTCGGCAACCCGCTGCTGTCCTCGAACACCGGTGCGTACAGCATCGGCGGCGGCGCCAACTACCAGGCCTACGTGAACCAGGACGTCACCGACCTGTACCTCAAGGCCAACAAGGACCTGGACGAGGCAAGCCGCCTCAAGGAGATGCAGCAGGTCGACGCCGACATCCTCGGCGACGTCTACACCATCCCGCTGTTCCAGCTCTCGGACATGCCGGCATGGTCGTCGAACCTGTCCGGGCCCGTGTACAACGGAACCCAGGGCCTCACCTGGAATGCCAACACCTGGACGATCAGCTGAGCTGAGCTCAGCAATTCGTTCGCAATGAAGTAGCCGTTTCGGGGCGCTGGATCCGTCCAGCGCCCCGATCGGTTGAGTTGGTTCAGTTGTCCGTGCGTTCCAGCCAAGGGAGTACAGCGGTTGTTCTCGTTCATCGTCAGACGGATCCTGGTCTCGATACCGCTGCTGTTCCTGGCGTCGTTCATCGCCTTCATCCTCGTGGTGAACACGGGTGACCCGTTGGAGGACCTGCGCACGAAGATCAACGTCCCGAAGGGCCAGATCGCCCTGCAGGAGCATCGCCTCGGTCTCGACAAGCCGTTCTTCGAGCGGTACTTCTCGTGGCTCACCCACGCGATCCACGGCGATTGGGGACGCACGATCAAGGACAAGGCCGTCTGGGACCAGATCAGCCGCAGCCTTGGCGTGACGCTGAAGCTGGTGGTGTTCGCCGAGATCTGCTCGGTGCTGATCGGCGTCACGATCGGCATCATCTCCGCCGTCAAGCAGTACTCGTGGTTCGACCACGGTGCCACGACGGGGTCGTTCCTGCTCTACTCGCTGCCCGTCCTCGCGGTCGGTTCGTTCCTCAAGTTCTTCCTCGCGATCCGCCTCAACCGGCTGCTCGGACGGGAGAAGAACCCACTCCTGAAAACGATTGGCGAGTCCACCGCCAACTTCTGCACTGTTCGAAAACCCCAGAACTGTGGCCTGATCCCGGCCACCACTGACTTTCTGACGCACGCTGCGCTGCCCACGCTGACGCTCGTGCTGATCACCTTCGCCGGCTATGCCCGATTCGCCCGAGCCACCATGCTCGAGACGCTGAACGCCGACTACGTGCGCACCGCCAGGGCCAAGGGCCTCGACGAGAAGCGCGTCATCCTCAAGCACGCCTTCCGCAACGCGCTCATCCCCGTCGTCACCGTGGTGTCGATCGACTTCGGCGGTCTGATCGGTGGCGCGATCCTCACCGAGACCATCTTCGAGTGGAAGGGGATGGGTCGCGTGCTCGTCGATGCCGTCACCAAGGTCGATCCGAACCTGCTGCTGTGCTGGTTCGCGGTCACCGCCATCGCGGTCGTGCTGTTCAACCTGGTCGCGGACATCCTGTACGCCGTACTTGATCCGAGGATCCGACTGTGATCAACCCACCGATCCCCACGCCCGAGATCGATTCGGACGTGTCCGAAGAGATCCTCCTCGACACGCTCACCGATCATGATTCGGTCGAGCGCGAGTTCACCGTCGAGCAGCGCACGCAGTGGAAGACGATTGCCCGTCGGTTCTCGCGACACAAGCCGGCGATGGTCAGCCTCGTGGTGTTCACGCTGCTGGTCCTGTTCGCGTTCATCGGGCCGTACCTCTGGAAGTACAAGTACGACCAGGTGTTGAAGAAGCCGGCCGGCGCGAGCAACGACTGGATCCGCCCGTCCTGGAACCATCCGTTCGGCGTGCAGAAGGGCTACGACGTCCTCGCCCTGGTGATGCGCGGGACGCAGTACTCGATCCGCATCGCCCTCGTCGTCGTGGTGCTCAGCGTCACCTTCGGCGTGATCGTCGGGGCCGTTGCCGGCTACTTCCGCGGCGGCGTCGACAACGCGCTGATGCGCTTCACCGACCTGATGCTCGTCATTCCGTACCTTGCTGCGGTCGCCGCCCTGCAACGCAACGTGAAGGGCTCGACGTGGTTGTACCTGTCGTTCTTCCTGGCGATGTTCGCGTGGATGGGCATCGCTCGAGTCATCCGTGGCGAGTTCTTGTCGTTGCGTGAGAAAGAGTTCGTCGAAGCGGCTCGTTCGGTGGGCGCCTCGGCGCCGCGAATCATCTTCCGGCACATCCTGCCGAACACGATCGGACCGATCATCGTCAACGCCACGCTGGCCGTGGGCGCTGCCGTGCTGGGCGAGGCGGCGCTGTCGTTCCTCGGCCTGGGCGTGAAACCTCCGGACACGTCGCTCGGCAAGATCATCGAGGTCGGCAAGGGCAAGGCCACCACGTACCCGAACGAGTTCTGGTGGCCGGTGCTGGTGCTGTGCCTGATCTCGTTGACGATCAACTTCATCGGCGACGGTCTCCGCGACGCGTTCGACCCCAAGCAGAACAGGGTGCGCGCATGAGCGACGAGGTCGCCCCCATCCTCTCGGTCAAGGACCTCACCGTCGAGTTCCCGACCGACGACGGTGTCGTCAAGGCCGTGCGCGGCGTCTCCTTCGACGTGCGTCCTCGCGACGTGCTCGGCGTCGTCGGCGAAAGCGGTTGCGGCAAGTCGGTGTCGTCGATGGCGATCATGGGCCTGCTTCCCAAGTCGGCGCGCATCACCGGCTCGATCAAGTTCCGCGACCGTGAGCTGATCGGTCTGAAGCCGAAGGAGCTTCGCGCCGTCCGCGGCCGCCAGATCGCGATGGTCTTCCAGGATCCGATGACCGCGATGAACCCGGTCTACCGGGTCGGCTGGCAGCTCGGTGAGGCGATCAAGGCGCACAACAAGCACTTCGACAAGAAGCAGGTCCGCAGCCGCTCGGTCGAGCTGCTGAACATGGTCGGGATCCCCCAGGCCTCCACGCGCGTGGACAACTACCCGCACGAGTTCTCCGGCGGCATGCGCCAACGAGTGATGATCGCGATGGCGATCGCCAACAACCCCGACGTGTTGATCGCCGACGAGCCCACCACGGCCCTCGATGTCACGGTGCAGGCCCAGATCCTCGAGATGCTGATCGATCTCAAGGACCAGCTGGATGCCGCGATCGTGCTGATCACGCACGACCTCGGCGTGGTGGCCGGGATCACCGACCGGATGCAGGTGATGTACGCCGGCAAGGTCGTCGAGAGCGGCACGGCCGAGGACGTGTTCTACACGCCGCGCATGCCCTACAGCATCGGACTGCTCGGCTCGATTCCCGTGCACACCCAGGATCCCGCCGCTGGTGCCCGGCTGAAGCCGATCGGCGGTGCGCCGCCATCACTGATCAACGTGCCGCCCGGCTGCCCGTTCTCGCCACGCTGCCCGCTGTCGGACGGCACGCTCTGCGAGACCGTCGATCCGCCGCTGCTGCGGGTCGGTCCCGGCCACGTCGCCGCATGCCATCACTCCGACGAGCTCGCGGCGATGGAAGACCCGCTGCGGCTCTTCTCGGCGACGGCGGTGCCCGAATGAGCGACGTGTCGACCACCTCGTCCGGCGCTGCGGTGCTGGCGACCCCCACCGGCACGGTCGAGCCGTTGCTGCGGGTGCGCAACCTGGTCAAGAACTTCCCGATCCGCAGCGGGGGACTCATCTCGCGTGTGGTCGCTCAGATCCAAGCCGTCTCGGATATCAGCTTTGACATCCTGCCCGGGCAGACACTCGGCCTCGTCGGCGAGTCCGGCTGCGGCAAGTCCACCACCGGTCGCGCCGTCCTCAACCTCCAGCCGGCGACGTCGGGTTCGGTGATCTTCAACGGCACCGAACTGGTCGGCATCAAGGCGCGTCAGATGCGCCCGCTGCGCAAGGACCTGGGGATGGTCTTCCAGGATCCCTATGCGTCGCTCAACCCGCGCATGCAGATCAACTCGACCATCGCCGAGCCCTTGAAGATCCAAGGGGTGTCCGGCTCCGAGGCGGCCGACCGGGTAGCCAGCCTCCTCCGAGAGGTCGGCCTCAACCCCGAGCACGGCAACCGGTATCCGCACGAGTTCTCCGGTGGTCAGCGTCAGCGCATCGGCATCGCCCGCGCGCTCGCCTTGAACCCGAAGCTGGTGGTGCTCGACGAGCCCGTCTCCGCCCTCGACGTGTCGGTCCAGGCCGGCGTCGTCAACCTGCTCGAGGACATCCAGGACCGGCTCGGCCTGGCCTACCTCTTCGTCGCCCACGACCTCTCCGTCGTCCGCCACATCTCCGACCGTGTCGCCGTGATGTACCTCGGCAAGATCGTCGAGATCGGCGATCGCGATGAGGTCTACGACAAGCCCTCGCACCCCTACACGCAGGCGCTGCTCTCAGCCGTTCCGGTGGCCGATCCGAAGACGGAGCGAGCCCGCCGGCGTGTGGTCCTGCAGGGCGACGTGCCCTCGCCGGTCAGCCCGCCCAGCGGCTGCCGGTTCCGCACCCGCTGCCCGATCGCCCAGGACATCTGTGCGCAGGAGGAGCCGGCGTTGATCGACCGTGGCCAGGGCCATCCCGTCGCCTGCCACTTCGCTGCCGTTGCCGTGGAGGGCCTTCCCACGGTGGCTGGATAGTCTGCTGCGCCGGTAGGCTCGTCAACCGTGCGCGACCTCGTCCTCTACGTCACCATCATCGTCAACGTGATCTCGCTGTTCGGCATGGTCGCGGGCATCCTGATGCACAGCGGACGTGGTGGCGGCCTCTCCGACATGTTCGGCGGCGGCGGCGGCGCAGCACTGGGATCCACCTCGGCCGAGCGCAACCTGACCCGCATCACGACTGTCTTCGTGCTGATCTGGATCTTCACCGTGGTCGCGCTTGGTTTCCTGTTGGTACGCAACTGAGCCTGCGATAGCCTCGTAGGTCACCACGTCGAAGTGGCGGAATAGGTATACGCGCTAGCTTGAGGTGCTAGTGGGAGAAATCCCGTGGGGGTTCAAGTCCCCCCTT
>JAOBWO010000133.1 GCA_025463415.1 Acidimicrobiales bacterium | reverse complement strand
TCCGGGCCGGATCACCGACCGGAGTACGGTCCGGTCGGTGACGGACGGCGGCGTGGAACGGGACGAGACGGTGCGGACTCACCTGCGCACGTGCCCGTTGTGCGAGGCGATGTGCGGGCTGGAGATCCAGACCACGGGTGACCGGGTGACGCGGGTGCGCGGTGATCGGGCGGATGTCTGGAGCAAGGGCTTCCTGTGCCCCAAAGGTGCAGCGCTGGGCCACCTCCACCACGATCCGGATCGGTTGCAGGCCCCGATGGTCCGAGATGGCGAGGAGTGGCGCGAGGTCTCGTGGGACGAGGCCTTCGCCCGTTGCGAAGAGCTGGTCCGTCCGATCCTGGAGCAGGACGGCATCCGGGCGATCACGGCCTACGTCGGCAATCCCGCCGTCCACAACTACTCGTTGAGTCGCTACACCGGCGCGGTGGTCGGCATCCCGCGCATGCCCGTGATCTGGTCGGCCGGAACGGTGGATCAGTGGCCGAAGAACGTCGCGTGCGCGCAGCTGTTCGGCAACCCGTGGAGCCTGCCCATCCCGGACATCCATCGCACCGACCTGTTCGTGGTGATGGGCGCCAACCCACATGCGTCGAACGGGTCGTTGTTCTCCTGCCCCGACATCCTCGGCGAGATCGACCGCATACGCGAGCGCGGTGGGCGCACGATCGTGATCGATCCGCGCCGCACGGGAACGGCCGAGCGTGCCGACGAGTGGATCTCGATCGTGCCCGGCATGGATGCAGCGTTCCTGCTGGCGATCATCAACGTGCTGGACACAGAGGGGCTGACCCGCCTGGGCGCGCTCGACGGCAGGGTGCAAGGCGTCGACGAGGTGTTCGCTGCGGCCAGCGCGTTCACGCCGGAGGCGGTCGAGGCTGCGTGCGGCGTGCCGGCGGCACGGATTCGAGAACTGGCGCGCGAGTTGGCGAGCACCGAGCGGGCCGTCGTGTACGGCCGGATCGGGCTGTGCAACCAGGAGTTCGGCACGATCGCGTCGTGGGCGGTCGATGTCGTCAACGTGCTCACCGGCCACCTCGACGTGGAGGGTGGGGCGATGTTCCCGACGCCGGCGATCGCGGCCATCTCGCGCACCGCTCGCAAGCGCGGCCCGATGAAGCCCGCGCGGTGGCACACCCGGGTCCGCAACGCGCCAGAGGTGCTCGGTCAGGCACCGCTGTCGTGCCTCGCCGAGGAGATCGCCACCCCGGGCGAGGGACGCGTGCGCGGGTTGGTCGTGATGGCCGGCAACCCTGCGCTGTCGGCCCCCGATGCGGGCCGCCTCGAGGCAGCCCTCCCGATGCTGGACGCGATGATCAGCGTCGACAACTGGATCAACGAGACGTCACGCCACGCACACGTGATCCTGCCCGGGCTTTCGGCGTTGGAGCAGCCGCATTGCGACGAAGCGCTCTGGGCCTTCGCCGTGCGCAGCGGGGCGCGTTGGTCGCCGGCGATCTTCCCCCGCGACGACCGCCCGCAGGAGTGGGAGATCCTGATCCGCCTCGGCGCGATCCTGGCCGGCATCCCTGCAGCGGATGTCGACGTCGCGGCGTTCGACGACATGCTGTTCGCAGAGCGCGCCCAGCGACACGGTGTGGTGGCCGCGGACGTCGCCGATCAGATCGCCTTCACCGGGCCGGACCGCATCGTCGACCTGACGATCCGGATGTCGCCGTGGGGTGACGGTTACGGCGCGCGTCCGGGTGGGCTGACCCTGGCCGAGCTGATGACCGAACACCCGCACGGCATCGACTTCGGTCCGATGGTGGCGTGCATCGACGACATCCTGCGGACGGCATCGGGCGATGTCGAGCTGGCGCACGACAACATCCTCGACGACGTGCCGCGGCTGCTGGAACGAGTCGGGCAGCCCCGACCGAACCTGGTCCTGATCGGCCGGCGGCACGTGCGCTCCAACAACTCGTGGATGCACAACGTGAACGTGCTCGTCACAGGCCGACCGCGGTGCACGCTCATCGTGCACCCGCAGGACGCACTCGATCTCGGTCTGGTGGACGGCGACATGGTGAGCGTCACCTCCGAGGTCGGCTCCGTCGAGGCCGCGGTGGAGCTCAGCGACGAGATCCGCCAGGGCGTGGTCAGCCTGCCTCACGGTTGGGGGCACGATCGGCCGGGCACGCGCCTTGCGATCGCGGAGAGCCACGCCGGCGTGAACAGCAACCTGCTCGCGCCGGGCAGGTTCGTCGACGTGCCGTCCGGCAATGCGGCCGTCAACGGTTTCCCCGTGCAGGTCACGCCGGTCCGCTGACCGCGCGCTCTCACCTCGGTCACACCGAAGCAACGCCGCATGCCCGTCCGCAAAGCTTCTACGCTTGGTCGATGAGTCGCAACGATCGACGTCCATCACGCCAGACGCCGCCGCGAGGCCAGCTCGGCTACCTGCAACTGCCGGCCGTCGACATCGCCCGTTCACTGGCCTTCTACGGGGCCGTGTTCGGGTGGAGCGGTGAGCTGGAGCACGGCAGCTTCGAAGCGCCCGGCCTGATCGGGCAGTGGGTCACCGACCGAGCGCCGAGCGGTGATTCGGGTGCAGTGCTCTGGCTCTGCGCCGACGACCTGTACAACACCCTGGGCGCAGTCGTGGCGAATGGCGGCGTCGTGCACGGCCGGCCGCGCATGGACCAACGCGCGCGATGGCTGGTCGAGATCGACGACCCCGCCGGCAACCGGATCGGCATCTTCGTGCCGACTCGCACGGCGCGCACCCAGACGCTGCTGACGGTGCGCGATGTCGAGGCGTCCAGCCGTTGGTACCAGCATGTGCTCGGGCTGCGGAGCGATCACGGGGGCCCGCACTACGAGCGGCTCCTGGCCGATGGCGAGCTGGCGTTGCAGCTCCACCACCACGAGGTCGAGCACGATCACGGCCAGATCAGCGATCCCAGCGTGGGGGTCGGCAACGGCGTGCTGGTCTGGTTCGGCGATGTCGCCGACTTCGACGGCGCGGTGGCGCGTGCGGCCGAGCTCGACGCTCCGGTCGTGAACGCGGTGATGCGCAACCCGGCCGAGGGCGCCGGCAACGGGCCCGCCCACCGCGAGCTGTGGATCAAGGATCCCGACGGGTACACGGTGGTGATCGCGAGCCCCGATGGTGAGGCGTGGGAGGTCTGAGCCGCGCAGGGATCAGCTGCCGACGGTGATCGCGGTCAGGTCGTCGGCCATCACGATCGCTCCATCGAAGTGGGCGGCGGCGATCGCCCGCCATTCGTCGGCCATCGCCGGCTGCAGCGCCGGCACGCAATGCGTGCACAGCAGCGTTCCCACGTCGTTGCGAGCCGCCGTGACAGCGGCCTGCTCGATGCTCGAGTGGTAGTCGAGGATGTCCTGGATGCGACCGTTCGGGATCAGCTTGACGAGGTCGTCGCGGATGACCGTCTGCACGTAGACGTCTGCCGACGCGCACAGCTCGTCGAGGCCGGCGCACGGCACCGTGTCGCCGGCGATCGCGACGCTGGCCGAGCCGTGCTCGATCCGGTATCCGATCGTCGGTTCCACCGGGCGATGGTCGGTGCTGCGCGCGATGACCCGCGCCTCGCCGATCTGGAGCTCGGTCGGTGGTGTCAACTCGTGGACCTCGATCACGGGCAACCAGTTCAGGTCGTCGTGGTGAGCGAGGCGGTAGGAGAAGTCGGGAGCCAGCATCGCGAGGATGCCGTCGACGATCTCCTGGGTCCGTGGCGGCCCATAGATGTGCAGCGGTGTCGGCGCTGCGGTCATCACCCAGTGCGTCGTGATCACGTCGTTCAGATCGGTGATGTGGTCACTGTGGAGATGGGTGAGCAGCACTGCGTCGAGCATCATCGGCAGCACGCCTGCTGCCGCCAGGCGCATCAGAACTCCGCGACCCGCGTCGAACAGCAATCGCGTGCCGCCGGCGACGACGAGTGTCGAAGGCCCGGCCCGGTTCGGATCGGGAAGCGGGTTGCCGGTTCCCAGCGTGGTGACGGTGATCGGCATCGCCGCGCACGTTAACGGGTGCTGTACGACGCGGAGGAGCCCGGTGCACGCCTTCGCGTCACCGGGCTCCTCGTCGTTCATGTGTCATCTCTGGATCGCGGGATGCTCTCCCCGCTGTCGATCACGGGGCGGTGTAGGCCCACGTCAGCTCGACGTAGTTGTCGCCGAGGTTGGTGTTGATCGCCACGTCGAACGCCGTGTCCTTCAGCGCCGTGACGCCGAAGCCGTAGACCTTGTTGAGCGACAGCTTCGGGCTGAGGTACAGGCACACCTTGCCGACGGGAGCGGTGGGTGCGGCGAACGTGCCGGTGCACGCGACGTCGTTCTCCGGCGTGGTGGGCGTGAAGGTGTTGGCGAAGTTCACGGTGGCATCGGTGAGGTTGACGCCCGCCTTGCCGGGCAGGTGCACGATGAAGTTGTGCACCGAGTTCGCCATCGTGGCATCGGCGTCGTAGGCCTCGAAGCCGACGACGGTCTTGCCGGACGGGATCTTGTCGTACGAGGCGGGCCCCTGCAGACCCTGCGGTCCCTGCGCCCCGCCGCCGCCGGCACCGGACCGCTGGTAGTAGCCGACGATGTCGATGATCACGTCGACGGTTCCGTCGTGGTTGAAGGCCTTGATCCCACCGGTGGCGGAGAGGCCGACGGTGACGAGGTTGGGTGTTGCCGGGCTCTTCGCGGTCCAGTTGAGGTTCGATGACAGCGGCTGCGGAGCGTCACCGGGATAGACGGTGAGGAAGCTGCCGGCGGTGCCGTTGACGGCGGTGATGTTGGACACGATGCCGGTGGCGTTCGCGGGGATCGAGCAGTTGCCGTTGTCGCCCCTGACGGCGAAGTCGGCGATCTCGGCTGCGCCGAGTGGCGAGCTGCGCGTGCCGACCGATTGATCGGCGCGGGTGTCGACGAGTCGGCACGGTGTGATCGCCACGAGTGCCGACGGCTGCGATGCGCCGGCGTCTGCGTGGACCAGCGTCAGCGCGCCGCCGAGGCCGATGGCGAGGGTGAGCGCGCCGCCGAGGGCGAAGCGTGCACGGGTGGAACGGGGGGTGTTGAACTTCTTCATGAGTGTTGCTCCTGTTGGATCCGGCGCACGACGTTGTGCGCTCGGTTGCCAGTGATCATCAACTCGAAGCGCGTCGGGGTGATGAGCAGCGCGTGCTCATTCAGCGGGGTGCGCGCGTGCTCATGCCGCGCGCGGTGCTCAGGGAGACAGCACCCGCACGGGCGTTCCGAGCTCGTCGAGCAGATCGAGGTGGTACGGAGCGAGATCGGTGAACGTCACGATCGCCAGGGACATCGCAGCGTCGGGGACCATCACCAGTGGTACGGCCGACCGCACGTCGTCGCCGACGGTGAGTCGAACCGAGTGACCCGTGCCCGGGTCGGTCAGTGCGATCAGCAGGACGGTCTCGCTGGGGCTCTCCCACTGCAGCACGGTCGTGTCCGCGTCGACGGTCAACGGACCCCGCGCGATCCCACCGCCGACGCCACGCGACGACACGTCGAGAATCGTGCGTCCCACGACGAACACGTTCCACATATCGCCATCTGCCGTCGCGAATTCGATCGACTCAGGCTGGAACTGCAGCGGCGGCTCGGTCCCGGGCACGACCGTGGTGATGACGGGTTGCGGGGGTGTGTGGCGCTCACCGCTCAGGTCGTACCACTGCTCGGGCGTCGCCGGGCGAGCGGCGCCGGCGAGAGCGATCAGCTGCTCGAGTGGAAATGTGGTCGTGTTCGACGTGCTGACGGTGACGGAGTCGACATCGGTGGTGAACGTGATCTGTGCGGAGTGATCGCCCTCCTCGCCGGGCATTGCGCTGACGGTCATCACCCGGTCGCCCACCGTCGCGGCGCGGACCGGGCTGATCGGCGCTGCGGGGTCGAGCGGGCTGACGAGCAGGATCTGCTGCAGCCGGACGAGGTCCGGATCCGCGTCCCGCGCTTCGACGGTGACCCCTGCTCCACCGCCGTCGCGCCCGCCGTAGGTGGTCGTGCGGCTCGTGCGCGCAGCGAGCTGATCGAGCACACTCCCGCCGAACGCAGGCCTGGACACCACCCGCTCCAGGTGCGCGAACTCGCCGGCCGACGAGGCATCGAACTGCATGCCGTCCGGCACGCCCGTCTTGCCGCAATTGGGCGGCGGTGGCGCGTCCGGACTGCTGAGCTCCAGGTCGAGCTGCAGCGAACCCGCCAGCTGCACGAGCTCGGCCGAGGTGAAGCCGTGGCCGACGAGCTCGAGCGAGCGGCTGGTGAGCGAGTCGTCGCCGGGGGCGACCTCGATCGTCAGCTCGCCCAACTGCCCGACGATCAGCAGCGCGTGGCGATCTCCGATCGTCATCCGGGTCGCGTCCTGGAGCAGTTGGCCCGACTGCGCACATCGCGAGGTCACCGCGGCGAACCACCGACTCGCGAAGTGGGTGGCAGTCGGCTCGGCCCACACCTCGAACCAACCCACCGGCTCGGCGATGGCCTCGTTGGCGGCCGGACGCTCGGTTGCGCTCGCCACGAGCGCACTGACGTCGCTCATCGGCAGCACGTAGCCGGGCCGTTGCACCGGGAAGGGATGGGTCGGGTCGAACTCGTGGGATGTCCTGTTGCCGGACAAGGCGGTCCCGAAGGTTGCCGCGGCGGACGTCTGCTGCGAGCGGTCGGTGGTCCTCCAGGCCACGACGCCGACGATCGCAGCAACGGCCACCATCATCGCGGCGACGAACCCACGACCGCCTCCGGCCTGGCGACGCCCTGCAGTCCGGTCGAGTGGCTCGCCTCGGTCGCCCAGCGCCGCTTTGCGACATGCCTCGCGCAGCAGATCGTCGAGCCACGTCTCGCGGCCGCGCAACCAGTCGTCGACGGTCGACGCCGGCTGCATCGTTCGCCACATCTGCTCGGCGGATGCCAACATCGAATCGACGTCCTGCTCGAGGCAGCCGGTGATCGCGACGATGTCTGCGTCGGAGCCGCCGCGCACCACGCGGAGGTCCACTACCGCACGCTCCATCACGGTCGACGCACCGGCACCGGCCCCGGGCGCGTCGTGGGCGATCACCAGTCGACAGGCGACTGCGCAGGTGCCGAGCATGTCGATGCGATCCGCTCCGGAGCGAGCGGATGCGCCGATCGTCCGGTACACCTCAGGCAGGACCTCCTCGGCGCGCGCGCTACCGACGATCCGACACAGCCACGCGAACAGGTCCGCAACCGTCGCGTCGACCCACCGGCTCAGCTCGTCGCTGGTAGCGATCTCGACGGGCTCACGCGACAAGATCACGGCACCATAATGACGCACCGACGAGGGATCACATGGCGCAGCGGTGGCGGGTCGGCGATGTCGAGATCACGTGCGTGACCGAGGTCGCGTTCGACGTGCCCGCTTCGGTGCTCGTCCGCGACTTCGATGGGGACGCCCTCTCGGACGAGCTCTCGATCCTGCAGCCGGACTACCTCACCGACACCATGCTGCTGCGGATAGCGATCCAGACGTTCGCGATCCGATCCGGTGGGCGCCGCGTGCTGGTCGACACCTGCTTCGGCAACGACCACCAGTTGCCGTACTTCAGCGATCTCCGCACCGACACCTTGCGTCCCTGCGCGAGGCGGGCTTCGACCCGTCGGACGTCAACTCGGTGGTGTGCACACCCCGGTCACGTCAGCGTGCGCGTCGAATCGCGCAGTGAGGTCGCGCTGATCACCGGCGACATGATCCACCACCCGGTGCAGATCGTTCGGCACGAGTGGGCGTCGGTACCGGACTCCGAGCCGGCGCGCTCGGTTCAGTCGGGCTCGATCTGGCCTTCGCCAGCGACGTTCGTGCCCCGCTCGATCATCTCCTCGTAGTGCTTGGCCACCTCGTCGACATCCACGTCCTTCGCAGCGCGGTCGGCAGCGGATGACTCGGCCGGCGTCGGGGCGCGATCCGGCTGCGCGTCGATGAACTCCTCGCCGTCGCTCGGTGCCGTGCTGTTGGTCGTGTCGGGCGTCAGGTCGCGGTCGTTGGACATGTGCAGTCCGTACCCGCGGCGCGCCACCTGCGAAACGTCAGAGGGTGCCGATCGTCGCCAGTGCTGTCGTGGTGGTCGCGGGCACCGTCGTGGCGGAAGGTGGGGCCGCGGCCGTCGTGGGCGGCACCGCAGTCGTCGTCGCCGATGGCGTCGCGACCGTGGTGGTGGTCTTCGGCGTCGTGGTGCTGGGAGCGACGGTGGTGGTCGGCGCGATCGTGGTGGTGGTGCTCGAGGTCGTCGTGGTGGCGTCCGGGTCGGGGTAGTTGAACGACGGCAGTGAGTCGTCCTTGCTGTACGCCTCGGGTTGGCGGCCGTCCTCGCCCCACACGTAGACCCGATCCCCGTTCTTCACGAGCGATGGGAAGAACTTGGCGACCGTCTGGTTGATCCGCACGCATCCGTGTGACGCGGGCTCCTTGGGGACGTTCGCGGCGCCGTGGATGGCGATGCCGTAGTTGAAGTACACCGGGTTGGTCATCCCACCCAGCGGTCCGATCCGGTCACCGGTGTAGCGGCGATTGAACGCGAAGATGCCGCCGGGCGTCTTGGCGAGCGCGCACACCGCCTTCTCCACCGGCGCCGGCAGCGCCTGCCCGTACTCGTCGGTGTTGTAGGTGACCGTCTCGCACCACTTCATGGGCGTCCGGTCCGGGTTCTCGACGCCCGACGAGATGTGCGTGATCAGCACCGGACGGTCGTCGGTGAAGACCGCCGCGATCTGCTGGGGCAGGTACACCTCCATGTGCGTCGTGCCCGCGCCGGTCGTGCGCTGCGGCCCGATGGCCAGGTTGTCCTGCATCAACTGCCACATGTCGTTGGTGACCTTGCCGGTCACCTCCGCGCGTGGCGTCTTCATGACGAGCTTCTCGAAGGCCCACACGGCCTGCTGGGTGGTGCCGCCGAACTGCCCGTCCACCGGACCCGGCGCGAACTTCAGATCGGTCAGCCGTTGCTGCACGGCCTTGACGTCCGGCCCGGCCGAGCCGTAGCCGACCGTGGACGCGAGTTGTGTCTTGGGCACCGCCGGATCGGTGGCGACCACCACGGGATCCACGGACCCGGCGGGCGCGGTGAGCGACGGATCGTCGAGCGCGCCGAAGCCCGACGGCGGGGTGCCGGCAGCATCACCACCGCTGCCCCCACCGCCCGAGCCTGCGATGGCGACCACGGCGAGCACCGCGACGGCCGCGACGGCCGGGACCCATCGCCGGCGATCAGTTGGTGTCATGAGCTGCAAACGGGCACATCGATGCGTCGTGTCTATCGCAGCGCGTCGGCGGATGTCGGTCGCGCCGCTACGGTCGCTAGCTGATGACCTTCGGCGTGCTCGCACTTCTCGTGGCCGCCGGGTTGGTCGGGCCGGCGCTGAGCTCGGTGCATCGGGCCATGCCACCGGCGGTCGTCGGCGAGATCGCGGCCGGTCTGGTGATCGGCGTGAGCGGGTTCGGCTGGATCGATCCCACGACGCCAGCGATGGACACGTTCTCGAACATCGGCTTCGCGATGCTGATGTTCCTCGTCGGCACCCACGTGCCGTTGCGCGACCCGGCGATCCGGCCGGCGTTGGCCCGTGGGGCGCTCGCGGCGGGCACCGTCATGGCGATCTCGGTCGGCGTCGGCATCGGACTGCAGGGCATCACCGGCCTGCACCGCCCCCTCGTGCTGGCCGTGCTGATCAGCACCAGCTCGGCTGCCGTCGCGTTGCCGATCCTGCAGGCCACCGGGCGGACGGACACGCCGATCCTGGTCGCCATCAGCTGGATCGCGATCGCCGATGTCACCACGGTCATCTGCCTGCCGATCGTGCTGGCCACCGGTGGGCTCGCGAAGGTCGTCGCCGGCGGGTGCATCGTGATCGGCGGGGCTGCTGCCGTGTACGTGGGTGGACGGCTGATCCGGTCGCGGCGCGCGGTTCGGGAGTTGCGCGTGCAGTCACGGGAACGAGGCTGGGCGCTCGATCTGCGGATCTCGATCCTCATCCTCTTCGTGCTCGCCTGGCTGGCCACGCGGTTCGGCACGAGCATCCTCGTCGCCGGCTTCGCGACCGGTGTCTCGGTGACTGCGCTGGGTGAGCCACGCCGCGTGGCGCAACAGCTGATCGGCCTCGGTGAGGGGTTCTTCGTGCCGATCTTCTTCGTGGTCCTCGGTGCCCGGTTGGATCTCGGTGCGATCGGCCATGCTCCACGCGCGCTCGTGCTCGGCGGCGCGGTGCTCGCCAGCGGCGTCGCCGTGCGACTGATGGCAGCCCGCATCTGGCGACTCCCGCCCCCGACGGCACTGCTGGCCGCTGCCCAGCTCGGGGTGCCCGCAGCCGTCGTGTCGATCGGCCTCCGCAACGGGCAGCTGACCGCAGCCCAAGGCGCGGCGATCATGGCTGCAGCGGTCGCTTCGCTCGGCGTGTGCGCAGCGGGTGCTGCGATGCTCGGTCGGTCGAGGGTGCTCACCGATCACGCCGCGCCCACGGATCGATCCCTGGAGGCGTGAGGGACGCTCGGTAACGTCGCAGGGTGCGTCGAGCGAGCCACGCCCTGCCGTACCGGGCGATCGCGGTCGCGGCGGGGCTGGGCGCCGATCGAGTGCTCGGCGAGCCGCCCCTGGCAGTGCATCCGGTTGCTCGCTTCGGGCAGGTGATGGACCGGTTCGAGCGGCGGATCCACCGCGATGATCGCGTCACCGGTGTGGCGTTCTGTGCGATCGGGGTGATCGGCGCGGGAGCCGTCGGGTGGTGTCTGCAGCGCGCGCTCGGCCGCGACCGCGCGGTCGCTCTCACCACGTTCGCATGCGTGGCGGGACGGATGCTGGGCGAAGAGGCCACGGCCATCGGCCGGCTGCTCGAGGCCGATGACCTCGACGGCGCTCGACTTCGGCTCCCGACGTTGGTGGGGCGGTCACCCGACGGGTTGAGCGCGGCCGAGATCGCCCGTGCGGTCATCGAATCCGTTGCGGAGAACTCGATCGACGCGATGGTGGCCCCGGTCTTCTGGGCGTGGGTCGGTGGTGCCCCCGGCGTCTGTGCGCATCGGGCGATCAACACCCTCGATGCGATGGTGGGCCATCACTCCGAGCGCTACGAGCGCTTCGGGTGGGCCAGTGCGCGGCTGGACGACGCGGTGAACTGGGTGCCCGCGCGGATGGGTGCCGCGCTCGTCATGGCCGTGCGACCCGCCCGTGCCGCTGCCGTGTTGCGCACCGTCCGACGAGACGCGGGGCAGCACCCGTCGCCGAACGGCGGGGTGATCGAGTCCGCCTACGCGGCTGCGCTCGGCATCCGGCTGGGCGGCGCCAACCGCTATGGCGACACGGTCGAACACCGCGGCGTGCTCGGCGACGGTCGACTGCCCGAGCCTGCCGACATCGCTGCTGCTGTGAGCTTGCTGCGGAGCACGACGGCGGCCGTCGGCGCGCTCGGGATCGCGCTGGGCGTGCTCGGTCGGGCAGGCCTCCGCGTCCGCCGTCGACGCGGCTAAGTTCGCCGTTCGTCGCCGCCAACGGCGAGCCCGACGAAGGCGAGATCCGATGCGCATCACCCAGGTCGACGTGTACGACGTCGAGCTCACCTACGTCCACGGCAGCTACGTGATGTCGGGCGGACGGGTCATCGACTCACTCCCGTCGACGGTGGTCAGGGTCACCACCGACAGCGGGCTGCAGGGCTACGGCGAGGTCTGTCCGCTCGGCTCGACCTACCTCGCCAGCCACGCCGGGGGCGCCCGGGCAGCACTGGCGCTGCTGGCACCGGCTGTCATCGGGTTGGACCCGACGAACCTCGCTGCCGTCAACGACGCCATGGACGCGGCGCTGATGGGCCACGAGTACGCCAAGAGCCCGGTCGACATCGCGTGCTGGGACATCACCGGCAAGGCGTTCGGGACGAGCGTCACGACGTTGCTCGGTGGGCTGCGTCAGGACCGCTTCCCGCTGTACATGGCCGTGCCGTTCGGCTCGCCGGCAGAGATGACCGACTACGTGCTGGCCCGTCGGGCCGAGGGCATCCACCGCTTCCAGCTCAAGGTCGGTGGGGATCCCGTGGTCGACGGGGCGCGTGCCCGGCAGGTGATCGAGGCCACCGGCGAGGACGATCTCGTCGTCGCCGATGCCAACTGCGGCTGGCGGCTCAACGACGCGATCACCGCGGCGCGGCTGATGGAAGACCTCCCCCGGCTCTACTTCGAGCAGCCCTGCCCGACGATGGAGGAGTGCATCGAGGTCCGCAAGCGGACGACGCTGCCGATGGTCTACGACGAGGTCGTCCACGACGTGCCCACCATGCTCCGTGCCGTTCGCGAAGGCGGTGCCGGAGCGTTCAACCTGAAGGTCAGCAAGGTCGGTGGGCTGACCAAGGCCAAGCTGATGCGCGACCTCGCCCAGGACCTCGGCATCCAGGTGACGATCGAGGACACGTGGGGCGGCGACCTCGTCTCGGCGTGCTCGGCCCACCTCGCAGCCAGCACGCGCAGCGAGTCCCTCCTCACCGTGTCGTTCATGAACGACTGGACCAACGAGCATGTCGCCGGCTACCAGCCGCGCAGCGTCAACGGCTTCGGCAGCGCCCCGACCGGCCCTGGGCTCGGCCTGGACGTCGACGAGACCACCCTCGGCGCACCCCTGCTCACCGTCACGTCCTGACCCGGCCGTCCCCCTAACGGACGATGCCGGCCCTGGGGGCCGGCATCGCACAGGTTCAGTCGTCGACCGAGGTCAGCTCTCGGCGGATGTGTCCGGGTCGCCGATGAGGGTGAACGCGTTCTTCGTGTTGTCCCACTGCTCGACCTGGAGGGTCTGGAACGGGTACGGGTCGGCCTCTCCGTTCATCTTGTAGTCGGCGCCGGGGCGAGCCAGCGACGGGGTGACGGTCAGGTTGCGGGAGGCGTTGATGATGCTCTCCCTGCTGAGCGTGCCGGTTGCCGCGGCCTTGATCAAGATGTCCGTGGTGACCTCCGCGATCGTCCAGCCGACGGCCGTGGTGCCGATGTCGCCCTTGAGGCCGGCTGCGTTGTAGGCGTCCGTGAACGTCTTCACGCCGGGGCTGTCCGCGTTGGCGGGATCCTGCGGATCGAGGATGTTGCCCGAGGTGTAGATCCCGGTGCCAGCTTCACCGGCCAGCAGGCTGATCAGCAGGCGCGACGCACACGTGTTGGTCTGGTAGACGATCGGCTTCCAGTCCGGGGTCGAGGCCTCGGCGTTCTGCATCTCCTTGAGGAACGTCGGGCACTGTGCGCCCAGCGGGACCGCGACCACAGCTGCCGGCTTCTTGGCAGCGAGCGCCCCGACCTGGTTGGTGGGCGGGTTGGAGTCGGTCTCCTCGATGGTCTGCTCGTCAACGATCGTCAGCCCGTCAGCCGCAGCTGCGGCCTTGAAGCCGTCGGCGAACGTCTTGCCGAACTCGCTGTTCACCGTGAACATGCCGACTGTGCCGCCCGCACCGATCTGCTTCAGCAGCGCGTGCGAGTAGATCTTGGCCTCGATGTCGTAGGGCACCAGCGCGCCCGACGTCCACGGGTAGTTCGCGACGTCGCCCCACTCCGGGGCGCCGGACAGGTTGAGCATCTGCGGGATGCACTCGCTGTTCAGGGTGTCGCGGACGGCTTCGTTGTTCGCCGTGCCGATGATGCCGGAGAAGATGCTCGCACCGCTGTCGATCAGACCCGAGACCACGCCCGGGGTGAGCGTGGCGTCGTACTGGTCGTCCTGCACGTCGGGCTTGAGGGTGACGCCGGGCAGGAGGTTGTTGTCGTTGGCGTACTTGAAGTACAGCTCGAAGCCGTCCTTCACGGGCGCGAACGCGGCAGCCGCAGGGCTGACGGACAACGGCATGGCGGAGCCGATGGTGAGCGTGCCGGTGATCGGCGCGCTGGCAGCAGCGGGGTCCGAGCAGCTGGACGTGTCGACAGCCCACTCGCTGGGGGCCGCTTCGGTGGCCGGCGTGCTGGTGTCGCTGGACGTGTCGGCGGTGGTGTCCACCGTGGTGTCGGCGCTGGTGTCGGCGCTGGTGTCGGCCGTCGACGAACCGGTGGTCGTGTCCACGGTGGACTCGGCGGTCGTGACCGCCGTGGTGTCGGCGGTGGACGCTGGCGTCGAAGCCGCCGTGCTGCCCGCTGCGACGGTGGTCGAGGTGGCGCTCTTGCTGTCGCTGCTGCACGCGGCCAGCGCGAGCACCCCGACAGCCGCCAGCGCCGTCAGGTGCTTGGTCGTTCGAACCATGTCTACTCCCCTTTGGTTTCCTCAGGGCGCTCATCGTCGAGCACCGATGGTGTCAGCGCCGGCCGGAGTGGGCGCGGTGTGACGATGAACACTCTACGCGCCTGGTCCTTGACGAACCCCACCAACCCGAACGGGGCGATGAACACGAAGGCGATGACGATCGCTCCGAGCAGGAACGAGGCGATCGGTCCCTTGCTCAACTGGCCGGGCAGCCAGGTCCAGTGCGGCGCATGTGAACGGAGGTAGTCGTCGAGGAAGAAGTAGGCGAACGCGCCGACGATCGGGCCGACGAGGGTGGCTGCACCGCCGAGGAACAGCGCGAGCAGGTACTTGATCGAGTTGAGGATCGTGAACGACGTGTCGTTGAAGACATCGAGGCGAGCTGCGGACAGCCATCCGGCCGTGCCGGCGATCGCCGCTGACACACCGAACGTGATCGTCTTGGTGAACTTCAGGTTGACACCCATCACGGCCGCGGCGGTCTCGTTGTCGCGCACGGCGACCAGTGATCGTCCGATGCGGCTCTTGCGGAGGTTCCGGACCACGACGTAGGCGACGAGGAGCAGGATGATGCCGCACCAGTACAGGAAGATCGCCTTGTCGAGGCGAGCGTCCTTGCCCTTCGACACGAGCCCGGTCCACGTCGGCGGCGAGAGGTGGGTGCCCTTCAGCGAGTTCTTCTTGACCTTCTGCGCGAGGAACTTCTTGGCCACCGTCGGCCAGACGAACGCCACGGCGAGGGTGACCAGGGCGAGGTACGGACCCTTCAGGCGCAGAGCCGGCATCCCCAACGCGAAGCCGAGCGCGAAGCACAGCACGATGCCCAGGACGAGCGACCAATACGCGTTCCAGTGCCAGAAGTTGACGGTGTAGCCCGCCGCGAACGCGGCAAGGCCGACGAACGTGGAGTGTCCGATCGAGATCTGCCCGTTGAACCCGAGCAGCAGGTTCAGCGCGACGGCGGCGATCGCGAGGATGCACGCCTCGGTGACGTTGCCGAGCGTGGAGGGTGTCGCGTTCAGACCGACGTAGATCGCGACCGCCGCGATCACGGCGACGCCGATGACGCGGAACACCCAGTGGAGCGGACTGGACTCGACGATCGGCCGTGGCCACGCCTTCGGTGCGGTCGCCGAGGTGCTCTGCATGGTGGTCGTCATGGCCTACACCCGTTCCACTCGTGAGCTGCCGAACAGGCCGGAGGGTCGCACGAGTAGCACCACCAGGATGATCAAGAACGCGACCGCGATGGCCGTGTCCGCGCCGATGTAGGTGCTGGCCACCCAGTTCTTCGGGTAGTTCGAGACGAGGCTCTCGATCACGCCGAGGGACAGGCCACCCACCACGGCGCCGAGGGGACTGTCCAGGCCGCCCAACGTCGCCGCAGCGGACGCGAGCAGGAACACGCCGAACATCGTCGACACGTTGATGTTCGCGTTGATCCCGCCGATCAGCGCACCACCGATCGCGCCGATCGCGGCGGAGAGGCCCCAGCTCATCATCAGGATGCGGTTGGTCGGGACACCGGCGAGCTTGGCCGACTCCGGGTTGTTGGCGACCATGCGCATCGCCAGCCCCACCTTGGTCTTCTGGAAGAGCGCGAATAGCAGGCCGGTGATGACCAGGACGGTGACGAGGACCCCGATCCGTTCGTAGCGCCAGATCGCCCCGCCCGGCAGGCGGAAGAAGTCGGCAGGCTTGTTCGGGAACAGCGTCCCGAACTTCACGCCGTCGCCGACCTTCGGGAACAGCAGTGACGTGAACGAGTTGAGACCCTGGAACAACCCGATCGTGACGACCACGACCGCGAACGGCGACTTCTTTCCAGCCGGACGGATCAGGCCGAACTCGATCACGCCTCCGCCGACGAACGCGATCGCCGCGGCGAGGACGATCGCGGCCGCCAACGGGACGCCGCGGTCGTTGATCCACCATGCCCCGGCGGTGGCCAGCAGGGCCATTTCCCCCTGCGCGAAGTTGAGGTGGTTGGTGCCGCGGTAGATGACGACGATGCCCAGCGCGACGAGCGCGTACATCGAACCGTTGGCGAGACCGTTGAGGATGTATTGCAGCAGATGGGCCATTGGTGTCTCCTGCTCAGTACCCGAGGTAGGCCTTGCGGACGGTGTCGTCCTTGGCGATGTCTTCGGCAGTTCCCGAGGCGACGATGGACCCGGTCTCGAGCACGAACACGCTCTGGGCGATCTTCACCGCGAGGTTCGCGTTCTGTTCGACCACGAGGATCGAGAGACCCCGCTCGGCGTTGAGCCGGCCGAGGATGCTGAACAGTTCCTGGGTGATGATCGGCGCCAGGCCGAGGCTGGGCTCGTCGCACAGGAGCAGCTTCGGCCTGCTCATCATCGCCCGCGCGATGGCGAGCATCTGCTGCTCGCCGCCGGAGAGGCTGCCCGCCTTCTGGTCGCGCCGCTCGTGGAGCCGGGGGAAGATCTCGTACCACTCGTCGAGGTCGGCCTGGGCGGCACCGCCCTTGCGGACGTA
>JAOBWO010000103.1 GCA_025463415.1 Acidimicrobiales bacterium | reverse complement strand
CTGGAACGCCTCGGCAAGCAGCCGTTGCTCGACCTCGACATGCGCCTCGGCGAGGGCAGCGGTGCCATGGCGGCCGTGCCGCTCGTCGCGATGGCGTGCGCAGGGATCACCGAGGTGCCGACGTTCGGAGAGTGGTTCGGCTGATGCGCAGCCTGCGCGCGGCGATCACCTTCCTGACCCGCGTGCCGATCGGCGTGGGCCCCATCGCGCCGGGAACGGAGGCACCGAGCCTCACCGATGCGGTCCCGTGGTTCCCCCTCGTCGGCGCGCTCGTCGGCGCCGTCGTCGGTGGGACAGCCGCCGGTCTGATGCACGTCGTTCCACCGCTCGTGGCAGCCGGCGTGGCGGTGGTGCTCGGTGTCCTGATCACCGGAGCGTTCCACGAGGACGGTCTGGCGGATGTCGCCGACGCGTTCGCCGGTGGCTGGACCGAGGCGGATCGGCTGCGCATCCTCAAGGATCCGTTGCACGGTTCTTACGGCGTGGCCGCGTTGTGCAGCTCCATCGTGATCCGCATCGTCTGCGTGGGCTCACTCGGCGGCCGGCCTGCGGTCACCTTCGCCGTCGTGGTGGCCGCGCACGCGCTCGGTCGCTCGGCCGCCGTGGTGCTGATGTCGACCGCCGCGACGGCGCGCCAGGACGGCCTGGGCGCAGACTACGCGCGCACCCTGGTGCGCAGCCGCGCGTGGGCCGGCGCAGCGGCCGGCGCCGGCCTGGCAGCGATCGCAACGGGATGGTGGATCGGTCCGTTCGCGCTCGCGTCGATCGTCGGCATCGTCGTCGTCGGCTGGCTGGCCAAGCGCAAGATCGGCGGCGTCACCGGCGACGTGCTCGGCACCGTCGAACAGGTCGTGGAGTGCCTCGTGCTGATCGTCGCGACGGGGTTCGCTTCTCGTTATCAACTGTGGTGGAGCAAGTAGCTTCGCCCGGTGAGCAACAACGCGAGCAACACCGCACGCACTGGCCGCCTGGCGGGACACGTCCTCGTCGAAGCGCTGATCGCGCAGGGAGTCGACACGTGCTTCGGAGTGCCGGGCGAGAGCTACCTGGCGGTGCTCGACGGGTTCCACGAGCACCGCGACGAGATCCGCTTCATCGCGTGCCGACAAGAGGGCGGCGCGGCGTTCATGGCCGAGGCGCAGGGCAAGCTCAGTGGCCGGCCCGGCGTGTGCTTCGTGACCCGCGGCCCGGGTGCCACCAACTCCAGCATCGGGCTGCACACCGCGTTCCAGGACAGCACGCCGATGGTGCTGTTCATCGGTCAGGTCGCCGCCGACCAGCGCGATCGCGAAGCGTTCCAGGAAGTCGACTACCGGCAGATGTTCGGGCCCGGCACCCTCGGCATGGCCAAGTGGGTCGGCGAGGTGGAAGACGCTGACCGTCTGCCCGAGTACGTCAGCCGCGCGTTCCACGTCGCGATGCAGGGCCGTCCCGGACCGGTCGTGGTGGTGCTGCCCGAGGACATGCTCACCCGCTCGACGACCGCGCCCGTGCTCGAGCGCGCCGAGCCTGCGCAGTCGTGGCCGACACCGACCGCGCTCGCTGCAGCGCGCGAGCTGCTGGCGGGCGCCGAGCGGCCGTTCGTGATCGTCGGCGGCAGCGGCTGGGACGGTGACGCGTGCGAGGCGCTCGAGCAGTTCGCCGTCGCGTGGCAGCTGCCCGTCGGCTGCGCGTTCCGGTTCCAGGACCTGTTCGACAACCGTCACCCCAACTACGCCGGAGACGTGGGCATCGGCATCAACCCGAAGCTGGCCGACCGGATCCGCAGCGCCGATGTCATCCTCGCGATCGGCGCGCGCCTCGGCGAGATGACGACCGGTGGGTACACCCTGCTCCAGCCGCCCCGGCCGGCGCAGCGGCTGATCCACATCCACGCCGGCGCCGAGGAGCTCGGCCGGGTCTACGACGCCGACGTGTTGATCCAGGCATCGATGGCGTGCGCCGCTCCGGCGCTGCTCACGCTCGTGCCACCGAGCATCGTCCCGTGGGCCGACTCTGCGGCGCAGGCCCACGCCGAGTACGAGGCGAACCTCGTGCCCACCGCGGTCGAGCCGCTGGACATGGCCGAGGTCGTGCTCACCATCCAGCGCCTCGCGCCCGAGGACACGATCTACACCAACGGCGCCGGGAACTACAGCGGATGGTTGCACCGCTTCTGCCGCTACCCCGGCATGCGCCACGCGGGACGCACCCAGCTCGCCCCCACGTCGGGCGCGATGGGCTATGGCGTGCCCGCCGCCGTGGCCGCCGCGTTGCTGCATCCCGAACGCACCGTGGTCAACCTCGCCGGCGACGGCGACTTCTTGATGACCGGACAGGAGCTGGCAACGGCGACGGGCTACGGCGCCGGCAGGTTGATCAGCGTCGTCGTCGACAACGGCACCTACGGGACCATCCGGATGCACCAGGAGCGCGAGTACCCCGGCCGAGTCAGCGGCAGCGATCTGTTCAACCCCGACTTCGCCGCGCTGGCCGTCGCCTACGGATGGACGGCGGAGCGCGTGGACACGACGGCCGAGTTCGAGCCGGCCTTCGGTCGCGCACTGGCCAACGGCACGCCGACGCTGCTGCACCTGCGGCTCGATCCCGACGTCAGCACCAGCCGCACCACGCTCACCGCCCTGCGCGCCGCTGCACTCGACGCGCGATCAACGCCTCCCCGGGCGTGAGCGTCTGCGGCCAGTCGGGCCCGGTGATGACGGGCGTGCCCGGCGAGCATCGCTGCACCGCCTCGGCGAGCTTTCGTCGATCGACTCGCCACCCGTGCATCCGGCGGGTCGTCCAGCGGATCGTGCCGTCGGACCCCGGCAACAGGTCTGCCCGACCGGCGTCCTCGAAGTACCGCGCGCTCACCCGTCGGAGCGGCTCCGCTCCGGGCGTGTTGCCGTGTCGCTGCACCGGGTTCGTGCCTGTGGCGCGCACCCCGATGCAGTGGTGCACGCTCGAGGCCCGGCCACGTGGGGTCCGTTCGTCGTAGAGCTCCACGGCGACGATCGTCTGCCACGGCACGTCGTCGATGACATGGTCCGAACCGAAGTAGATCCCGCCGCGGTGCACCGCGAACAGCACGGCGCCACGTGCGACGTGCCGCGCATCGCGCACCACCATGGTCACGAGCGCAGCAAGCACGACGACGACCGCAACGTGTTGTCCGGTGCTGTCGGATCGCTGCCAGACGAGCACACCGAGGACGACGCCGACGATCAGGCATGCCGCGGAGCCGACGATGCCGCGCAGCCCGAAGCGCACGACGTAGACGTCGGCGTTCCCGTCCGCGTCACGGCGACCCGGGGTCGGCTCGGCAGCGATCTCGATCAGGTCGCCGCGTACTCGGCGATGCGGCGGATGCCCTCGGCGATGTCGTCGTCACCCATCGCGAACGAGAAGCGCGCGTAGCCGGGAGCGCCGAACGCCTCGCCCGGCACGAACGCCACCTTGGCGTGGCTGAGCACGTTGTCGGCGAGCTCGAGCGTGTTCGCAGAGACGTTGCCGCCGCCGAGCGGACGGCCGAGCAAGCCCTTCATGTTCGCGAAGCAGTAGAACGCGCCCTGCGGCTCGATGCATGTGACGCCGTCGATGTCGTTCAGCTGCGTGTACATCGCCTGCCCGCGACGGTCGAACGCCTCGCGCATCATGTGCACCGCGGTGAGGTCACCGCTGACAGCCGCCAGCGCCGCCTGCTGGGCCACGTTGCTGACGTTGCTCGTCGCGTGCGACTGGAAGTTGAACGCGGCCTTCATCACGTCGCCCGGTCCGATCATCCAGCCGACCCGCCAGCCCGTCATCGCGTAGGTCTTGGCGACACCGTTGACGATGATGCACTGGTCGGCGATGTCGGGCACCACTGTCGGCATCGACACGAACTTGTGCGAGCCGTAGGTGAGGTGCTCGTAGATCTCGTCCGTGATGACCCACACGCCC
>JAOBWO010000100.1 GCA_025463415.1 Acidimicrobiales bacterium | reverse complement strand
CTGATGCTGCCGTAGCTCATCGCGCCCGTGGAGAAGCGCTTGAGGATCGCCTCCGTCGGCTCGACGTCGTCGAGCGCGATCGGCTCGCGGACACCGTCAGCGAAGGCGAACAACCCGCGCAACGTCGCCAGCTTCTTCGACTGGTCGTCGACGAGCGAGGTGTACTGCTTGAAGATGTCGTAGCGCTTGGCCCTGGTCGCGTGCTGCAGCTTGAACACGGTCTCGGGGTTGAAGAGGTGGACCTCACCCTCGCGTCGCCACTGGTACTCGCCCCCCAGCTCGAGCTTGCGGTGGGCCCGCTCGGCCGGGCGGCTGGGGTGCGCCATCGCGTGGCGAGCGGCCACCTCCGTCGCGATCTCGTCGAGGCCGATGCCGCCGAGCCTGCTGACGGTGCCCGTGAAGTAGTCGTCGACGAGCTCACGACCGAGGCCGATCGCCTCGAAGATCTGGGCACCGGTGTACGACGCCACGGTGCTGACACCCATCTTCGACATCACCTTCAGAACGCCCTTGCCGCTGGCCTTGATGAAGTTCTTGACGGCCACATGGGAGTCCATCCCGCCGAGGCCGTTGAGGTCCTCCACGATCATGTCCTCGATCGACTCGAACGCCAGGTACGGGTTGATCGCACCGGCGCCGAAGCCGACGAGCAACGCCATGTGGTGGACCTCGCGGGCATCGCCGCACTCGATCACGAGCCCGGCCTGCGTGCGCTTCCGCTCGCGCACGAGGTGGTGATGCACGGCGGCGGTCAGCAGCAGCGAGGGGATCGGGGCGAGCGCCTCGTCGCTGTTGCGGTCGCTGAGCACGATCAGTCGCGCCCCGTTCTCGATGGCCGTGCTGGCCTCGTGACGGATCGCGTCGAGCGCGCGCTTCAGCGCCAGCCCGCCGCCGTTGACCCGGTACAGGCCGCTGATCGTGACGGACCTGAGGTGCGGGTACGAGCCGTCGTCGTCGATGTGGATGATCTTGGCGAGCTCGTCGTTGTCGATGATCGGGAACGGCAGCACCAGTTGGCGGCAGCTGTCCGGGCCCGGCTCGAGCAGGTTGTGCTCGGGACCGACCGTGGAACCGACGGCAGTCACGACCTCTTCGCGGATGGCATCCAGCGGCGGGTTGGTGACCTGCGCGAAGAGCTGCTGGAAGTAGTCGAACAACAGGCGCGGGCGGTCGCTGAGGATCGCGATCGGCGTGTCGGTGCCCATCGAGCCGATCGGCTCGGTGCCCGCCTTGGCCATCGGTGCGACGATGATCTTCAGCTCCTCGTGGGTGTAGCCGAAGACCTGCTGGCGACGCAGCACGCTGGTGTGGCTGAACACGACGTGCTCGCGGTCGGGGAGATCGGCCAGCTCGACCAGGCCGGTGTCGAGCCACTCCTGGTACGGATGCTCGGCAGCCAGTGACGCCTTGACCTCCTCGTCGGAGATGATCCGGCCCTGGGCCATGTCGATGAGGAACATCTTCCCGGGCTGCAGCCGGCCCTTCATCACGACCTTCGCCGGATCGATCTCGATCACGCCTGCCTCACTGGCCATCACGACGAGGTCGTCGTCGGTGACCCAGTAGCGGCCGGGGCGCAAGCCGTTGCGGTCGAGGACCGAACCGATCACGGTGCCGTCGGTGAAGGCCACGCCGGCGGGGCCGTCCCACGGCTCCATCATCGACGAGTGGAAGCGGTAGAACGCCCGCTTGGCCGGGTCCATGATCTCGTTGTTCTCCCACGCCTCCGGGATCATCATCAGCATCGCGTGCGGCAGGCTGCGACCCGACAGGTGCAGCAGCTCCAGCACCTCGTCGAAGGTCGCCGAATCGGAGCCTCCGGGTGTGCAGATCGGGAAGGCGCGCTCGAGGCCGCGGAACCGGTCGCTGCTCAGCAGCGCCTCGCGGGCGCGCATCCAGTTGCGGTTGCCCTGCACCGTGTTGATCTCACCGTTGTGGGCGATGTAGCGGTACGGGTGCGCCAGCGGCCACGACGGGAACGTGTTGGTGCTGAACCGGCTGTGGATCAGGGCGACAGCGCTCTCCACTCGCTCGTCCGCCAGGTCCGGGAAGAAGATCGCCAACTGCGGCGTGGTCAGCATCCCCTTGTAGATCAGGGTGCGGCTGGAGAGCGACGGGAAGTAGGTGCTCTGCTCGGGCGGCAGCTCGTGCTCGATCCGCTTGCGAGCGATGAACATCCTGCGATCGAGATCCACGCCACCGGCACCGGCCGGGTCGGCGACGAACAGGTGCCGGAAGCTCGGCATCACCGCGCGAGACGTCGTCCCGAGCGTCGAGGCCTCGACCGGAACATCGCGCCAGCCGAGCACGCTCAGGCCTTCGTCGGCGATGATCGCCTCGATCGATGCGGTCGCCTTGTGCGCGGCCTCGACGTCACTCGGCAAGAACGCGAGGCCCACCGCGTACTGACCGGCCGCGGGCAGTTCGAAGCCGGCAACGGCGCGCAGGAACTTGTCGGGGACCTGGATCAGGATGCCCGCTCCGTCGCCGGTGTCCGGCTCTGCGCCCGTCGCGCCACGGTGCTCCATGTTGCAGAGCGCGCCGATGCCCATCGTCACGATCGATCGGCTGACATTGCCCGTGATGCTGGCGACGAAGCCGACGCCACACGCGTCGTGTTCGAAGCGCGGATCGTAGAGATCCTGGCGCGGGGAAACGGGCTGCGCGGGGAACCCGGGCGCGGGGTATTTCTGAGGCATCGTCCACATCCACTGAAGTCGTTGGGGCTTGGGTGGACGTTCAGGGCGACGCTGACCCGAACGGTTGCGAGCATGTTACGCGCTT
>JAOBWO010000081.1 GCA_025463415.1 Acidimicrobiales bacterium | reverse complement strand
TCGAGCAGCGGCAGGTAGATCATCGCGGCGGTGTCGCACATCGCGCCGGGGTAGCGGTTCCAGTACCAGGCCCCGCCGACGTCGCCGCCTCCCTCGATGATCCGCACGTCGGTGATCCCGGCCTGCTGCAGCCGTGCGCCGGTGGTCAGCCCGGCGAAGCCGCCACCGATGATCGCCACCGTGACCTCGTCGAAGCGTGGCTCACGCTCGAGGACGTCGACGTGGGGGTCCTCGAGCAGGTGGGCGAAGCGTCCCGCCGGCTCGATGTACTGCTCGTTGCCGTCCGCGCGCAGCCGCTTGTCGCGCTCGGCGCGGTACTTCGCTCTCAGGGCGTCCCGATCGACCATCGAGCCAGGTTACGTGGCGGCCCGTCCGCGCCTCATCTCGCGCTCACGTCATCGGCCAGGGCTGCCGATGACACAGGCGTGATCTCTGCGCCGCTCCCGCCACGCGAGGAGCTCCGACTTCGAGCGCTCGATCGGCTCGAGATCCTCGACACAGCTCCTGAGCAGCGGTTCGATCGGTTGACCGACCTGGCATCGATCGCGCTGGGCGTCCCGATCGCGCTCGTGACGCTCGTCGACCGTGACCGTCAGTGGTTCAAGTCTCGCGTCGGGCTCGGCGCGACGGAGACGAACCGGGACGTCTCGTTCTGCGCGCACGCGATCTTGGTCGATCCGCCCGGGCTGTTCATCGTCGAGGACACCGCTCTCGACGTCCGCTTCGCCGACAACCCCCTGGTCACGGGGAATCCAGGCATCCGCTTCTACGCCGGACAGGTGCTCCGCGATCCGGATGGGCACGCGCTGGGCACGTTGTGCGTGATCGACCGCACGCCGCGCACGCTCGATGCCGATCAGCGACGAGCCCTGGCCCACCTCGCCTCGCTGGCCGAACAGGAGCTCAACCGCCGCAGTGAGATGGAGCTGCTCGTCGATCTCGACGTCGGTGAGCGCAAGAAGGCCCTGATCCTCGACGCCCTCGGTGAGGGCGTCATCCTCCAAGACGTCGACGGCGCGATCGTCGAGTGGAACCCTGCCGCCGAGCGCTTGCTCGGGCTGTGCGGGGACGAGCTGGCCGGGCGCAGATCGACCGATCCGCGTTGGGGCGCCGTTCACGCCGACGGCAGCGCCTGGCCGGCTGAGACCCACCCGCCGATCGAGGTGCTCCGCACGGGCCGACCGATCACCGACGTCGTCATGGGCGTCCATCGCCCGCACGGCGATCGCGTGTGGCTGCGGCTCAGCTCGCAGCCGATCGTCGACAGGCCGTCCGGAGCGCGGCAGGTGCTGACGGTGTTCGCCAACGTCACCACCGAGGTCGAGGAGCGCGCTCGTGAGCACGAGCTGGAACAAGCCCTCGCCCGCAGCGAACAGGTGTCGCGCGTGTCGCTCGACTCACTGGAGCAGGGCGTGATCCTCGCCGACGTCGACGGCGTGATCCATCGCATCAACCCGGCCGCGGAGCGGCTCCTGGGCCACACGGCTGCCGAGTTGACGGCACTCTGGCTGGGCGGGAACTGGCTGATCTTCGACGAGGCGGGCGTGCCGCTGCCCCGCCATCGCCACCCACTCGTGCGGGTCGCGGAGACCGGCCGAGCGATCATCGGCGAGACGGTCGGCTGGCGCCGGCCGGACGGCACCCGGATCCTGCTCCGCCTCTCCTGTGTGCCGAACGCTGACGGCGACGAGCGCCTGGTGATCACGTTCACCGACATCACCGATGATCGCCTCGCACAGCGCGTGCTCGATGCCACCCTCGACACGGCGCCGGTGGGGCTGGCGATCCTCGACACCGACCGGTCGATCCTGCGCTGCAACTCGACGTTCGCGGAGCAGGCCGGCCGCCCGGTCGAGGAGCTGGTCGGCGTGGACGTCGTGTCCCTGATCCACTTCGATCATCGCCCGGACGCCAGCGCCGTGGGCAACCACCTGCGTTCCGGTGCGAGGTCCAACGCCGAGCTGGAACAGTGCGTGGTGCGCCCCGATGGCACGGAGATCTGGGTCAACACCCACCTTGCAGTGATCCCTGATCCGGATCGGCCGCTCGCGATCGCGGCCACGTTCGATGTGACCGAACAGCGTCGACTGCTGCTCGAGCTGACCCGCTTCGGCTACATGTTCGAGCACGCCAACGACATCATCATCATCATCGACGGGGATGGTCAGGTGCGGTACGCCAGCCCGTCGAGCGAACGCATCCTCGGCTACCCGCGCGGCTTCGAGCACCCTGGCGTCCTCGGCCTCGTCCATCCCGACGACGTCGCTGCCGCTGCCGAGCAGCTGGCCCAGCTGGTGGCCGGCACCCGCGGCACGGAGCCGTTCACCGCACGGATCCGCACCTACAGCGGCGAATGGCGGCACATCGAGTTCGTGGCCGTGAACCTGCTCGACGAACCGGCGGTCGCCGGCATCGTCATCACCGCGCGAGATGCCACCGACCGGGTGCGGCTCACCGAGCAGCTCGCCCATCAGGCCAAGCACGATCCGCTGACCGACCTTCCCAACCGCCAGCTGCTCGACGAGCGCATCGTCGAGGCGCTGGCCCGTGCGGACCGCACGGGCACCAAGCTGGCGCTCTGCTACATCGACCTCGACGGCTTCAAGGCAGTGAACGACACCTTCGGTCACGCCGCGGGTGACGGTCTCCTGATCCGGGTCGCCGACTGCCTCCGCCGCAGCGTGCGCGCGGGCGACATGGGCGCTCGCCTCGGGGGCGACGAGTTCGTGCTGCTCCTGGATCCGATCGGCCGGCCGGACGACGCGGCCGAGGTGATCACGAGGGTGCGTCGCCAGCTCCTCGCGATCAACGATCCGGCGTCGCCCCTGCAGTTCGGGGCCAGCATCGGTGTCGCCCTCAGCGAGCCGCTCGACACCCCCAGCGCCTTGCTGAAGCGCGCCGACGACGCGCTGTATCGCGCCAAGGTGACCCACGATTCCACGATCAGCGTCGCCTCCGGCCACGCCGACTTCGACGCCGCCCAACTGCGACGCGCCCTGCCCCTGACCACCCACTGACCGGCTGCCGAAGGTTGCGGCCGGGGTGCTGAGTTCGCCGCGGTTCCTAGAGCGGGGTGGCGTGTTGCCGATGAGAACGCGGGCTGGGGCGGTGTGACCGTCCAGCAGCCGGGATGGAGTCGAGCGAACATGGGCATGAGACGAGCACCGAACGAGGCAGCGGGCGGCGCCGTTGCAGCGGCTCGCGCCTCGATCGACCTCGACCTGGTGCCCGTGCCCTTGGTCGAGCTCGACATCAACGGGATCGTGACGGCATGGAACTCCGCCGCATCGAGCCTGTTGGGGTGGCGGCCCGATCAGGCGATCGGCCGTCGCTCGGTGGACATCCTCGGTCGGGAGATGCTCGGGCCGAACGTCGCGGCCGGTCGGCAACGAACCCGCCTCAACCACATCGACGGCACCCACCGTCACGCCGATCTGGTGATGACCGGCGACCACCGCTGGGACGCGACCGCTGGCCGTTCCATCGTCGCGATCCTGCAGGACGCAGCACCGGGGAACGGCAACGCGAAGAGCGTCTGCCCCACCGTCGAGCCGTGGGCCGCCGTCGCCCAGCAGATCCAGTCGATCGGCGGCGACGTGCTCTGCGTCGGCGTCGGGATCGTCGGTGTCGAGGCGATCAACAAGGGCTACAGCCGCAGCACCGGTGACGAGGTGCTGGCCGAGATCCTCCGCCGGCTGCTGACCTTCGCGGGCAAGGACGGCCATGCATCGCGCATCGGCGGCAACCAGTTCGTGCTCACGGTGCCCGGTGTGGAGACCAGCCTCGATCTCGCCCACGTCGTCCGCCAGCTCGCCGCACCGGTCACGTGCACGCTGGGCAGCGTCCGCGTGGGCATCGCGTGCGGCATCGCGTCGGGAGCGTCACGGTCGGCGCTGGTCCTGCTCGACCGGGCCAGCCACGCCACCGAGCAGGCACTCGCCAGCGGCCTCGGTTCGGTCAAGGTGTCCAACGGCGACAACCGAGGTTCCTCGCTGGCGAACCCTCGGCTGGACAGCTGCCTCATCGATGCGGTCGCACAGAGCAGCATCGCTGCCGTCTACCAGCCGGTGATCGACATGGCCACCGGCGACATCATCCAGCTCGAAGCGCTGGCCCGTTGGCAGTCGGCGGAGTTCGGCGATGTCGACCCGGCGGTCTTCATCGAAGCCGCGGAGCAGACCGGCCTGATCCACGATCTCGGCGACAACGTCCTCGGCCGTGCGCTCGACGTCGTTCGCGAGGAGCACCTGTCCGGCCGCTGGCTCGGGCGGCGGATGTCGATCAATCTCTCCGCGCGGCAGATCGAGCACCCCGACGTCGTCGAGCGGATCACCACGGCCTTGGCGCTGCGTCAGCTGTCGCCGACCGTGTTGCAGATCGAGGTCACCGAGGGCTGCCTGCTCTCCAACGTCCGCATGGCGACCGCACACATGGCTGCGCTCAAGCGGATGGGCGTGGTGATCGCGATCGACGACTTCGGCTCGGGCGCCGCCAACCTGAGCCACCTGCGCGACCTCCCGGCGACGTTGGTCAAGATCGACCGCCGCTTCGTCAATGGGATCCTCACCTCCTCCACGGATCGTGAGATCGTCCGCTCGATCGTGTTTCTCGCCGGTCACCTCGGCATGACGGTGGTGGCGGTCGGCGTCGAGACGCCGGCCCAGCACCACGAGCTGCGTCGCCTCGGATGCCGCTTCGCGCAGGGTTTCCTGTACGCACGACCTCGTGAGAGCAACCTCCTCCGCGTCGTCGACATGCCGGTCGTGCCAACGCCGTTCGGTGACGCGACGCGCCTCGAACGGCTGCACGCGACACGTCTGCTCGACAGCCCGGCTGACGAGCGGTTCGACGCGATCGCTCGCGAGGCCGCCGAGGTCTGTGGCTCAGCCGTCGCACTGATCAGCTTGATCGACGGCGAGCGGCAGTGGTTCAAATCGACCGTCGGCACATCGCAGATCGAGGTGCCACTCGCGCAGAGCCCGTGCCTGCAGACCATCCGAAGTGCTCGCTTCACCGAGATCCCGGACACTGCGGCGGATCCCGACTACGCCGGCTGCCGCAACGCGGATGGCACGCTCTCGATCCGGTCGGTCGCCAGCGCCCCGTTGCGCACCAAGGACGGGTACGTGCTGGGCACGTTGTGCGTCGCGGATCCGTTGCCGCGCGAGCTGACCCCAGGGCAGCGGCAGCACCTGGCACGCCTCGCGGCCAACGCATCGTTGCTGCTCGACCTGGCCATCGCCGAGCACGACCTCGCTGCGCTGCGGGTCGAGCTCGACCACGCTCGCGACACGAGTGCGAACCTCGAACGGCGCACAGCTTCGCTGCTCGATCGGGCCATCGACGGCCTGGTCGTGCTCGACTCCGAAGGCAGGATCACGCTGGCCAACTCGCAGGCGATGACGCTGCTCGGCGCGCCGACCGGGGGGACCCCGTCCCTGTTCGACATGGTCGATCAGATCCACCGACCACAGCTCGCGTCGCTGCTCGACGAGGGCAGCCGGTCGTCGAGCCGCGGCGACATCCGCGTCGGCTCGGGTGGCGAGCGCCAGGTCAACATCTCCGCGCAGCCGTGCACGGGCACCACCGATGTGATGTTGACGGTGCGCCAGGTTCAGCACGTCTGAGGACGGTGCCCGGGGCTACCGTCGCACGCGATGCGTGCATGGAGAGTGGTCCGCTACGGGAGCCCGCAGGACGCACTGGCGCTCGAGGACGTGCCGGAGCCGGTGCCCGGCCCGAACGAGGTACTCGTCCGCACCGCTGCCAGCGTGTGCAACTACAACGAGGTCGACGCGTGCCACGGCCGTTACCTCACGGTCAACCCGCCGCTGCCATACACGCTCGGGATGGAGATGACCGGCGTCGTCGTGGGTGCCGGTGAACTGGCACAGCACTGGTTGGGTCGGTGGGTGATGGGGGTCAGCAGCAACGCCACCGGCGCGCACGCCGAGCTCGTGGTCGCATCGACGGACATGGTGTTCGATGTTCCGGACTCGCTGGACGACGTGCGTGCCGCCGCGCTGTGCATCCCGTTCCACCTGGCCTACCTCGGACTGCACGAGCGGGCGCGGTTGCAGGCGGGGGAGACGGTGCTGATCCACGCGGCGGCGGGCGGTGTCGGGTCGGCTGCGGTGCAACTCGCCGTCGCGGCCGGAGCGCGAGTGATCGCCACTGCGGGTGGAGCGGAGAAGCTCGATCTCGCCCGTCGGCTCGGTGCGGATGTCGCGATCGACTACCGGTCCGGTGACTTCGTCGACGCCGTCTTCGAGGCCACGGACGGACGCGGTGTCGACCTGTGCTTCGACGGTGTCGGCGGCGAGGTCATGCAGCAATCGCTGCGCTGCCTCACGCGCGGCGGGCGCCACCTCGTCGTGGGCTTCGCCAGCGGCATCGAGGCCGAGGAGGTGCCGATGGTGTCCGGGCGCACGTTCTGCTTTGGCAACCTCTCCGTGATGGGCGTGATCCTCTCCTACCAGGACCCTGCCACCGTGCCGCGCGGGTACGGCTACAACCCGTTCCCTCCCGAAGTGGGGCGGCGGGTCAACGACTCGCTGCTCGCGTTGCTGGAGGCCGGCAAGATCGAGCCCGTCGTCGGCAGGACCGTGGCCTTCGAGGACCTGCCGTCAGCGCTCGCCGAGATGGAGCAGCGGACCACGGTGGGCCGCATCATCGTGCGGATCGGCGAGGGTCAGCGCGCGTAGAGCCGCAGCGCGTTGCCGGCGAGGATCTCGCCCGCTTCGTCGTCGGGGACGCCGTCGAGCTGCGCCGTCGCAGTGGTGCGCGAGTTCGGCCAGTCGGATCCGCCGTGCGGGAAGTCGGTCGACCACAGGATCTGGCTGACGCCCACTGCGTGCCGGTTGGCCATGCCGTACCGGTCGGTGACGAACGTCGCGAAGATGTTCTCGGCGAAGTAGTCGCTGGGCAGCTTGGCGATCGGGGCGCGGGTCGCCGAGCCGGCGCGCAGGAAGCGATCGTCCATCTGCTCCTTGACGTAGGGGATCCACGACACGTCCACCTCGACCAGCACCAGGTGCAGCCCGGGGAAGCGATCGAACACGCCGCCGTTGATGAACTGCGCGGCGCGGATCGGTGCATCGAAGAACCGCATGTCGCCGGTGAGCTTCATCCGCTTCTTGTCACCCTGGGCCTCGGTGGCGAAGGAGACGTGGATGGAGACGGGCAGGTCGAGCTCCTCGGCCCTGGCCCAGAAGCGGTCGTCGTCGGGCGTCATCGCCTCGTCGCCGCTGGGGTAGCGGCCGAGGAGGATGCCGCGCATGGTGCCGTCGGCGCTGATCCGGTCCAGTTCGGCGATGGCGTCGTCGACTCCGACGTTCGGGATCATCGCGACGCCCCACAGCCTCGACGGATCGTGTCCGCAGAACTCGCTCAGCCAGTCGTTGTAGGCGCGCACGCAGGCGAGGTGGTAGCCGCGATCGGTGGTCGACCAGAACAGCTGGTTCGCCAGCCGCGGTGTCGGATAGAGCACCTCGGCGGCGACTCGGTCGGCATCCTGATCCAGCAGCCTCGCGACCGGCTCGTAGCCGCCGGGCCGCACCTGCTCCCACCGGATCCACGCCGAGCGCTCGTCGGCAGGGATGCCGGCCGAGCAGTTGCCCCCGAAGTTGATCGGGTCGAGCGCGCCCTCGACGATCCACGCGTCGCCGAGCTCGAGGTGCTCGACGCGCGGCGCGCGTGCGCGGTACTCGGCGGGGACCCGGCTGATCCACAGGTCCGGTGGCTCGTTGATGTGCGAGTCGGCGGAGATCAACTGCCTCGATGCCGTCGGCGCGCTCATGACGCGCTGCCGATCAAGCCCAGCTCGCGTGCCCAGATCAGGTTCTGGCGCGCCGAGCCGACATGCGCCTGGTGCACGACGTGCACCTCGCCCTGGCCGGGTTCGCCGAAGCGGATGCCGGGGCCGTCTGCTCCCTCGGCGCTCTCGGCCAGCGCGACGAGGTCGGTCCAGAAGGCGATCTCCTCGGAGCTCGGGGTGAAGGCGCGATGGGCGAACTCGATCTGGTACGGCCGAGTGATCATCATCCCGAAGTAGCCCAGGTCGCGGAGGTGGTTACACCACGTGGTGAGGCCGTCGTGGTCGTCCAGCCGACCACCCCACATCCCGCTGATCGGCCAGCGCACCCCGGCAGCCCGGGCGTCGACGAGCACCTTCTCGCGCAGGTACAGCGTCTCGGTGCCCTCCGCAGTCCAGCGAAACCCGAGCGCTTGGTGGATGTCGCCGAACCTCGAGATCGCGCCGCCGAGGTACGCGACGCGTGGGGAGGCCATCGCGATCTCGTAGGCCTCACGGATCGACTGGGCTGTCTCGAGGACGGGGTAGATCACGATGCTGCCCCGAGGCAGCTCGCGGTCGGTCTCGTAGCAGGTCAGCATCGCGTCGAGCGCGACGATGTCGCCGGGACCGGCCAGCTTCGGCAAGAGGACGCCGGTGAGGCCCGGTACCACGACCACGTCGAGGTCGCGCATCGAGCAGCCGCTGGACATGCTCTGGATGCGGACGAAGCACATCGGTCCGCCCGACACCGGCTGCCGCTGGAGGAACGCTGCCACCTCGCGCCGGGTGCGCACCCGCTCCGCCTCGGGGAAGGGAGTGCGCGGCTCTTCGATGTCGAGCACGAGTGCGTCGGCTCCCAACGTGTCGGCCACGGCGAGCTGCTCACTGTCGCTGCCGGGCACGAACAGCAGGGACCGGATCGGTCGCGCGGTCGTCTTGTCCATCATCGCACCATAGGAACAGCACTCCCTTCGGCACGCAGCGGGCGCCGCGGGCCGAATACCGTGGCCGCATGGCAACGACGCATCCGGTGAACGACGAGATCGATCTCCTCGACGGGACGTGGTACGCGACCCTGCCGCACGACACCTACACGTGGATGCGTGAGAACGCGCCGGCGTACTACGACGAGAAGAACGACACGTGGGCGGTGTCGCGCTACCACGATGTGGTTCGGATCGAACGCGACCCCGCCACGTTCTCGAGCGTGCGTGCGCCGCGTCCGCACGGTCAGGCGCTGCCGATGATGATCTCGATGGACGACCCGAAGCACCATCGTCGGCGCAGCCTCGTCGCCCGTGGCTTCACGCCGAAGCGAGTCCGCGATCACGGCCCGAAGCTGCTGGAGATGTGCGACGCGATCATCGATCG
>JAOBWO010000060.1 GCA_025463415.1 Acidimicrobiales bacterium | reverse complement strand
TGGTCAGCCACAACTCCGCTCGACTGCTCACGGCGTTCTTCGGCGTCAGCGGATCCGGTCGCGTGCTCGTGCCGATCAACTTCCGCCTCGTCGCCGAGGAGATCCAGTACATCGTCGATCACTCCGGAGCACGGATCCTGCTCGTCGACCCGGAGCTGGCCGATGCGCTGCAGCAGGTGCGGTGCGAGCGCACGATGATCATCGGTGACGTCACGGATGCCGAGCTGTCCCGCTTCGACACCGAGCCGAGACCGTGGACGCCCGACGAGGACGCCACCGCGACGATCAACTACACCAGCGGCACGACGGCGCGCCCGAAAGGTGTGCAGCTGACCCACCGCAACATCTGGATCAACGCCACCACGTTCGGGTGGCACCTCGGCGTCAGCGACCGCGACGTGTACCTGCACACGCTGCCGCAGTTCCACTGCAACGGCTGGGGCATGACCTACGCGACGACCGGGATGGGCGCCCAGCACATCATCCTGCGCAAGATCGACGGAGGCGAGATCCTCCGCCGGGTGGAGCGCCACGGCGTCACCCTGCTCTGCGCGGCGCCCGCCGTGTTGAACGCAGTGCTCGACGCAGCCCAGTCGTGGGACGGTGAGATCCCCGGCCGCGGCACCGTCCGCCTCGTGGCGGCCGGCGCTCCGCCGCCGACACGCACGATCGAACGGATCGAGACCGAGCTCGGCTGGGAGTTCAACCAGATCTACGGTCTCACCGAGACCTCGCCGCTGCTGACGATCAACCGCGGCAGGGCCGAGTACGACCACCTCGCTCCGGCCGACCGCGCCCAGCTGCTCAGCCGTGCGGGCGCTCCGGCAATCGGCATCGACACCGCGATCTCGTCGACCGGTGAGGTGCTGGCGCGTGGCAACGTGGTGATGGCCGGGTACTGGGACCAACCGACCGAGACGGCTGCGGCGATCTACGAAGACGTCGCCAGTGGCGCAAGCACGGCACTGGAGTGGTTCCACACCGGCGACGGCGGCACGATCGATGGTTCTGATCACTACCTGACGATCGCGGATCGCAAGAAGGACGTGATCATCTCGGGGGGCGAGAACGTGTCGTCGATCGAGGTCGAAGATGCCGTGTTCAGCCACCCCGAGGTCGAGGAGGTCGCGGTCATCGGCGTGCCCGACGAGAAGTGGGGCGAGCTCGTGATGGCGCTCGTCGTCACATCGGCGGGGTCCACACTGACCGAGGCGGACCTGATCGCCTACACCAAGACCAAGTTGGCGGGCTACAAGTGCCCGAAGCGGATCGAGTTCCGCGACAGCTTGGCCCGCACGGCCACCGGCAAGCTGCAGAAGTTCAAGCTGCGCGAGCCGTTCTGGGTCGGTCGCGCACGCGGCGTGAACTGAACCGGGGCCGGTCCGGACCAGGCCACACAGCGGGCCACGACCTCACACGGGAATGGACACGCCGAGCCCGCCGCGGGTCTCGGCGCCGTATCGGCTGATCTCGTACGGCAGGTCGAGTGCAGCGACGGGCACCTTGCGTGCGCGCTCGACGATCGCATCGTCGATCAGCTCGGCCGGCAGCAACCAGCAGACCTCGAACTCGATGCCGTCCGGATCCTTGGCGTAGAGCGCCTTGGTGGTGACGTGATCCGATGCCCCGACAAGTGCACCGCGCTCTTGGAGCAGGCCTGCGATGCGCTGCAGCTCGGCCAGCGTGTCGACCTCCCAGGCGAGGTGGTAGAGGCCGACCGACGAACGGCCGGCCTGCGATGGACCGGCCTGCGCACCGATCTGGAACGTGCCCAGATCGTGGTCGTTGGTCGAGCCCGAGGCCCGGAAGAAGGCCGCCCGACCCGGCATCCAGATGAGGGTCTCGAAGCCGAGCACCTGCTCGTAGAAGTCGCGGGTCACCTGGACGTCGCGGACGTAGAGGACGGCGTGGTTGAGGCGTGTGACGGGCATGACGACCTGCTTTCGACGGTGGTTACTTCAGCTCTCAAGTAAGTGTAGCCGAGTTCGGGCGGTCGAGTGCTTGAGTGCTCAACAAGTACGGGGTGGCCCGCTCTACACTCGCAGCATGGCCCGACGGCGTTGGCTTGACAAGGACGAGCAGACCGCATGGCGGGCCTACCTGCTGACCACCCAGCTGGTCGACGAGGCGTTGGACCGTCAGCTCCAGCGCGATGCGCAGATGCCGCACGCCTACTACGGCATCCTCGTCCGGCTGGACGAGGCACGCCAGCGGCCCGGCGAGGGCACGCTGAGGATGACCGACCTCGCCCGTGGATTGCGCTACTCGCAGAGCCGGTTGACGCATGCGATCACCAGCATGGAAGGCAGCGGATGGGTCGAGCGACGGGACTGCCCGACGGATCGGCGCAGCCAGCTCGTCGCGATCACCGAGCAGGGCGTCGCCGCGTTGGCCGACGCTGCGCCCGGCCACGTCGCCGCGGTCCGCAGCGCCGTGTTCGATCAGCTCACCGCCGAGCAGGTCACCCAGCTCGGCGAGATCTGCACGGCGATCGTGCGTGGCTTCGAACCACCGGTCACTCCGCCGGGATGACCGCAGGGATGGCGACCGGCTGCCGGCGCCGTGCGGCGCGGCGGATTCGACGCACGAACCAGAGCACGAGTCCGACGAGCAGGAGCAGGATCAGCACGGGCAGGCTGTAGGCCAGACCGATGATGATGCCGCGGATCACCGCGGTGAACCCGTGCCAGCCGGCGATCAAGGCCCGGGCCGAGGCGCTGGACGGCTGCACCTTGGCACCGACCTCGATCAGCGGCGTCGGCGGCACCACGGGAGCGGCCACGACCGCCGGCTTCGGCGAGAACACGATCGTCAGCGTCGCGAGCTGCACCTTGTCGGTCACGTTGCGCTCGACGGCGAGCAACTGTTCGAGTGCCGTCTCGCGGATGGTCAGCTCGCCCTCGATGCGGATCACCGCGTCGATGTCGACGGCGCCGGCCAGCAACAAGCGGACCCGGTCGACACTGGCCTGCGCGGCGGCGATCCGGTTCTGGGTGTCGCTGAGTTGAGCGGCGACATCCTCGGCCTGCTGGTTGCGCGAGGTCAGCTCGCCGAGCCCGCCCAACCCGGACACGAGGTCCTCGAGGCCCGGCGGCGGGACCTTCACGGTGATCGTGGCGGTCGCTGTGGCGGGGTCGCCCACCGACACCTCGGAGTCGAAGATCGCCCCACCGTTGGCTGCGACGATCGCCGGGAGCGCGTTGACGGCGTGGCGGACATCGGCGACCTGCACGGCCACCGAGGCCGTGATCGCCAGCGCCGTGCCGAACGGCGATGCACCCTGCAGGGAGACGTCCTCACCGACCGTCGCATCGTCGGTGGCCGCGGTGCCAGTGCCGGACACGGAGCCAGCAGCGGTGTCCGCTGCGGCAATCGTCTCGGCGGTCGAGCCCGCTGTTGTGTCGGCCGTCGAGTCGGCGGTCTCCGGGTACGTGGCCGCCACCGCGACCGTGGTCACGGTCGTTGCCGCAGTCGTCGCCGCGGTGCGGCCGATGGCCGGGACCGCTGACGACGATTTCGAGTCGCTCGAGCAGCTCGCGGCGGTGAGCACGAGGATCGTCGCGATCCCGGCGCCCGTCAGTCGGCTGGCCAGTGTGCACGTGCTGCCCGTTCGGGCGTGAGTATCGATGTTCCCCATGGCGGTTCGACGTCGCCCAGTTCACCAACGGTTCCCGATTGTGCGATTTCTGTAACAAACATCAGCCGGCTTGGGGCAGCTCCCGCCGGATCGACCACGCAGCGATCTCCGTGCGACTGGACAGGCCGAGCTTGGCCAGGATGTTCGACACATGGACCGCGGCGGTCTTCGGCGAGATGAACAGCCGCTCGGCCAACTGAGCGTTGGTCAGCCCGTCGGCGATCAGCAGCGCGACTTCGTTCTCGCGCGTCGTCAGCTCACCGATCGATCGAACCGCCGAACCCGCCAGACGCGCCAGCAGCGCCTCGGCGCGGTCGCGTCGCCAACCCGGCCAGCGCTCGAGCACCTCGACCGCACGGGTGGCCGCGATCAGCGCGTCGCCGCGCCGCCCTGCAGCGAGCAGCGCCTGGGCCAGGCAGACCCGCATCGAACCCTCCAACCAGCGAGTGACCGACTCGTCGGCTCGAGCCAGCACCTGAGACAGCACCTCGATCGCGTCGGTGGGTCGGTCCTCGGCGAGGGCGAGGAGGCCTTCGGCCGCGCGTGCGAGCCGGTCGTGCGACGGATGGTCGGCGAAGCGGCCACGGATCAGCCGCTCGCGGATCTCGCCCGGCTCGATGCCGACCTCCAGCGCCGCGCTCACCATCTGCACGACCTTGGAGGTCTCGTGCCAACCGTCGGAGTGCCAAGTGCTCTGGACGACGACATCGAACACGGTCCGACCGAGCGCGGCATCGCGCACCAACGCCGCGAACGACAGCCACGCCACCAACATCTCGTCATCGCAGCCCACTTCCGCGGACAGGTCCACCTCGGCAAAGATCGCCGCCGCATCGGCCGAGCGGCCTTCCTCGACCGCGATCGTCGCGAGCTGCGCTTGGTAGTGGCCATTGCGCATCGGCTGCGGCGTCCAGCTGGCCCATTCGTCGATCAGTCGCTTGGTGGTGGCGAGATCGCCGACGGCACTGCTCTCGAACGCGTCGTGCCACATGACCGTGCGATGACCGAGCTTGTCGAGGCCGTGCTCGATGGCGGTGCGACGCAGCTCGTCGCGGATCGCAGCACTCTCCGCGCTGCGCGGCGAGATCAGGTCGATGCTGTTGTTCAGCGCCCGGCTCAGCAGCACGCCGTCGCCGAGGTTGCGGGCCTCGACGATGGCCGCGCTCAGCGCGACGAGCGCGACCTCCCCCGAGGAGTGCTGGCTCAGCGAGCTGGCCAGCTCGACCTCGGCCTGGACCCGCACGGCCACGTCGCCGGCCGCGATCGCGTGCTCGATCGCCAGTCGTGCCCATCCGTCGGCCGCTTGGTCGTGGCGCAGCATCAACAGCTGCGCCAGCGCTGCCTCGGCCCGGGCCAGCTCCGCGCCGGGAGACAGGGATCCGGCCAGCAAGGTCAGCTCGGCAATCGTCGCGTCAGCGGCGGACCGGTCCCCCGTCTCGTCGTGCAGGCGGGCGACGAAGCGCATCGCATCGATCCGGTCGGCCAACGTGGGTGCGACCCGAACCCATCGCGCCGCGTACTCCAGTGCTTCGGCGACGAAGTCGAGCCGCCATGCCGCCGGCGTGGCCGACGCGAGCAGGGTGGGGTCGTCGGGATCCTCGGCCAGCCCCTGGCTGGCAAGGCGCAGGGCCTGGAACGTGGCACCGCGCTGCAGGTAGGCCTGAGCCCCGACCCGGGCGATCTCGACGACCTCCTCGTAGCGACCGGCGCCCTGGGCGTGCTGGGCGAGCGCGGCGTGGTCGTCGGGCGCCAGCGCCGTGACCGCAGCGAAGCACGCATCGTGGAGCCGCCGCCGCTCGCGACCGAGCAACTGCTGGCGAACCGAATCGGCCATCAGCGCGTGGTTGAACCACAACCGATCGTTGCGGATCTCGGAGATCACTCCACGGTTGACCATCGGGCGCAGGTGGCCGAGCAGGTCGCGTTCGTCGAGGCCGGTGATCGTCGTCAGCGCATCGAAGCCTGCCGGCTGACCGAACACGGCGAGCGCGTCGACGATGGTCCGCTCGGCATCGGTGAGCCCGGCGAGCTGTTGGCTCACGGCTTCCTCCAACGACCACGGCAGCTGGGCCGAGATGATGTCGACGCTGCACACGTCAGGACCCGCGCAGCGCATCAGCTCCTCGACCACGAAGGGCACCCCGCCGCTGCGGCGGTGGACGGCTTCGACTGCGGCCGACGACACGGTCGCGCCGGCGATCGCGCCCATCAGCGCGCCGACCTCGCTGCGATCGAGCCGATCGAGGCGGAACTGCTCGACCTCGTTGCGGCGCTCCAGGCGCAGGACGAAGTCGCCACCCGGCGAGCCACGGCTGAGGTCCGACGGCCGGTAGGTGGCGAACATCACGAGGTTCGGCCAGGGCTGACGGGCGATCGCATCGAGCACCGTGACGCTGTCGGCGTCGATCCAGTGCAGGTCCTCGATCACCACGGCGACCCGTCCGTGGCCGACGGCTTCTGCAACGGCGCGCAACACCGACGCACCGGGTTCGTCGGTGGGGTCGACCGGCGCGAGCTGGCCCGCGACGTCGAACGCTCGCGCCGCTGCCTGTGGCTCGGCCGCCGCCGAGAACACGCTGACGTCGGCGGGCAGTGTGGCCAGCATCTCGCGGAGCAAGCGGGTCTTGCCGATGCCGGCCTCGCCGGTGATCAGCGCCACGCTGGGAAGGTCCGACGACTGCAGTTCGCCCATGTCGACGACCGACCGGAGGCGGGCCAGCGTCGCACTGCGACCGACCATGATGGGGCTCAAGCCGACACGACCGGTCAACACGGACCCCAGGCTAATCTCGATGCCTCCAGGACCAGCGCCGCCGGCGTCTGCGGTCGGCGGCGTTGATCAGCTCATCGCGGTGCTGGATGGCGATCTCATAGGCGGTGGTGGGGTGGATCAGGTTCGACATGGCGGCGGCCTCGTTCGGGGATGGTCTCGTGTGGATGAGATCACTGTGCGCCTCTGAGGCGTTCGGGCACATCGGACGATGTACCTATTTCGGCCGAACATCGGCCCTAAGCAGCGACAACACCGGGGGATCTCCGCACCGGCCGGCCCCCTCACGAGCCCTGCGACGGGTCAACCGTTGGATTGGTCGACCACTTGGGCGTGCAGCGCATCCCACGCCGCGGCCGAGATCGCCGAGCTGTGCTCTCCAAGGCTCACGAGACCGCCGCCGGCCACACCGTCGAGTGGACCACCGCTGTAGCCGACGTACACGACGACGCCCGGCGACGGCTCCCACGCCAGGGTGCCGTTGCCACCCTGCACCCCGGAAACGATGCCGGCATGGCCCTGCACGCTCACCCGGCTCACCGAATGGTCGAGCAGGAGCTGGTCCTCGAACCATGCACCCAGGTAGACACCCGTGTAGACGAGCCCGTTGCCCAGTGCGTTGCTCTGGCCGACATCACCGCTGTCGTAGTAGCGGAGCTCGTGCACCGAGGGTGACCGGTACGGCTCGGGGGCACCCGCGGTGAAGCCCTGGAGCGCGCCCACCGTCGGATACGGCGCACCATCGGGCGGGAACATGATCGTCACGGCCGCCGCGATGCGGATGAGGTCGGCCTCGGGCAGATCACCCTGCACCCGTGCGTACCCGCCCGAGATCTTCCAGATGACCGCACCGTCACGAGCCGAGCCGATCTCGTCGCCGACGTGCACCGGACGCAGCGCCGCACCCGGAGCCTCATCGGGGAACGTCACCACCGCACTGTCGTTCGCCAGCGAGCCGTTCGGCCCACGGACCACCACCGACCATGGACCCGTCACGGCACCGGCATCGTGTCGATCCAGCGCCACGCCTTGCGCCACTCCGTCGAGGGACAACCCCCCGGGCTCGGTGACCAATCGGGGAACCGTCGCGATCGTCGGTGACGAAGCGCTCGACGATGTCGCCGACGGATCCCGCCGGCCGATCGCGACGACCCCGCCGATGCAGACAACGACGAGGGCCGCAGCCCCGACCACGCCGATCCGGCGCGCGTCGCGTCGGCGGCGGTGGACGCGGTGCATCACGTCGGCGAGATCGAGGTGGCTGCCGACGGTGTCGGCCTGATCGCGCATGGCTTGCTGCAGGTCATGCATCGGAGAGCTCCTGTCGAAGGGCGGTGTGGGCGCGGTGGAGGGACGATTTGACGGTGCCGAGGCGGATGCCGAGCAGCTCGGCGATCTCGGCTTCGGGGCGATCCTCGTAGTACCGCAGGACGATCACCGCGCGCTGACGGGTCGGAAGACGCCGGAGCGAATCGATCAGCTCGTGCACCGCCGGGTCCCGTTGCACGCCACTCGACGGTGAGGTCCGGTCGAGGAACCGACGACGCAAGGCCGCCCGGCGCAGCTCGTTGCGGGCGCCGTTGAGCACGACGGTGCGCAGCCACGCGGGCGGGTTGTCGATACGCGACCAACGCGGGTGCAGCTTGGCGAACGCCTCCTGCACGAGGTCGTCGGCCACCAACGTCGAACCCGTCACCAGCGCGGCGAGGCGGACCAGTGCGTCGTGCTCGGAGCGATACATCGCCTCGAACGATGCCGCGGCCGCCGATGCGTCGATGTCAGACGTTGCGATCACCCCTGTACGACACGCCAGCCCTCCAGAAGGTTCCGCTGGGATCGCGGCCGTCAACCGATCCGCAGCACGACCAGCGCGACATCGTCGCCGCGTTCGGGGATCGGCAGGATGTCGGCGATCGCCGTGCCGAGCCGCTCGGCCACCACGTCGGCCGGGCCGGGTGCTGATGCCGCGTCGGCGACAAGAAGGCGCAGCTGGGCGTCGTCGAGCGCATGCGGTGGTCGCACGTCGTTCACGCCGTCGGTGTGGATCACCACGGTGGCCCCCGAGTGGAGGACGGTGGTGGTGGTCTCGACGTGGATCGTCGGGAGCACGCCGATCAGCGTTCCGTGCGTGCCCAGCATGTGCGCCGCGGCATCGCCACCTGAAGCCGCGGGCTCGACGAGGATCGGCAGCGGGTGGCCGCCGGCGACGGACGTGAAGGACCACGTGCCCTCGTCGAGGTGTTCGAGCGTGGCATACAGCACGGTGCAGAACAGGCCGCCTCCGCTGGCGCGGATCGCCTCGTTGACCCAGTCGAGCACCTGCGTCGCAGTGGCCCCATGGGTCGCGGCGGCGCGGATGGTGTGGCGGGCGATCGCTGTCACCGCGGCTGCGCTGGGGCCCGTGCCGCACACGTCGCCGACCACGATCGCCCACCTCTGCTCGGCGATCTGGAACACGTCGTAGAAGTCGCCGCCGACCTCGGTCACCTCACCGGCCGCCCAGTACCGCACGGCCAGCGTGACGCCTGGGATCTCGGGGATCGACGCGGGCAGCAGCGCGGCCTGCAGCGTGAGCGCGATGTCCCGCTGCTGCTCGACCAACCAGGCGTTGTCGATCGATTCCGCCACCCGTCCCGCGGCCGCCTCCGCGAGAGCGACGTCGGACTCGTCGTACTCTCGGCCGGACTCGGCACTGACGAACTGCATCGCGCCGACGATGCCTCGTTTCGAGATCAGCGGGACGGTGATGACACTCGTCAGCTGCAGGACATCGACGATGCGCTGGAGGTCCGGGGCGTCGTGCGGACGCAGGGTCTCGATGGCCCGAGACAGACCCTCCGCATCGACACGCCGGATGAACTGCACCTTCCCGGTGCGCAGCACGGCCGGCACACCGAGCCTGCTGGAGGAGTCGATGGGGTAGCGATCGCGCAGGTCCGTTGCCCACTGCTGCTTGGCCGGATCGACATGGGCGAGCACCCGTTCCAGGTTCGCAACCGGTGCCGAGCGGTAGTTGATGGAGCACCAATCGCCGAGCCGCGGGACGGCAGCTCTCGCCACGGCCTCCATCAGGTCGAGGTGGCCGGACGCCCGCTGGGCGAGGTCGTTGATCGCGCCGAGGAACTCCAGACGCTCGCGTTGCAGACGCTCGCGAGCTGCAACGGCTTCGGCCTCGCGTACTCGCCGCGCCGACGCGGCCTCGGCCAGCTTGCGTTCCGTCACGTCGCTGCTGCAGCCGATCGTGCCGAGCACGTTGCCGGCAGCATCCGTGATCGTCTTGCCCCGACCGTGGATCCAGTGCACGGTGCCGTCGGGCCAGACGACGCGATGTTCCGTGACGTAGGACCCGTTCTCCTCCACCGCTCGCTCGAGGGTGCCGAGCGACCGGCCGGCGTCGTCGGGGTGCAGCAGCGCGACCCACGCCTCGTAGGTGCCCTCGAAGGACCCCGGCTCCAGCCCGAACAACCGCTCCATCTCGTCGTCCCACTGCGTGACGCCAGTGGCCTTGTCCCACCGCCACGTGCCCAGCTGGCCGGCGGACAGCGCAAGCAGCAGGTGATCGGCGAGCTCGGCGGTGCGCTGCTGGAGCGCATCGATGTCGGTCACGTCGTCGGCAGCGCCGGCGGTGACGGCGCGCGGCAATGCATCGAGCGCCATCCGGCTGGGCGCGGGGATCGACGACGCGGCTGCAGGGTCCGAGCGCTCGACCACCTACCCCTCTTCCACCGTCACCATCGTGCTGAGACGATAGTGCGCCGGCGCGGTCATCCTGGTTGTCCGGGCCGCCCCGGCCCGCCGCCCACCAGCTCCGCGGCGTCCTCGACCGCGAGGAGGATCGCGTCGCCGTACTGCTCGAGCTTGGCCGGGCCGATCCCGGCGATGCCTCCGAGGGCGCGCAGCGTCGTCGGCAGGGCGAGCGCGATCGCCTCCAAGGTCTTGTCATCGAACACGACGTAGGCGGGCTTGCCGGCACGGAGACGTTCGCGCGCTGTGCGGAGGAGGTCGTGGGCCACCACGGATGCCGGGCTCGGTCCACCGTCACTGTTGGCACGCAGCGCTCCGCGCTGCCGGCCGGCGGTGACGACCGCCGAGCCGAACGAGAACCGTCTCGTCACGCCGCCCTGGCGGGCGACGGCACCGGCGCCCTCGACCGCCTCGATGGTCCACTCCTGGCCGCCGTCGACGATGACCAGACCGACGGCGGCGAGCACCGTGGACTTGTCGAACGCAGTGTCGCGCGCCGGCTTCGACTTCGGCGGCGGAGCGGCGCGAGACGTCGTTGCTCGATCCGCCCGCTCGCGACCTGCGGGCTCGGCCGAGCGATCGGGCGGCTCGTTGCCGAGATCCGCGACGAACGGTGAGGGATCGGCGCCGACCACCACGACGACGCGCTGCGAGCCGCGGGTGATCGCGACGTGGAACACGCGGCGCTCCTCCTCGAAGTCCTCGGCCAGGCGGTGCGGATACTGGTCGGCCTCGGCGTGGTGGACGACGACGAGCGGCCACTCCTGACCCTTGACGCGGTGGACCGTTGCGAGCACGACACCGGAGTCGGACCGCGCCGTCGACAGGTGCCCTCGCAACCACGAACCCAGCGTTGCGACATCGGGGTGCAGCGACGCCAGTTGGGTCAGCGCAACCAGGTCGTCGTTCTGGGCAGCCCGGTTCATGCCGTGCCGACCGTCGTCGAGCGTCGCGATCGCCGCACCCAGCCCGACGTCGTCGGCGAGGGTGCGCAGGAACGCCGCCGCGGTGGTCGTCGACGCCATGCGCTGCAGGCGGGCGATGTCGTCCGCGAAGCCGGCCACCCGCGACGCGTCGCGCTCGTTGTTGACCCGACCGGCGAGCCGACGCAGACCCGCGAGTGAGCTCTGCTCGGCCACCCACGTGGCCACGTTGGGGTGCATCGGGCGTGAGGGCCGGCGCAGCGCCTCGGCGAGATCACTGCCGAGCAGCGACTCCGGACCGGCTGTGGCGAGGCGCGTCCACGCCAGCGCGGATCGGATCGCGGTGCGCTCGAGGAACTCGGTGCCGACGCCGCCCTGCACGGCGATCCCTGCCGCCGCGAGGCCGACCTGCACCGGTGCCAGCAACGCGTTCACCCGGGCGAGCACCGCGATCTCGTTCGGCGCCCGACCCGCGTCGACGGCATCCCGGACGATCGTCAAGGTGGTGGTGAGGGTTTCGTCGCCGGGCACGATCTCGAGCCCGAGTGAGTCGACGTGCGCGCTGCGGATCACCTTCGGCACACGCCGGCGGTTGTGGCGAACGAGGCGGTCGGCAGCCACCACGACGTCGCCCGGGCAGCGGTAGTTGACCTCCAGTGGATGGTCAGCGGCGCCCGGGAAGAGCGAGGCGAAGTCGATCAACCACTCCGGGTCCGCGCCGCTGTAGCCGTAGATGGTCTGGTCGTCGTCGCCCACGCCGAACACGCCGAAGCCCGGCGCAGCCAGCAGCCGCACGAGCAGCACGTGGGCCGGGGTGAGGTCCTGGAACTCGTCGACGAGGAGCAACCGACAGGCCTGCTGGGCGACCGCGCGAGCATCGGGATCGGCAAGCAGGATCTCGATCGCGCGGTAGATCTGATCGTCGAAGTCGAGCGCGCCGTCGTGGTCGAGCTGCTCCCGGTACCTCGGCCACATCTCCGCCAGTCCGTCGACGTCGCCGCCGTACATCGTCTCGACGTGCGCCGGCGTGCGCAGACCCAAGCGAACGACGCTCAGGGCCTCGATCCACGACGCCACCGGGTCGGTGTTGCGCTTGCGCGGGAACTGGACCAACCGGCCGATGATCCGCCGGACGTCGACCTCGTCGATGGTGCGCCAGGTGCGCTGCTGGGGATGGAACGGCGCAGTTCCGTTGACGATCGCCAACGCGATCGCATTGAGGGTGCGCACGCGCAACCCGCGCAACCCCGACGTGCGGTCCTGCATCTCCAGTTGGGCCCGCTTGTTGAACGCGACGAGGCTGAGCGCGGTGGGCGGTACCCGCCAGATCTCGAGCAGGTGACGGGCGCGCTCGGTGAGCACGCGCGTCTTCCCACTGCCCGCAGGAGCGATGATCCGCGCTGCCGAACCGGCGTGCACGACGGCGGCGCGCTGGTCGGGGGCGAGCGCGAGCCCGTCGGTGGCGTCGTCATCCAGCGGTGGCCGGAGCGAACCGTGCTCCAGCGCGACTGCGTGCAGCACCGCTGTCCCGTCGATCGGTGGACGGCGTTGCAGTGGTCCACCGTCGAGCCAGGTCGGGGCGCCGTCTGCGAGGCAGACGTCGCTCGACGCGTCGGGCGATTCGATGGCGCCCAGATCGATCGCTCGATCGAAAGCCTCCCAGGTCGGTTCGGCGCCCGTGGCATCGATCGAGTTCGACGAGACGAGGTGGTGCAGCACCTCCAGCGGGAACCAGAAGCGAGCGCCGAGCAGGTATGGCGCGGTGGTCTCGACGGCTCGCACCGGCTCACGGAACCAGTCCAGCGCGTCGTCGTCGAGCTCGACGACCACGCGCTCGTTCCGCGATGCGTGCTGTTGGAGGAGCGCGACCACGGGAGCCGGGTCAGCCAGCGCAGCGCGGTCGATCGCGACGCGCACGGCGCCGGTCCACGGCAACCACGCCGCGCCCTCGGCCTCACCGCCGCGCACGACGAGACCGCGCGCCAACACATCGGGCCCTGGGTTGGCGAACGTGCGGCGGCCGGCGGTTGGCCGCTTCGTCGGTGGGATCCGCGCAGCGGGCGACGCCGTGACAACCCGGGTCTCAACCCGATCCGGCTGATCGTCGGTCGTCCAGCCGAGACCGGACTCAGATGCGATTGGCCGCTCGGGCACGACCTCGCCCGCGTCCTGGCTGCGCTGCCAACACGCCCGAACATCACTGGGCGAGGCGTGCTGTCCCCCGCAATAGGCACATGCGATCGCCATACATGTGTTCTATCGGAGAATCGGCGACGTCTCAGCCGGCGGTCAGCAACTTCGTCTTCGCGGCCGCGAACTCGTCGTCGCTGAGCGATCCGGACGCATGCAGCTGGCTGAGGTTCTCCAGCGCGCCGACCAGGTCCTCGTGGGGCGCGGCCCCGGCGCCCGGCGCAGCGAAGCCTGCGAACGGGTTCTGCCCGGAGGTGATCACGATCGGCTGGCCCGGCAGGCCACCGCCGCCACTCATGCGCATCTGCAACAGGTTCTGGAGCTGAGCGGGATCGATCCCTCGGGCGCGCAGCATGTCGCCGTGGCTGGCGATCGCCATGATCGCCTTGCCGATGCTGGCGCTGATCTCGCCGCCCATCCCGTCCGCCGAGACGGTGGTCGTGGTCGTCCAGCCCGGCGCCTGGCTCGTGGGCGGTTGAGCCATGCCCGGTTGAGCCATGCCGGGCGGCGGCGCGGCGTTGATCGGGGTGCCGCCGTGCACGATGTCGCGCAACAGGTCTTCTTGCTGCTCGACCGACTTCTTCTTCCTGAACCAGCTCACGTGCGCACGTTATGCCCTAGGCACCCCGCGCATCGCGCCGTGGCGGCGTCCGTAGGATCGCAGCCCGATGACCACGCACGACATCACCGCCCTGCGCACCCACTCGGCCTCGCTCGAGGTCGAGTGGTCCGACGGCCTCTTCAGCCGGTATCCGTGGATCTGGCTGCGCGACCACGCCCACGACGCCGACACCCTGCATCCCGTCACCCAGCAGCGGCAGCTGTTCACGGCCGGTCTGCCGGAAACGCTCGCGCCCATGGCCGTCGCTCTTGGTGTCGGCGACACGGGCTCCGGTGTGGGCGACGTCCTGATCCGGTGGGAACACGACGACGCGCCGAGCGTGCTTCCTGCCGCCTTCCTCGCCCGCTACCGGCATCCCCGGGTTGCACGTGCCGGCGTCGAGGTGACCCCGGTGCTGTGGGATGCCGCGACCCTCGACGGCGCGCCGACCGTCGCCTTCGCCGATGTGATGGCATCCGACGAGGGGATCCGTGAATGGCTCGGCGCGACCTCGCGCTTCGGCTTCTGCCTCGCCGTCGGCACCTCGGCCACCGCGGAGGCCACCGAGCAACTCCTCCGCCGGATCGGCTACGTGCGCGAGACGATCTTCGGCGGGATGTGGGAGTTCACCGCGGACCTCACCAAGGCCGATACGGCGTACACCGACCTCGAGCTGCGACCGCACACCGATGGCACCTACTCCCACGACGCGCCGGGCGTGCAGCTGTTGCACTACCTCGAGTTCGTGGGCACGGGCGGTGAGAGCACCATCGTGGATGCGTTCGCCGTGGCGGCACGGTTGCGGTCGGCGCACCCCGATCACTACCGCACGTTGTCGACGGTGCAGGTCCCCGGGCAATACATCGGCGACGGGTCACACCTGCTCGCCGCTCGCCCGGTCCTGCGCCACGACCACACCGGCACGCTCGTGCAGGTGTCGTTCAACAACTACGACCGCGCGCCGTTCCTGCTACCCGAGGACGAGATGCTGGCGTTCTACGCGGCGCTGCGCGCGTTCGACCAGCTCGTCAACGATCCGGAGATGCAGTGGCGTCACGTCCTGGCGCCCGGTGAGGCGATGTTGTTCGACAACTGGCGCGTGCTGCACGGCCGATGTGCCTACACAGGTCTCCGCAGGATGTGCGGCGGGTACGTCAATCGTGAGGATGTGGAGAGCAGGTACCGCCAACTCCTGTAGGTGAGTTCGGCAAAGGTACCCAGGTGCGCGAATCGCGATTCTGTTACACGATCGCAACAATTCGCCCGTCATCTCACGGAGTCGGGTGGCTTGTGCACGGTGAGCGTTCGTTACAGCTCACCTACCACAAGGAGAATCCCCATGGGACGGGCAACGACCTTCCTCGCACACTCAGCTCTGGCAGCCGGTGCGGCTGCTCTCGTCATCTCGGTCGGAGTCGGCGCCGCCGACGCCGCGCCGATCACCCATCCAGCGGACACCCCGCTGACCTGCAACAGCGGCGCACCGCTCGTCGGCGTCGTGTGCAACGTCGCCACCGGGCTCACCGACGCCGTGGTGCCGACCGACGGCGCCAACGTCGTACCGGCCCTGCCGGCGTCGCCAGTGGATGTGCCGGTTCCCAGCCTCCCGGCGCCGTTGAACACCACGCTCGTCAGCGCCAACGTCCCCGTCCGGGTCTGCGATGTCACCGCATCCGTGATCGACAGCAGCACCAACGGTTCGTGCCCGGCCGCACCATCGTCCGGCCCGAGCATCAGCACGGGCGGCAGCGGACCGCTGGTTGACGTGGCGGCGCCGGTCCAGGTCTGCGGCATCGCGATCGGCGCCATCGCCGGCGATGCGACAGCACCGTGTCCGGCCACCGGTCCGACGGTCACCAGCGACGGCTCGACGGGCGGATTGGTCGGCGCTGCCGCACCGGTCCAGGTCTGTGGCGTGACCGTGGCAGCCGTCAAGGCCAGCGCTGTCGGCGCATGCCCGACCACCGGCCCGACCGCGGTCTCGGGCACCGGCGGCGGCCTCACCGCACTGAGTGCCGGTGTCCAGGTCTGTGGGGCCACCGTCGGTGCGGTCAACTCGACCAGCGCCGGTGACTGCCCGAGCACGGGCCAAACGGTCGGCAGCGGTGACGGTGGCCTGATCACCGCCGACGTTCCCGTCCAGGTCTGCGGCGCGACGGCCGGCGCGATCGGCGGCACGGCCAACGGCTCGTGCACCGAGAGCCTCCCGCCGACGATCCCGGCAAGCACCGTGCCGGCGACGACGGCATCGGGCGCGTCGACCTCGATCGTCGCCAACGAGATCACTGCCGGCACGACGGCGTCGGACGCGGAACAGCTCGCACCCGTCGCCAACTTCGCCGCCGCCGACAGCGGCAGCAGCAGCGGTTCGGGTGACGGTGGCGGCTCCCTGCCGGTCACCGGCATCAGCATCGTGGCCGTCCTGCTGGGGGCTGGTGCCCTGATGCAGTCCGGCATCATCGCCAAGACGATCGCCGCTCGCAAGGTCCGCCGCACCGCCGCGTGACCCGTTCGGTTCGACGAGTTGACAGCCGGCCCCGGATCTGGTCGACGACAGCACAGCACACACGAGGCCTCAGCCGAGTGGTGCGGGTCGCGGCCAGATCCGGGGCCGGAGCGCGGATCGCCTCATTCGGATCGGCGATTGCCGCTATCCGTGTCCGTGTCGGTGTCGGTGTCGGTGTCGATGTCCGGTCAGAGCTGGAGCGACTTGATCTCCAGGAACTCCTCGAGACCGAAGTGGCCGTACTCCCGACCGATGCCGGACTGCTTGTAGCCGCCGAACGGTGCATTGGCGTTGAACGCCCCACCGTTGACCTCCACCTGGCCGGTGCGCAGCCGCCGCGCGACGCGCTCGGCCTGGGCCTTGTCGGCCGACCACACGCCCCCCGCCAGGCCGTAAACCACCCCGTTGGCGATCCGCACGGCGTCGTCCTCGTCCTCGTACGGCAGGATCGACAGCACCGGTCCGAAGATCTCCTCCTGGGCGATGGTCATGTCGGGCGACACCCCGCTGAACACGGTCGGGCGGACGTAGAACCCGACGTCGAGGCCGTCCGGCGCGCCGAGGCCGCCGGCCACCAGCGTGGCGCCCTCGTCGATGCCGCGCTTGATGTAGCCCTGCACGCGGTCACGCTGGGCCGCCGAGGCGAGCGGGCCGAGGTGGGTGCCCTCGGCGAACGGATCGCCCACCTGCATCGCGTTCGCAGTGGCGCCGGCGATGGCTTCGGCCTCGGCGAGGCGGGCCTTCGGCACCAGCATCCGGGTCAGCGCCGAGCAGGTCTGCCCGGAGTTCAAGAACGCCTTGCCGACACCGTCGCTGACGGCCTTCTTGAACCCGGCCTCATCGAGGTCGGCCAGCAGCACGTTGGCACTCTTGCCGCCGAGCTCGAGGGCGATCTTCTTGATCGTCTCCGCGCCGAGCTGGGCGACGCGCTTGCCGGCGCGGGTCGAGCCGGTGAACGACACCATGTCGACCCCCGGGTGGGATGCCATCGCCTCGCCGACGACCGGGCCCACACCCGAGACGAGGTTGAACACCCCTGCCGGCAGGCCGATCTCGTGGATGATGTCGGCGAGGATGAACGCGTCGATCGGAGCGATCTCGCTCGGCTTCAGCACCACGGTGCATCCCGCGGCCATCGCATAGGCGACCTTCGCGGCGATCTGGTGCAGCGGGTAGTTCCAGGGCGTGATGCAGGCGACAACGCCGATCGGCTCGCGTACCACGAGCGACGAACCGAGCGTCTCCTCGAACGAGTACGACTCGGCCAGCGCCGCCGCCTGGTTGAAGCTGTTGATCGGCAATCCGACCTGCACCATCTGGGAGAGCCACTTGGCCATGCCGGTCTCGCGCGAGATCGCCGACGCGATCTCGTCCATGCGCGCGCCGAGCGCGTCGCCGATGCGAGTCAGGTACTTGGCGCGCTCCTCGACCGGGCTTGCCGCCCAGGAGTCGAAGGCTGCGACCGCGGCCTGCACGGCCGCGTCGACATCCTCTGCGGTGCCGGACGGGATGGTGGCCATCACGCCTTCGGTGACGGAGTCGATCACGTCGATGGTCTCGGTGGACGTGGAGGCGGTCCACGCCCCGTTCACGTAGATCTGGTCGTAGGTCGTCATGTCGTTCCTCTCGGGCTCTGGAGCTGCCCAGACGGTGAGTGTTTCGGCCCCAGAGTACGTCAGCTCCGTCAGCGTGCGGTCACCGCGCTCGACCGTCACACCCCTGTGGTGGAATGGGTGCAGCGGCCCGCGCCGCCCCCCGATCTCGAAGGTTCTCGCCGTTGGCTCTGCACGTTCATCACGCTTCGCACCTGGTACCGCTCGTCGATTCGTTAGCAGGCGTGCTCGCCACGCCGCTGGCCGATCCATTCGCGCCCGAGGTTGTGGCGGTGCCCACCGCGGGCATCCGCGACTGGCTCGTGCAGCAGCTCGCGCTCCGTCTCGGCACCGTCGACCAGCTGCTGGACTACCGCGCCGGCATCGCCGCGAACATCGAGATGGTGTTCCCGGGGCGGTTCACCGCCGCGGTGCTCGGCCGCGACCTGGACGAGTCGAGCCCGTGGGACATCGACCGGCTCACCTGGTCGGTGCTGGCCGCGGTGGAGGCGGGCGACGCAGCGGTGCCCGGGTGGCGGATCGGTCGTGCCGGCGCGTACGCCACCGCGCGTCACATCGCCGACCTGTTCGACGGCTACGCCACCAACCGTCCGCAGGTGCTGCAGCAGTGGGCCGCAGGACACGACGGCGACGGCACCCTCGACGAGCACGGCGCGATCGTGCCGATGGCACCCGATCACCGGTGGCAGCCGCTGCTCTGGCGGGCGATCCGCGCCTCGATCGGCGTCCCCAACCCCGCCGAGCTCCTGCCGGACCTGCTCGCCGACCTGCGCTCCGGCCGGATCGAACCGGCGCTGCCGGATCGCACCGCGATGTTCGGCGTGAGCGCGGTGTCCACCGCGCAGCTCACGGTGTTGCGCGCCCTGGGCGCCGTCCGCGACGTCCACCTCTACCTCGTCCACCCCTCGGCCGTCGCCTGGTCGGGCGTGCGCCAGCAGCTCGCCGGCCGGCTCGTGCTGCGCAGCGCGTGCGACGCGACGGCTGCCGTCCACCACCCCTTGCTGCGCTCGTGGGCGCGTCCCGCCCTGGAAGCCGCCGTGCTGGTCGGTGGGTTCGACGACTCCGTGCGCGTCGTCGGCCACGACGACGGCCGCCAGTCCTACTTCCCCGGCCGGCCAGCCTCGGCAACGCCGACGTTGCTCGGCGCCCTGCAACGCACCATCACCGACGACATCGCGCCGGCAGCAGTCTCCGATGCGTCACGGACGGGCACCGGCCGGCAGGCCGACACCAGCGTGCAGGTCCATGCCTGCCACGGCACCGTGCGCCAGCTCGAGGTGCTGCGCGACGCGCTCGGCCACATCCTGGCCGCCGATCCCACCATCACGGCGCCGGATGTCATCGTCCTGTGCCCCGACCTGCAGCGGTTCGCGGCGTTGATCCCCTCGGTGTTCCGGCGCAGCACGTTGCCGATCCCCGTGCGGGTCACCGACCTGTCGCTCGGCACCGACAACCCGGTCGCCGGGGCGCTGGTCGACGTGCTCACCGCGCTGGCCGGGCGGTGCACCGCGCCGGAGATCCACAGCGTCTGCGCGCTCGCGCCGGTCCGGCAGCGGTTCGGCTTCGACGACGAAGGACTGGAACGGATCGGGCGATGGATCGGTGAGCTCGGCATCAGCTGGGGTCTCGACGGCGACCACCGCGGGCGGTGGGTGCCCGACACCATCGCCGAGGGCACCTGGTCGGCAGCGCTCGACCGACTGTTCCTCGGTGCGGCGATGCCGTCCCCCACGCCACGGGTCGGTCCGGGCGAGATCGTGCCGTTCGACGACATGGACGCTGCAGCGCTCGGTACCGCAGGGCAGCTGGCAGAGCTGATCCGCCGGCTCGACCGGCTCCGGCGCCTGGTCGACGAATCACGGTCCATCGAGGACTGGGTCGTCCTGCTGACAGCTCTCGTCAACGACCTGTTCGCCACGGTCGGCGACGACACCTGGCAGTCCATCGAGGTGATGGAGACGCTGGCCAAGATCGGGACAGCCGCCGGTGGTACGGCTGCGGCCGTGCCGCTCGCGCTCGGCGACATCCGCTCGCTCCTCGGCGAGGCGCTCGCCGATCCACACGGTCGGCTCAACCTCCGGTCCGGATCCGTCACGGTCACGGCAATGGTGCCGGTGCGCAACATCCCGGCGCGGGTGGTCTGCCTGCTCGGCCTCGACGAGCAGGCGCTGCGGTCCAGCGGGGGCGACGGCGACGACCTGTTGTCCGTTCGCCCGTGCGTCGGCGAACGCGACCCACGTGCCGAGCGTCGGCACCTCCTGCTCGACGCGCTGATGTCCGCCGGCGACCACCTGGTGATCACGTGCGACGGCAGCGACATCACCACCAACCGTCTGCTGCCGCTGCCGGTGCAGGTCGAAGAGCTGCTCGATGCCGTGCATGCGTTCGGCACCGCCGGGCACGTCGTCGTGCGCCACCCCCGCCAGGCCTACGACGAGCGCAACTTCGGCGTCGCACCAAACGGCACCCCCGTCGAGCCCTTCTCCTTCGACACCTCGATGCTGGCCGCCGCACAGCTCCGTCGGCAGCCGCCCGCCGGCACGTCGGACCTCGACGTGCTCGGTCCCGTCGTCCCCGCGTTCGTCACGACGGCCCAACTGGCGGAAGCCGTCACCCGGCCGGCGCGCACGTTCCTCGGTCAACGACTCGATGCGCGCCTGCCCCGTGCGGTCGACGAGATCGAGACCGACATCCCCCTCGCAGCCGACAACCTCGAACTGTGGGACCTCGCCCGCGAGCTGCTCGACCATCGACGTGCCGGCAGCGACGACGAGGCACTGCAGCGGTGGCGCGATGCGAAGCGTCGCGGCGGCACGTTGCCTCCACGTGCGCTCGCGCTGGCCGTGCTCGACGACGTCAGCCGCGAGGTCGAGATCCTGCTCGGCGCGCGCGCGGACATGAGCGAGCTGATCACGTCGACCGGACGTGCCGAGCTCGACCTGCCCATCGACGTGGGCGATGGCCACACGATCCGCCTGCGCCAGCCGGTCGAAGGCATCGCCGATCACCTCGTCGTCCGCGTCGAGTTCAGCCGGCCGAAGCATCGTCACGAGATCGCAGCGGCACTCGAGCTCGCCGGGCTCGTGCTCTCGCATCCCGATGTGCCGTGGGAGTCGCTGGTGGTGCTGCGCCCGACGTCCGGCAGCAGCAAGCCGACCGTGCACCATCTGCGCACCCGCCCCGGACCAGACGGCGTCGAGGCGGCCCGCCGGCTCCTCCGCACGGCGTCGCGCCTCTACCTGCGCGCCCTGCGCGAACCGATCCCGATGTTCGACAAGTCGTCGCGGTCGATGTACGACGACGCGACGATCCTCGACGAGGAGTTCGAGAGCGACCTGCGCGACAACGACACCGGCTTCGTGTGGGGCGAAGCCACGGCCGACGAAGTGCTGGCCATCCCGGTCCGCGCCGACGATTTGCCCGAAGTCCATGCTGCGGTGGCCGCGGACGGAGCTGGACGCGCCGTCGGTCTGGCTCGCTGCTTCTGGTCGGCGTTCGACGGGTTCATCGCTGCCCCCGAACCCGCAGGCGCGGCAAAGACGTCGCGGCGAGGTTCGTGATGGCACCGTTCGATCTCGCGCCGTTTGATCTGAAGGGCCCGCTGCCGACGGGACGCACCGTCCTCGAAGCCAGCGCGGGCACCGGGAAGACCTACTCGCTCACCGGGCTGATCGTGCGCTACATCGCCGAGGCGGCGACACTCGTCGATCAGTTCCTCGTGGTCACGTTCACCCGCGCTGCCGCCAACGAGCTGCGCGAACGGACCCGCCATGCGCTCGACCTCGCCGCGACGGCGTTCCGGTCCGGCACCGCGCCCGCCGAGCACCCGTGGATGTCGGTGCTGTTCGACGTCGCTGCGCTGCCCACCACGACCGATCCATCGATCGAGCTGGAACGGCGCGAGCGGCGCCTGGTGGAGGCTGTCGCCCGGTTCGACGAGTTGACGATCACCACGATCCACGGGTTCTGCCAGCAAGCGCTGGCCCAGCTCGGCGTGCGGTCCGGCAACAACCCCGATGCCGTGCTCGTCGAGAGCCTCAACGATCTCGTCGTCGAGGTGTGCCGCGACGCGATCATCACGGTGCTGGCCGATGACCCGCGGGCCTTGGACACTCCGTCGAGCTCGTGGACCAACGTCCGCAATCCTCAACAGGCCGAGAAGGAGCTCGTCGCCGCCGTCACCGCGCTGATGAGCAACCCCGGCGCCGTCATCGCACCCAAGGATGCAACCGACCAGATCGCCACACGATGGGTCGATCTCGCCACCACCACCCAGGACACCCTGGTCGCCCGCCAGGCAGCGCGCAACGAGATCGGCTACGACACCCTGATCTCGGGCCTGCAGCGTGCCCTCGCCGACCCGGAGCACGGCGTGATCGTCGCGGGGCAGCTCGCCCAGCGGTCGTCGGTGATCCTCGTCGATGAGTTCCAGGACACCGACCGCCTGCAGTGGGATCTGTTCCACCGCGCGTTCGCGCAACGCACCTTGATCACCGTGGGCGATCCGAAGCAGGCGATCTACCGGTTCCGCGGTGCCGACGTGCACGCGTACCTCGATGCAGTGCAGGCCAGCACGGCGCTCAGCCTGACGACGAACCACCGCTCCGACGCCGCCGTCCTCGACGGCTTGGCCCAACTGCTCGACGGGGCCACCCTCGGCGATGCGCGGATCCCGTTCCGTGCTGTGGAGGCGAGACCGGGTGCGCCGGTCTCGGCGTTCGGCACGACGCGGCCGGAACCCGGCGTCGCGCATCCGGCGGTGCACCTACGCGCCGTGCCGCCCGCCGACGCACTGCGCACGAAGGCCACCAACGAGATCTCGATGCCGCTGGTCCGCACCCTCGTGCTCGGCGACCTCGTCACCCGGATCATCGATCTGCTCGACCACGGCACGCTGGCCGTGGCCGTCGACGATCAGGGCGCCGCCGACGATCAGGACGCCGGAGACGATCAGAGCGACGACGACGGCGACACGGCCGGCGGTCGCACGGTCCGGCCGGTCGTCCCGGGCGACATCGCCGTGCTGGTCCCGTCGCACGCTGAAGCGAACAACGTCGCCGCTGCGCTGCGCCGGGCGCGCATCCCCGCCGTGCGCACCCGCACCGGTTCCGTGCTCCTCGCGCCGGCCGCCACCCAGTGGCGGCTGCTGTTGGCCGCACTCGCCCAGCCCCATCAGACCCCGGTCGTGCGCGCCGCCGCGCTCGGTTGGTTCCTGCACACGGACATCGCGACGATCGTGGGCGACGACGAGGCCCTGGCCGACCTCCAGGCCACCGCTGCGACGCTGGCAGATCGGATGCGCACCGTCGGCGTGAGCGCGTTCTACGACGAGCAGAAGGCGCAGCACCTCGGCCTCGTTGCAACGGTGCTCGGCCGCGAGGGCGGCGAACGCCACCTCACGGATCTCGACCACATCGCCGAGCTGCTGGCCGCCGAGTCGCACGGTCGGCCCGCGGACCCTGCGCAGGTCCTGCGCACACTGGATCAACTGATCATCGAGACCGACGAACGCAACGAGGCAGCGATGCGCCGCATCGACTCCGACGCGTTGGCGGTCCAGGTCACGACGATCCATGCGGCGAAGGGCCTGGAGTACCCCATCGTCCTGCTGCCGTTCGCGTTCAAGATGCGCGGCAACGTGCGCACCCCGCACTCGTACACCACTCCCGACGGCCAGCGAACGTTGGACCTCGCCTCGAAGGTGGCCTGGGACGGCGGTCCGTCCACGCCGGGCGACGAGACCACCCGCGACAACCAGGAGCTCCGGCGTCAGCTCACGATCAACGACATCGAGGGCGACGAGCTCCGCCTGCTCTACGTCGCGCTCACCCGGGCCAAGCACCGAGTGGAGATCTGGTGGGCCTCCACCCGCGGGGCGGGCACATCGGCCCTGGGACGGATCCTCACCGATCGCTACGGAGCCGGACCGGTGCAGAACTCCCCCTACCCGTGGAAGCCGAAGAGCAAGGGCCGGCTCGGCATCGGTCGCCCCCTGCACCAATCGATGACCGACATCGACGTGCTCGCCCAGATCCAGCACCTGGTCGCCGGCAGCGACGGCACCTTGGCCCTGTCCGTGCTGCCCGAGACGATCGAGCCGCCCAGGTGGTCGGGCCGAACGGTGCCGCCCAGCGCGCCGCTGCGGGCCGCACGCAGCGAGCGGGCCACGGTCGGTGATCCACGCTGGACACGTTGGTCCTTCAGCCGGCTCACCGCCGCAGTCGCGGCCTCGGGCAGCGAGCCGGCCGAGGCGGCGGCGTTGGACCGCACCGCGGCGCTCGATGTGCGCGGCACCGGCGACCGAGGCGGGTTCGACGAGCCCGGCGATGTGCTCGACCCGGATGCCACCGATGTGCCGGGCGCCGCGGTGGAGCAGCTCCAGCTCGGCATCGGACCCGTGGCGCATCTCGCCAACGTCGTCGGTGGCACGCAGTTCGGCACCTTCGTGCACGCCGTGCTGGAGCACCTCGACTGCACGGCCGCCGATCTCCCGTCCGAGGTCCTCGCGCTCGTCGTCGAGCACGCTGCTCGTGAGGGCCTCGATCTTGCGGCGCTGGAGCGCCGAGGCGCGGGGCGCGACGCGATCGTCGCCGGCATCGTCGCCGCGGTCCGCACGCCGCTCGGCCCACTCTTCAGCGGACGGGCCCTGGCCGACATCTCCCCACGCGACCGGCTCGCCGAGCTCGTCTTCGACCTCCCGATCGCGGGCAGCGTCGGCGCGTTCTCCTCCGGGGCCATCGGCCAGGTCCTGCTCACCCACCTCGATCGGCACGATCCAGTCAGGCCGTTCGCCAGGCGGCTCGCCACCGACTTCGCCGGGTTCGACATCGCCGGCTGGATGCACGGCTCGATCGACGGCGTCTTCCGCGTGCCCGACGGCGGCACGCACCGCTACATCGTGGTCGACTACAAGACCAACCGCCTGCACGAGCCAGGGGCCGCGGACCCAGTGGCGGCGTACCACCCCCGTCAGCTGATCGGCGCGATGGAGCACTCCCGGTATCCACTGCAGGCGCTGCTCTACACCGTCGCACTCCACCGCTACCTGCGGTGGCGGCTCGGGTCGGGGTACGACCCGGACCGCCACCTCGGTGGAATCGCCTACCTGTTCGTTCGTGGCATGGTCGGGCCGCAGACGCCCACGGTCGACGACGTACCGCACGGTGTGTTCTCCTGGTTGCCGCCGGTCAGCGCCATCGTCGCGCTCGACCAACTGTTCGCCGCTGGTCGGCCGTGAGCGGTCGCCCATGATCGGTCTGGCCGACACCTGCGCGCTCACGGCGTGGACGACCGCCGGCGTGCTGCAGCCCGCCGAGGTGCACGGCGCCGCCGTGCTGGTGCGCAGCGATCCCGCCGCCGACGACATCCTGCTCCTGGCTGCGGCGATGGCGCTCTGGGCGCCACTGCACGGCCATGCATGCATCGACCTGGCCGATGTGGCAGGGATGGCCGGCGCTGCGGTGGCGAGAGGCGCTGCTGATGCCCTGGAACCTGGCGATCGGTCGACAGCCGCCGCGCGAGTGGACGCGCTGCCGTGGCCGACGCTCACGACCTGGCTTGACGCGCTCCGCTCAACACCGCTGTGCCGCGTGGTCACACCCGGCGCCACCATCGACGAAGCGGACTGGTACGACGACTGCCCGTTGGTCCTCGATGGCAACCTGCTCTACACGCAGCGACAGTGGATCGACGAGCGAACCGTCGCCGAGCGGTTGCTGCGCCGTTGCGCTGCCCCGGCGGCATCGTCCCTCACGGCAGAGGCCGACGCGGTGTTGACCCGGCTGCTGCCACCCGAGATCGACGGCGCTGCGAATCCGCAGCACCGGGCCGCCAGGACCGCGTTGGGCGCCGACCTGGCCGTGATCGTCGGCGGCCCGGGCACCGGAAAGACCCACACGATCGCGCGCCTCCTGGTCGCCATGCTGCGCGATGCCGATGTACGCGGCGCGCCATTGCGCATCGCCCTGGCCGCGCCGACTGGCAAGGCGGCAGCGCGGATGGCTGAGGCACTGCAGTCGGCCATGGAGTCTCTCGCGGGCGATGCATCGCTGGCGCGCACGTTGGACATCCTGGGTGAGGTGCAACCGACCACGATCCACCGTCTCCTCGGCGGCCGGGGGCAGCGCACCCGCTTCGTCCACGGCCCGGCGCGCCCGCTGGACGCCGACGTCGTGGTCATCGACGAAGCCTCGATGGTGGCGCTGCCACTGATGGCCCGGCTGGTCGACGCGCTGCGCCCAGGCGCAAGGCTGGTGCTCGTCGGCGACCCCGATCAGTTGGAGAGCATCGAGGTCGGTTCGGTGCTGGCCGACATCGTCGACGCGGCCGACACTCCGGGTTCAGCCGTCGCCGCGCACGTGGTTCGTCTCACCCGCCCCCACCGCCAGGAGGCCGGCTCGCCAATCGGTCCGTTGGCTGACCTGATCCGCGACGGACGGGTCGACGATGTCGTCGCCACACTGCGGCGCAGCTCCGACACCTCATCCGGGGCGATCGCGTTCGTCGACACCGGCGCGATCGAGCTCGGTCACGTCGGTGCCGCGCAGGTCGATCGCCGGGTCGGCGAGGCCATCCTCGAACCGCTGCGCGCCGCCGCCGTTGCCGCCACCGCCGGCGACGCCACCACCGCACTGGCCGAGCTGGCCGAGGTGCGTGTGCTGTGCGCCCACCGCGTCGGTCCGCACGGCTCGCAGCGCTGGAACCGCACGATCGAATCCTGGCTGCGCGAGGGACAACCCGCCCAACGCGACTACGCCGGGCGGCCGCTGCTGGCCACGCGCAACGACCAACGACAACGCATCGCCAACGGCGATACGGGCGTCATCATCGACACACCCGGCGGACGGCGCGCTGCGTTCCGCACCGGCGGTGGGCTGCGCCTGTTCGCACCGGCGCAACTCGACGACGTCGAGACGGCGTACGCGACCACGGTCCACAAGAGCCAGGGCTCCGAGTACGACACCGTGGTCGTGGTGCTGCCCCCGGCCACGTCGCCGCTGATCGGCCGCGAGCTTCTCTACACCGCGATCACCCGGGCCCGGCGCCGGGTGCTCATCATCGGCTCGATGGCCGCGGTGATCGCCTGCACGAACAGCCCGGCGCGGCGGGTCACCGGGCTCGGTGCAGCGCTCGGCACACCGGCGGCCCCGGCCGACGCCTCCGCCGCGCAGTAGAACGTGGCCGTGCAACAACGACGCTCCAGAGTGATCCAATTCTCGACCGGCCACGTCGGGGTCCACGCGTTGCGAGCCCTGATCGAGCACCCGGATCTCGAGCTCGTCGGCGTCCACGCGTCGAGCGCGTCCAAGATCGGGCGAGATGCGGCCGACCTGTGCGGGCTCGACGCGCCGACCGGTGTCCTGGCAACGGACGATCTCGCCGCGTTGGTGGCGCTCGGCGCCGACTGCGTCGTCTACATGTCGCAGGCCGAGACCCGCCCGCAGGCCGCGTTGCACGAGCTCACCGCGTTCTTGGAGGCGGGCACCAACGTCGTGGCCACATCGCTCGTATGGCTCGTGTACCCACCGCATGCCGACGCATGGCTTCGCGACCCGCTCGAGGCAGCGTGTGCCGCCGGCGGCTCGACGATGTTCGTCAACGGGATCGATCCCGGGTTCTCGGGCGACATGCTGGCGTTCACCGCGCTCAGCCTGACGGAGCGGGCGAGCTCCATCGTCTGCCAGGAGATCTGCGACTACGGCTCGTACGAGGACGCCGAGTTCACCGGGGCCAGCTTCGGATTCGGCACCTCACCGGATGCGCTGCCGATGCTGTTCCTGCCGGGCGTCACGACCTCGATCTGGGGTGGCCTGGTCCGGCTCCTGGCCGACGAGCTGGGCGTCGCGCTCGACGGCATGCGCGAGCGTCACGAGACCTGGGTGACACCGGTGCGGATCGACTGCCCAATGATGGTCGTCGAGCCGGGCACCGTTGCGGCGGTGCGTTTCGCCGTCGAGGGCATCGTCGCCGGCGAGCCGGTGATCACGATGGAGCACGTCAACCGCCTGACGGCGGCAGCCGCTCCCCACTGGCCGTTCCCGCCTGACGGTCGTCCCGGCGTGCACCGGGTCGTGGTCCACGGTCGGCCCGGCGTCGAGCTCAACGCCCACGTCGGCTTGGCCGGCATCGATCACAACATCGGCGGCGTCATCGCCACCGCAGCGAAGGTGATCAACTCGATCCCCGCCGTGTGCGCTGCACCGTCGGGTCTGGTGTCGCTCCGCGACCTGCCCATCTCCCAGGTGCGCCACCTGCTCCGCTGAGCGAAGACGCCCGGCCGGACGATGAGTCCGGCCGGACGTGCCGGTCGTCAGCCCTGGCGGGTCTTGAACCGCGGGTTCAGGGTGTTGATCACGTAGACGCGGCCACGACG
>JAOBWO010000046.1 GCA_025463415.1 Acidimicrobiales bacterium | reverse complement strand
GTGGCCGGACGGCTGCTGATCCGGGCCGGGCCCGCCGAACTGCCAGCCGAGGACGGCGCCGAAGAACCGCTGCGCCCTCGGCACATCGGCCACCGGCAGCGTGAAGTAGTAGAGGTCGCCGCGGTCGTGGTGCTTGACCTGGTGGCCGGGCCCGCCCGACTCGGTGCCGGCCGGCACCTGCAGCTCGAACGCGCCGTGTTCGGTTGAGGCCTCCGCCCGCGCGGCGTACTCCTCGGTGGTCAGGTCCTCGACCTGGGCGGTGATCGTCCAGCGCTGGCCGAATGGATCGTTGACCGTCCCACTGCGGTTGCCGTGGAACTGGTCGGCGGGTTCGCGCAACGCGGTCGCGCCAAGCGAGACGGCGCGAGCGAACACCTCGTCGACCCGGTCGCCGGAGCCGACGTCGAGGTTGAACGTGCAGGTCGGCCCGCCGCGCGTCGCCGGACCGACGGCGTCGACCTCGGGGTACTCGTCCGCGAGCATCATCGTGGAACCGCCGAGGGTGATCTCGGCATGACCGATGCGGCCGTCGTCGCCGACGAGGCGCTGGGTCTCCACCGCGCCGAACGCGTCGCGGTAGAAGTCGAGCGCCGCAGCAGCGTTGCGGACGATGAAGTACGGGGTGACGGTCATGGTCACGGTCCTCTCGGGAGTGGCGGGTGTGGTGGATGTGCGGCCGGTGGTGAGCAGCGGGCGCAGCTCGTCGGTGAGCCGCTGGCGGAGCTGCTTGGTGAACGCCGCCCGTGGAGCGATCGGGGCGTCGGGGCGACGGAGTGCATCGAAGGCATCGGTCATGGCTGGCCTCCCTCCTCGGCGGAGATGGCGTCGGCGGAGATCTGGCGGAACGATGCCTTGGCACGTTGCAGCAGCGACTCGGTGGCGTGCACGCTGCGGCCGAGGATCGACGCGACCTCGCCGACGGGCAGCCCGTCGATGTAGCGCAGGGTCAGCGCGCTGCGGTGCTCGGCGCTGATCCGGTCGAGCACCTCGTGGGTGTGGGTGGTGCTGATCGGTTCGTCGTTCGGATCGGGCTCGTGGCCGTCCGTGGCGACGAGGCTCAACGCGGTGCGCTGACGTTCGTTGCGGCGCCAGTGATCGACCAGCTTGTGCCGGGCGGTGCCGATCAACCAGCCGATGCCGATGTCCTCGGCCGCACCATTGACGAGCGCGGTGGCGGCGGCCATGAACACCTCGGCGGTGAGGTCTTCGGCCAGTGCCTCGATGCCGCAGCGGCGCACCACGTAGCCGTACACCTGGGGGAGGGCACGGTCGTAGATCGTCAGCAGGTGCTCGGCCGGATTGCCCGGGACCGCCTTCTCTGCTGCGTTCATGCCCCTCCGTCGTTCAGCGAGGTGCCGTTCCGTCGCGTTCGCCGAAAAATGACGACTGCCCCTGGTGTGACGAACACATGTTCGATACGGTACGAACATGGGATTCAACAACCCGGCCATGCCGTGGCGCGATCTCGAGCGAACCCTATCCGACCGGAAAAAGCCTGACCAGCGCGACCTGGCCCAGGGCGGCCCGGCCCAACGCGGTGCAGCCCAATCCGGTGCAACCCAACGCGGTGCAGACGGCCGCGCCCCTGGCAGCCCGAGCTGGAACGCCGGCGGCGATGGTCCGGCGTGGAGCCGCAAACGGCAACCGTTCGAACCGTCGCCTGATGTGGGGCCGGGCACGGGCGACAGCACGGCCGAGCTGCAACGCGGGCCGCGGGTGCCGTACGCGGAGCTGCACTGCCACTCGAACTTCTCGTTCCTCGACGGTGCGTCGCACCCCGAGGCACTGGCCGAGGAAGCGGCGCGCCTCGGTCTGGAGGCGCTCGCGCTCACCGATCAGAACGGCTTCTACGGGGTGGTCCGCTTCGCCGAGGCAGCCAAGGCGGTCGGCCTCCCGACGGTGTTCGGTGCCGAGTTGACCCTCGACATCACCCGCTACGAGCCCGGTCTGCCCGATCCACCTGGTGAGCACGTCGTGCTGCTCGCGGATGGTCCCGGCGGTTATGCCCGGCTGGCGCGGGCGATCAGCCTCGGTCAGCTGGCGGGGGAGAAGAGCGCGCCGCGCTTCCACCTCGACCAGTTGAGCGAAGTCGCGGCCGGCGACGGCCGGGCCGACCAACAGGGCGCGTGGTGGGTGCTGACCGGTTGCCGCAACGGGCTGGTGCCGGCCGCGCTGGTGCGCGACGGGCCGGCAGCCGCAGCACGCCAACTGCAGCGGCTGATCTCGCTGTTCGGTCGCGAGCGGGTGGTGGTCGAGCTGTGGGATCACGGCGATCCACTCGATTCGGCGCGCAACGATGCGCTCGGCGAGCTCGCCGGCCGGCACGACCTCGCGTGCATCGCAACCAACGACGTGCACTACGCGACACCGCAGCAGCGACGGCTCGCCACCGCGCTCTCGGCCGTTCGGGCCCGGCGCAGCCTGGAGGAGATGAACCCGTGGCTGCCGCCCGGTGCCACCGCGCACCTGCGCAGCGGCGCGGAGATGGCCAAGCGCTTCGTCCGGTTCCCGGGGGTGATCGAGACAGCGGCAGCGATGGGCCGCGCCGCGGCGTTCGACCTCTCGCTCGTCGCGCCCAAGCTCCCCCCGTTCGACTGCGAGCCCGACGAGCACGGCCGGCCGCGCAACGAGATGGAGTACCTCCGCCACCTCGTCGAGCTGGGGGGTCACGAACGATACGGGGTGCGGCCGGGGCGGGGAGAGGACCTCTCGCTGCGGTCCAGGGCCTGGGCCACCATCGACCGTGAGCTCGACATCATCGAAGGGCTCGGGTTCCCGGGTTACTTCCTCGTCGTCTGGGACATCGTCCGGTTCTGCAAGCAGGCGGACATCCTCTGCCAAGGGCGCGGCAGCGCGGCGAACAGCGCGGTCTGCTACGCCCTGGGCGTCACCAACGCCGATGCGGTGAAGATGGGCTTGCTGTTCGAGCGGTTCCTCTCCCCGGAACGCGACGGGCCGCCGGACATCGACATCGACATCGAGAGCGATCGCCGTGAAGAGGTGATCCAGTACGTGTACAGCAAGCACGGCCGTCACCACGCCGCGCAGGTCGCCAACGTGATCACCTACCGCGCTCGTTCGGCCGTGCGCGACATGGCCAAGGCGCTCGGGTACGCACCCGGCCAGCAGGACGCGTGGAGCAAGCAGATCGACATGTGGGGCGGGGTGGCCACCACCGCCGCGCAGTCCGATCAGACCATTCCGGCGGCGGTCCTGGAGCTGGCTGCCGAGATCGAGGACGCTCCCCGCCATCTCGGCATCCACTCCGGGGGGATGGTGATCTGCGACCGGCCGGTGATCGAGGTCTGCCCGGTGGAGTGGGGCCGGATGGAGGATCGCAGCGTGCTGCAGTGGGACAAGGACGACTGCGCTGCTGCTGGGTTGGTGAAGTTCGACCTGCTCGGCCTCGGGATGCTGAGCGCGCTGCACTACGCGATCGATCTGGTGCGCGACCACCAGGGCTACGAGATCGACCTCGCCCACCTCGCCCACGACGACGAGCACGTCTACGACATGCTCTGCCGGGCCGACACGGTCGGCGTGTTCCAGATCGAGAGCCGGGCCCAGATGGCCACCCTGCCCCGGCTGAAGCCGCGCAAGT
>JAOBWO010000021.1 GCA_025463415.1 Acidimicrobiales bacterium | reverse complement strand
GATGGGCGGAATCAAGGGGTGAGTGCAATGCCTTTCTGATTTGGGGGTGTTGTCGTGGGGCGTAGTCGTGACGGTTTTGGTGGTCGTGGGAATGGACTGCCGTTGTTGGTGCGATGTGAGGTGTTCGAACGTCTTCGGTGTGGTCAGACCTGGCCGGCCATCGCTGATGCCTTGGGGATAACCGTGCGCACGGTTGCGCGGATGTTGAGCGACGCTGGTGGGATGCCGCCTCGTTGGAAAGATCGGTCCGTTCATCAGTTGTCGCTGCAGGCTCGAGAAGAGATCAGAGCCGGGATCGAGCGAGGCGAGTCGAACGCAGGGATTGCCCGGCTGATCGGGGTGCATCCTTCGACGGTCGGACGCGAGATCACCCGCAATGGCGGCAGGGATCGGTATCGGGCGTTCAGGGCTGATCGGCGGGCATGCGAGCAGGCCCGCCGACCGAAACCGTCGAAGCTGGTCACCAACCAGCGCTTGCACGACCAGGTCGGTGGGTGGCTCGAGCAGCGCTACTCGCCGCAACAGATCTCTGCCAGGCTGGTCATGGACTTCCCCAACGAGCAGGTGATGCGCGTGTCTCACGAGACGATTTATCAAGCGCTGTACGTGCAGGCCCGGGGCGGGTTCCGCCGGGAGCTCACCGCTGCGTTGCGCACTGGCCGGGTCCGGCGTAGTCCCCACACTCGTCCCGTGAAGGGTGCGCGGATGAAGAACATGATCAACATCTCAGAACGACCAGCAGACGCCAACGACCGGGCTGTGCCGGGTCATTGGGAGGGCGATCTGATCATCGGTGCCGAGGGGAAATCGGCGATTGCGACCCTCGTCGAGCGATCGACCCGATACGTGTTGCTTGCTCGAATGGTCGGTGGCCGCCACGACGCCGGCACCGTCCGCGAAGCGATCACTCGCCAGATCCTGACCCTGCCGGCTCATCTGCGACGATCACTGACCTGGGACCAAGGCACCGAGATGGCCGAGCACGCCACGTTCACGATCGACACCGACGTTGCGGTCTACTTCTGTGATCCACACAGCCCGTGGCAGCGAGGCAGCAACGAGAACACCAACGGACTGCTCCGCCAGTACTTCCCCAAAGGCACAAGCCTGCGCGCTCACACCCAGGACCACCTCGACACCGTGGCCGCCCAGCTCAACGGACGCCCTCGACAAACGCTCGGTTGGATGACACCATCCGAGAAGTTCGCCGAACTCATTGCACTCACCGATTGAAACCGCCGCGACATCTCGTGACATCGTGACGACTCAGTCCGACAGCTTGGCCAGCGCGTCGAGCGCGCCGCGGTAGAAGGTCGGGTAAGCGTAGATCATCGTGCGCAGCTCGGCGATCGGGACGCGGGCGTGTACGGCGAGGTTGAACATGCTCAGCACCTCGCCGCCGCGAGGGCCGACCGACGATGCGCCGACGAGGACGCCGCTGTCGGCGTCGGCGACGAGCTTGATCAATCCGGCGTTGCCCTCCTTGTGGATCCAGCCACGGGACGACGTCGACGAATCGGCAGTGCCGACCTGCACGTTCAACCCGGCCTTGCGAGCCTGCTCCTCGGTCATCCCGACGGAGCCGACTTCGGGATCGGTGAACGTGACCCGCGAGACGGCGTGCGACTCCGCGATTCGCGGATGCTCCACGCCGAGGATGTCGTCGACCGCGACGGCCGCTTCGTAGACGGCCATGTGCGTGAACGCTCCCCGACCGGCGATGTCGCCGACGGCCCACAGCCGCTCGGATCCGACGACGCGCATGTGCTCGTCGACCGTGAACGTCGGTCGCGCCGTCTCGTCGAGACCGACCGTGTCGAGCCCGATCCCGCGCACGTTGGGTGTGCGGCCGGCGGCAACGAGGATCTCGTCGGCGGTGATCGTGCTGCCGTCGGCAAGGGCGACGGTGACCGTGCCGTCCGCGGCGCGGCTGACGTTCGACGCGGCCACACCGACGCGGATGTCGAAGCCTTCCTGGCGCAACACCTTGGTCAGCAGCTCGCTCGTCTCGGGCTCTTCGGGAGCGAGGATCCGGTCGAGCGCTTCGATCACGGTGACCTTCGCGCCGAACCGAGAGAACGCCTGGGCCAGTTCCAGACCGATTGCGCCGCCGCCGAGCACGATCAGCGATGCCGGCGCTTCGCGCACCTTGACGACCTCGCGGTTCGTCCACGGTGCTGCGTCGGCCAATCCCGGGATCGGTGGCAGGGACGGCGAGGTGCCGGTGGCGATCACGACGCCGCGGCTGGCGACGTACACGTCGTCGCCGACCACGACCCGACCCGTGCCGTCGAGCACGCCCTTGCCGCGCACGAAGGTGCCGCCCTTGCCGACGAGCCGGTCGACGGCGACGGTGTCGTCCCAGTCGTCGGTGGCCTCTGCGCGAATCCTCGCGGCGACGATCGAGAAGTCGGGCTCGACCGTGGTGCGCCCGGCCATCGTGTTCGCCCGACGCGTCTCCTCCAGCAGGTCGGCCGCGCGGATGATCATCTTCGAGGGGATGCACCCGTAGTAGGGGCACTCCCCGCCGACGAGGTGGTGCTCGATGCCGACAACCTTCAGGCCGGCCTCGGCGAGCTGACCGGCGACGTCCTCGCCCCCCGGTCCCAAACCGACGACGACGACATCGACCTCATGCATGCTCATGCCCCTACCGTGTCACGTTTGCGACGGGCGTCAGACCGCTTCGGTCCGGCGCTGGTGCGGCGTCATCACGGCCACGGGCACGCCCAGCCCAGCAGACTGGCGATGTGGTCGAAGCTGGAAACGCCATTCGGGTGCACAGCGGACGTGCGCTCGTTCACGTCGCGCCGATCGCCGCTCAGCGTCGGCAGACCGTCGATGTCGGTGATCGTCGGATCGGTGAGATCGGCGATCGTCCACCGCGCGCTCGGTGATCCGTCGGTCGCGCCACCGCTGAGCCGCAGTCGGATGCCGCCGAGCATCAGCAGACCCGCATCGTCGACGGTGAACCCGACATCACGCCACGCGCCGGGATCGACAGCGAGCTCGATCTCGACGACCGTCGCCGCGGTCATCGTCATACCTCGTCGATCGCCAGCTGCCAGGCGAAGAACGTCAGCACGTCGGCAGCTTCGGCGGCGCGCTTGCTGGCCGGCTTGCCGACGCCGTGCCCGGCACGGCCGGCCTGGAACAGCAGCGTCGGCCGATCGCCGTGCCTGCCATCGGCGTGCTGCAGCGCCGCTGCCATCTTCCGGGCGTGCAGCGGATCGACGCGGGTGTCGCCCTCGGCCGTCGTCAGCAGGACCGCGGGTGTCTCGACGCCGTCGACGAGGCGGTGGTACGGCGAGTACGCCCAGAGCCAAGCGAACTCCTCGGCGATGTCGGGATCACCGTACTCGTCCGTCCACAGCCGCGCGATCAGGAAGCGCGGGAACCGGATCATGTCCAGCAACGGCACCGCGCACCACACCGCTGCGCAGAGGTCCGGACGCTGGGTCAGCGCGGCACCGACCAGCAGCCCGCCGTTCGAACCACCGGCGATCGCCAACCGTGGGCGACTGGTGCGGCCGGTCGAGACCAGCCAGTCCGCCGCGGCGTGGAAGTCGTCGAAGACGTTCTGCTTGTTCGCACGACGGCCGGCCTGGTGCCACGCCTCGCCCTCTTCCAACCCGCCGCGCAGCCCTGCGATCGCGTACTGCCCACCGCGTTCGCACCACGCCGCGATCGTCGGTGACCAGAGCGGCGTCTCCGAGATCGCGAACCCGCCGTAGCCGTTGAGGATCGTCGGGGTGTCGGCATCCGGCACGACGTCGTGACGGTGGATGAGGAACAACCCGATCTGCGAGCCGTCGAGCGACGGGTAGGTGACGTGGCTGACCGTCAACCGCGGCACATCCAGCGTGGCACCGACGTCGGCCGCCCAGCGCACGAGGCCGTCCCCCGCCCGGTACCGGTACAGCGCGGCGGGCGATTCGAAGCCGGTCACGACGACGAACGCATCCTCCGACGTCGCCGATGCGCTGATGCCGATCACCGATGCCAGCCCGAGGTCGCCGCACGGACCGACGTGCTCGCCGGCCATGCTCCAACGTTCGATGCGGTCGACGGCGCGTTCGGTCTTGACGACGAGAACCTCGCTGCCGCACGCAACCGCGCGGCCGATGATCGCGTCGGACTCG
>JAOBWO010000477.1 GCA_025463415.1 Acidimicrobiales bacterium | reverse complement strand
AGCCTTCGTAGTCGACGAGGATCTCGCCCTTGACGGGATCGACGGTGATCGCACAGACGATCTGGATCCGGCTGCCGTCGGTGAGGTCGAGCTCGGCCTGGGCGCGGTAGGTGCCGCCCGGGAGCTCACGGATGCTGGCCCGGGTCGCAGCCTCGGAGCGGGTGATGATCTCGTCGGCGAGGGCCTCGATGTCGTCGAGGCCGTGGCGATCGCACAGCGCGCGCAGGCGCTGGGCGCCCACCTCGCCCGACGCCATCTGGGCGTGGAGGTCGCCGGCCATGTGGTCGGGCTGGCGCACGTTGGAGAGGATGAACTTCCACACGTCGGTGTTGCGCTGACCGGCGATCATCAGCCGGCAGATCGGGATCCACAGCCCTTCCTCGAACACGTCGCGGCCACCGGCACCGATGCCGTACCCACCGACGTCGGTGTGGTGGATGGTGGAGCCGAAGAACGCGACAACCCGCCCGTTGCGGAACACGGGGTAGAGCACGGTGACGTCGAGCAGCTGCCCGGCCGTCTTGTACGGGTCGTTGGTGATCAACACATCGCCCTCGACGAGGGAGTCGGTGGGGAACTCCTCGAGGATCGCCGAGGCCGCGCGGGCCAGGGAGTTGATGTGGCCGGGCGTGCCGGTGACCGCCTGGGCCACCATCCGCCCGCGGCGGTCGAACACGGCGTTGGCGAGGTCGCCGGCCTCACGCACGATCGGCGAGAACGCAGCGCGCTGGAGGGCGCGGGCCTGTTCGTTCACGGTCGCGATCAGGCTCTGCCACAGGACCTCGAGCTCGATCGGGTCGAACGTCTGCACGATGTCGCTCATGACGGTGTCGCTCATGACGGGGCCTTCCAATCTGCGATCAGCGAACCATCTGCGGCAACCGTGACGGTCCAGTTCGGGCGGATCACCGCGGTGGTCTCGCGCTCTTCGACGATCACCGGTCCGACGATCTCCTGCCCGACGCCGAGGTCGGCGCGGCGGTACACCGGCGTCTCGTGTGGCTGGCCGGCCCGGCTGAACCGCACGAGGCGCGAGGACTTCGCCGCGCCGGGCGTGGAGCCGACAGAGGAAGCCGGTTCGACGGTGTTGGCATCGGCATATGCCGACAGCCGCCAGGTGACGGCCTCGATGCCGACATCGGGGATGGTCAGCCCGTAGATGCGGCGGTAGTCGGTCTCGAAGTGCTCGACGATCTGCGCGTCGCTGGCCGGCCAGGCCGGACCCTCGCCCAACCACAGCGTGATCTCGTTGCCCTGACCGAGGTATCGGGCGTCGAGGCCGTAGCGGAAGTTGATCTGCTCGGGGCGCACACCTGCGGCACTCAGCACACGGACGCCCTCGGCGCGCAGCTCGTCAAGCAGCGCGTCGCGGTCGGCAGGGGCGATCGAGGCCAGTGGTCGAACCATGCTGCGCGCGAGATCGATCCGCACCGGGGTGACGAGAGTGCCGAACGCGGACAGGACGCTGGCGTTGGTGGGGAACACGACGCGGGTCGACTCGAGCAGCTCGGCCACGCCGCACGCGTGGATCGGGCCGGCACCGCCGAACGCCAGCACCGTCACGCCACGGAGGTCTTCGCCCTGCTCGACCGCATGCATGCGCGACGCCGCCGCCATGTTCTGGTTGACGAGCTCGTGCACGCCCGCCGCCGTGTCGCCGATGGGCAGACCGAGCTGTGCAGCCACGGCGCCGAGCGCAGCCTGGTTGGCGGGGAGGTCGAGTGGCATGTCGCCACCCAGGAAGTAGCCGGCGTCGAGGAGGCCGAGCTCGAGATCGGCATCGGTGACAGCGGGGCGAGTGCCGCCACGGCCGTAACAGGCGGGTCCGGGATCGGCGCCGGCGGACTCGGGGCCGACCTTGAGCAGGCCCAGCTCGTCGAGTCGGGCCAGGCTGCCGCCGCCCGCGCCGATCTCGACGAGGTCGACCGACGGCACGGACACGGGGAACCCGGAGCCCTTCTTGAAGCGGTAGATCCGGGCGACCTCGAACGTGTTGGTCAGCTGCGGTTCGAAGTTGGAGATGAGGCACGACTTCGCTGTCGTTCCGCCCATGTCGAAGCAGAGCAGTCGGTCCTCGCCGAGGCGACGTGCGAACCAACTGCCCGCGAGCGCACCAGCGGCGGGGCCGGATTCGACCAGACGGATCGGCGACTGTGCGGCGTCCTCGGCGGCGACCACGCCACCGTTGGACAGCATCATCAGCACCGAGCCGCCGAAGCCCTCGGCGGCCAGCCACTTCTGCAGCTCGTCGAGGTACGGCCCGATCACGGGCATCGTGGCCGCGTTGCACGCGGTGGTGATCATGCGCGGGTATTCGCGGATCTGCGGGGAGATGTCCGACGAGATGCAGACCGGCACACCGAGCTCGGCGCGGAGGTGCTCGGCGATCACGCGCTCGTTGGCAGGGTTCGCGTACGCATTGATCAGGCAGATGCCGACCGACTCCACCGACGCCGCCCGCAGCGACTCGGTGATCACCTTCAGGCCAGCGGTCGTTGGCACTGCGATGACCTGACCGAGCGCGTTGGTGCGCTCGGCGATCTCGAACACGCGGTCGCGTGTGACCGGTGGTGCCGGGAACTCGATCTGCAGGTCGTACATGTCGTAGCGGTGCTCGTCGCGGATCTCGAGCGTGTCACCGAAGCCGGACGTGGTGACGACGCCGGCCCGGCCGATCTTGCCCTCGATCAGCGCGTTGGTGATCAGGGTCGTCGCGTGCACGATCGGCGCTGTGATCTCGGCGGGACGCACGCCTGCCTTCGCCAGCAGCTGGCGAACGCCCGTGCGCACACCGTCGAGCGGTGCCTTCGGCGTGGTCAACGTCTTCTCGACCACCACGGTGCCCGAGAGGGCGTCAAGCAGGACGAGATCGGTGAAGGTGCCGCCGATGTCGACGGCGAGCCGCCAGTCGTGCCCGCTTGCGTCAGAGGTGTTGGAGCTCATGATCCGGTCACCGATCGCGGCGGTGCGAAGACATCGAGGATCCAGACCTCGTTCAGTTCGTCGTCGCCGATGAAGTTGCTGTCGCCGTGCCAGATGTTGAACCCGGCGAGGTAGACGTCGCCGGTGTGCAGCGTGACCCGGCGGGCATCGTCGGGGTCACCGATGCGGAAGTCGAGCGCGCCGCGCATGATGATGCCGAGCTGCTCGTTGGCCTCGTGGTTGTGCAGGATGGAGCCGCCGGTGCCACCGCGGATGCGCCAGAACCACAGCTCGAGCTGCTCGCCCATGATGATGCGTCGGCGGAACCCGGCGCGGTCGGTCTCGACGAAGGCGTCCTCGTCGAAGAAGTGGCAGTAGTGCTCGGCCCCGGGCTGGGTGCCCCGCGCGTTGTTCACGTCGGTGCTCACAGGAGGCGCTCCACCATCCGCCGTTCGACGTCGTCGAGGTGAGCCACGACGGCGGCGACGGCCTTGCGGGTGTGACCCTTCACGACCGCATCGGCGATCGTGCGGTGTGCCGTCAGCGACGACGTGATGATCTCGTGCACCTCGCTGCGGTTGACCTCGGCGTAGAGCAGCGAGGCGAGATCGCCCGATCTGAACAACGCGGCCAATGCTTTGGAGTGGACCTCGTTCAACAGGGGGTTGCCGCAGGCGCGGGCCAGGGCGCTGTGGAACTGGTGGTCGAGGTCACGGAAGATCTCGAGCTCGGTGGTGGTCTTGTCGGCGATCTCCGCGATCTGGTCGCGCTGCTCGTCGGTGGCACGGCGAGCCGCGAGCTCGGCGATGGCGGGTTCGATCACCTGCCGCACTTCGAAGAGCTGGGTGACGAGCGTCTTGCGGTCGTCGCCGGTGAAGTTGACGTCGGGCAGCTTCTCGGCAACCACGGAGCGGTTGCCGCGGCGTTCGATGAAGCCGGCGATGACGAGACCCTGGATGGCCTCGCGCACGGAGGTGCGCGCCACCCCGAACTCCTGACAGAGCACACGCTCTGCGGGAAGGGGCGTGCCCGGTGCGAGGACACCAGTGTGGATGGCATCGGCGAGCCTTTGGCGGATCTCAGCGGAGACGGTCGTGCGTGTCACCGGATCGAACGATGTGTTGGGCGTTTCGAGATTTGGACTGATGGTCAGACCATAGTCAGGAGGTGGGCGCATGGCAAGGAATCGTCGGACCGGATCGGATCGTCACACGAACACGTTCCGGGAGATGCCGGCATGGCATCCGAGCGTGGCGTCGACCACCTGGGTGATCCCGAGGTCCATCGCCACCGACGACAGCGAGTAGGCGTCATCGGCAGTCAGGCCGAGGTGGGTCTGCATCAGCCAGAGCATCTGCTCGGCGGCCATGGTCATCGCCTCGTCGAGGTCCGCTCCGAAGCCGTGGGTGTACCAATGCGTGTCGGTCTCCAGCAGCGGCGAGGTGTTGCCGAGGCCCTTCAGCACGAAGACCTGGATCGTCGCTGTGAGCGAGGCCTCGATCGCCGTCCCGCAGATCTCGCCGTCACCCTGAGCGAAGTGCGGATCACCGACGTACAGGTTCGCTCCGGGCGCGAACACCGGGTAGCACATCGTCGCGCCGGGGCCGATCCGCCAGTTGTCGACGTTGCCGCCGTAGACGCTCGGTGGGATCGACGACAGCCTGCCGCTCTCGGCCGGGGCGACACCCATCACGCCGAAGTGCGGGCGCACAGGCACGCTGACCGCACGGCTGAAGGGCTGACGTGCGGCGGGGTTCGGCTCACTGATCACGCCCGGGAGGTCGTACAGCTCGCGCGCCGTGAAGTCGAACGCGAACTCCGGGTGGGCATGCGTGCAGAAGTCGGGCCCCACCTCGTCCAGCCCGTAGATGGTGATCCGCTCCTTCGCGAACGTCTTGTAGAGCAGGCCCCAGTTCGCCGCGCAGTTCGACCCGTGCGCGAGGCGCGGTTTCATGTCGAGGATCCGCACGACCAGCGTGTCGCCGACCTCGGCACCCTCGACCGCGATCGGTCCGGTGAGGATGTGCACGCCGGGTCCTCGCTCGCCCTCGGCGATGCCGGCCCAGATCGCGCGGATGCCGTCGTCCATCAGGAGATCCGGCGCGTCGCCGGCGTGGTGGGTGATCGCGTCGACCTCGATCGTGTCGCCGCTCCGCACGGTCAGACACGGCGGCTGGTCCCGGTCGATGTAGCCCCAGTAGACCGTCTCCGGCGTTGCCGTCAAGCGGTGTCGAGCTCCGGCCCCGCGCGGCAGCGATGCAGTGATGTCCAGGGCCATGCCGGTCAAGGTAAGAGCACCAGATGAACGGCGTGTTTCGGCCCCTTGAACGTCGTGGTCTGACCGTCTGACCAAGCTCTGGGTTGGGGGTGCGTCAGAGCTCGATGACGATCTTGCCGAAGAAGGCGCCGTCGCGCATCGATCGCTGGGCGTCGAGCAGCTCGTCGAACGGCCAGACCCGGTCGATGACGGGTGACCGTCCGGCGGCAGCCATCGCGGCGACCATCTTCGGGAAGTCCTCGGCGCGGTAGCCGCCGGCGCCGATCAGCGAACGGCCCCAGTGGTAGACGTCGGTCAGCGACAACGTCGCCTCGGTGCCGGTGGTGGTGCCGCAGAAGACCATGCGCCCGCCGATCGAGAGCGACGCGATCGATGCACGGAACAGCGCGGGCCCGACGTGATCGACGACGAGGTCGACGCCACGCCCACCGGTGAGCTCGGCCACGGCAGCCGGCACGTCGGCGGCGCGCCCGTCGTCGGCGCGGTAGTCGATCGCGTGGTGGTAGCCGGCGGCTGTCGCGCGGGCCACCTTGTCCGGCCCACCGGTGGTGGTGATCACGGTGGATCCGTCGGCCAGCAACAGCGTCAGCAGCGCGCACGACACGCCGGACGCGGCACCGTTGACGAGCACCACTTCGCCGGGAACGTGTCCGCCTGCTTCGAGTGCGTGGTACGCAGTCATCGCTGCCACGGGCATGGTCGCGGCGTCGACGAAGGACATCGAGCTCGGCAGCTCGTAGGTGCGACCGGCCGGAGCGGCGACGAGCTCGGCGAAGCCTCCGGGCCGCGTGGACCCGATCGTGCGGAGGTGCTCGCAGTAGGGGGCGTTGCCGGCTGTGCAACGCACGCAGATCCCGCAGGTGCTGACCGGGTCGATCATCACGCGCGCGCCGATCGGCGGGCCGACGTCGGGGGCCAGATCGGCCGCCCGCGCCACGACGATCCCGGCCACGTCCATTCCTGCGATGTGCGGCAGGGAGAACCCGCGCACCACCGGGGCGATCTCCTGCAGCAGGTCGAGCCGGTTCAACGCGCAGGCCCGCACCTGCACGACCAGCTCTCCGGGCCCGGGCGTCGGGTCAGCGACGGTCTCGGGGGCGACGACGTCGACCCCGAAACCGCGCTGGACGAAGGCTCTCAACGGATTGCGACCTGGCTCATGCGGCCGGCCAGATCACCTTGCCGCTGGAGTCGTAGAGCGCCTTGGCCACGCTCTGGTCGTAGTCCTTGCCGTCCTTCGGTGCACCGTCGGGCCACACGCCGGCAGCGACGTAGGCCGCGTACTCGTCGTCGAACACCTTCGGGTCGATCAGGCCGACCGGCTCGCCGGCAGGCGTGCTGGCCTTGAAGACCTTGATCTCGGCGTTCCAGCGGAACGTCTCGCCGGCTTCCGTGAGGAAGTTCTGGTTGCCGTCGGCATCCAGCGCCGCCAGCGAGGCGGCGACTGCAGCGGCGGGATCGGCGATGGCGTCTTCCATGCCGCGCAGCGCTGCACGGGTGAAGTCAGCGACCACCGTCGGGTGGGCAGCGGCGTAGGACTTCGACGTGTAGAGGATCCCGAAGCTGCCCGGGATGTGATCGGTCACCGGGTCGAACGCGTTGTACTTCACGCCCGCCGTGTCGAGCTGGTTCGGCTCGTTCGACTTGTACACCGGCAACGCATCGATGCCACTGGCCAGCTGCGCCACCGGATCGAAGCCCTCGAGCACGAGCTCCTTGTAGTCCGTGCCGCGCTTCAGCCCCGCCTTGGCCAGCATCGCCACGATCGACGGCGGGAGGTCGCCCTTGACACCGATCGTCTTGCCCTTCAGGTCGGCGAGCTTGGTGGCGCCGCCATCCGGCGTGAGCAGCTCCTCGATCGGGGCCTTGCCGTAGTCCACGAGCGCCACGAAGTCGGCACCGTCGCCGGTGTTGTTGAGGATCTCGGAGTAGTTGCCGGCCGACGAGAACTGTGCGGTTCCCGCCGCGACGAGCGGGTAGTTGGTGGTGGAGAAGCCCGGCACCAACGTGACGTCGAGGCACATCTTCTCGAAGTACCCCTTCGCCTTGGCCACCACGACGTCGACGATGGACGCAGACGCGGAGAAGTCGAAGCTGCTGCTGTAGGTGATCTTGCCGACAGCCTTGTTCGCTGCGCACTCTGCGTCGGAGATGCCCTTGGTCGTGACGCCGCTCGACGCAGCGGCGTTGGTCGCCGTGGACGACTTGCTGTCGCTGCTGCACGCGGCGGCCGCGATGGCGAGGGTGGCGATGATCGCCCCGGTCTTGATCCGCTTGTTCACGCTGATCATCGTGCTCCTTCTGGGTTGCTGGCTGGGTGGTTGTTGATGGGAGATCAGGTGCGCTGGCTGCTGTGCCAGCGGAGCGCGAGGCGCTCGA
>JAOBWO010000261.1 GCA_025463415.1 Acidimicrobiales bacterium | reverse complement strand
GATGGCCGTGACCAGAGCGACTGCCGAGCTGATTCGCTCGGCGCCGCACCTCGAGCTGCTGCTGGAGCCGGAGCTGTCGATCCTGCTGTTCCGCCGGCTCGGCTGGACTGCTGCCGACTACCAGTCGTGGAGCGATGCTGCTCTGCACCAAGGCGAAGCCTTCGTCGTCCCGACCGCGTGGAACGGCGAGACGGTCCTGCGTTTCTGCTTCGTGAACCCTCTGACAACGGTTGCTCAGGCGGGCGAGATCATCGATTCGCTGCTGTGAGAATCGCTCCGTGAGCATCACGTCATGAGCAACGTTCCGCCGCCCGTCGCCGACCTCTTGATCCGCAACGCTCGGCTCGTCGCCACGGTCGATGCCGATCGCAGGGAGCTCCCCGGAGGGTGGGTGGCCATCACCCGCGGTTTGGTCACCGGGGTGGGCGGCTCTGCCGAGCCGCAGCCGCAAGCTGCCGAGATCCTCGACGCGACCGATTGCCTCGTCACGCCCGGGCTGATCAACACCCATCACCACATGTTCCAGAACCTCACCAGGGCCTACCCGCCGATGACGAAGGCCCCCCTGTTCGGGTGGCTGCAGAGCCTGTATCCACTGTGGTCGGCGATCGACGAGGAGGCCGTCTTCACGTCCGCGTGGGTCGCGCTGGCCGAGCTCGCGCTCAGTGGATGCACGACGTCGACCGACCACCTGTACCTCCATCCGCGCGGCGTCGGCGATCTGCTCGGTGCGGAGATCACCGCGGCGACGGATCTCGGGATCCGCTTCCATCCGACGCGCGGGTCGATGTCGCTGTCGGAGAAGGACGGCGGCCTGCCGCCCGACAGCGTCGTGCAGGATGACGACGAGATCCTCGCCCAGAGCGAGGCAGCGGTGCAGCGCCACCACGACCGCTCGCACGGGGCGATGTTGCGGATCGCGATCGCGCCGTGCTCACCGTTCACCGTCACCGAGCAGCTGATGGTGCGCTCGGCCGAGCTCGCCGAGCGACTCGACGTGCGCCTCCACACGCACTTCGCCGAGAACGTCGAGGACCACGAGTTCTCGCTCGCCACGTACGGATGCACCCCTGCCGAGTACCTGGAGCGCACCGGCTGGTGCACCGGCCGAACTTGGGTCGCGCACTGTGTGATGCCGAGCCACGAGGAGGTGCACCGGATGGGTGCGGCCGGCGTCGGCGCGGCGCACTGTCCGAGCAGCAACCTGATCCTCGCCTCCGGCCTGGCTCCCGTGGTCGACATGCGCGCCGCGGGCATGCACGTCGGACTCGGGGTCGACGGATCGTCTTCTGCGGACTCCGGCTCGCTGTGGCTGGAGGCCCGTCAGGCGATGCTGCTCGCCAAGCTGCGCAACGGCGCGGGCGCTGCAGACGCGCGCATGTCGTTGGAGATGGCAACGGTCGGCGGTGCCGGTTGCCTGGGCCGGATCGGCGAGATCGGCACGCTCGCTGTCGGTGCCACGGGCGACGTCGCGGTGTGGTCACTCACCGGCCCAACCTTTGCCGGTGCGCTTGCCGATCCGGTCGAGGCGTGGCTCCGCTGCGGACCGACCTCGGCGCGCGACACGATCGCCAATGGCAAGTTCCTGGTCCGTGACCGGCAACTCCAGAGCCCGGACGTCGACCAGCGTCTCGCCGATCACCACCGCATCTCGACGCGCATCCAACGTCTCGAACACTGACGGTGTCGGCGCGACGGCCGGTCATCGGTCACCACCGAGTGCCCGCGATCCGGACGGCGGGTGTTCCAGACTGTTCCGGTGTTGATCGACCGGCGAACCCTCCTCCTCGGAGCAATGGCGACGGCGGTAGCAGCATGCTCGTCGGCCTCAGATGCGAGCTCGGTGCCGCGCACCGCGCCGATCGGTACCATCCCACCGAGCGGGGCAGACGCCGCGGCGGAGGAGACTCCTCGCAACCCACCGCGTGAGAACGTGCCGCCGTCGATCGCGATGGTCGGCGACAGCATCACGGCACTGTCGAAGGACACCATCGAAGCGGTGTTGAAGGATGTCGGCTTCACCAGCGTCACGGTGAACGCGGAGCCGAGCCGTCGCATCGAAGTCGGCACCAAGCCGACACCCGGCCTCGAGATCGTCAGGTACCTGGCTGCATCGAACCCGGTCCCACAGATGTGGGTGATCGCGCTCGGTACCAACGATGACGGGCTGTACTCCGAGGATGCCGAGTACCAGGGTCTGATCGACGACATGCTCGGAGCGATCCCGTCGCCAGCGCCGCTGGTCTGGGTCAGCACCTATCGGAACGATCAGCTGGCGGCGTGCGAGCGGTTCAACCTGCTGATGCGCGCATCGCTGAGGAAGCGTGGACATGCCACGGTGGGCGAGTGGTACCAGGCCGTGGCGAAGTCGAAGGAGAGCATCCTCACCCACGACGGCGTGCACCCGAACGCCGACGGCATCCTCGTCTTCGCCGACACGGTCCGCGCCGCGATCGCGACGCAGCTCAGCTGACGCTCAGCGGCCGTTGTAGCCCGCCGGCACGGACGCAGGAGCGTGGGTCGCTGCTGCGGCGAGGACCTCGCGAGCCGATGGATTGACCATCGACACCGGGCCGACCGCAACCGTGGGCACCGTCTCGTTGCCCCGCGCAACGCTGCGCACGAACGCCGCACCGGATGGCTCATCCCAGATGTTCACGGTCTCGTAGGGGACCTGCAGCTTGTCGAGCTGGCGGAACAGGCCGGCGCAGAACCCGCAGCCCGGACGCCAGTACACGGTGATGCTGTTGTCGCTCATGTGGTCAGTATGCCAAGACAGGCGAGATCGCGATCGCGTCGCAGCGCCGAGCTGGCCCGTTGCTCCTCTGCAAGGATCGTGGTCAGAGAATTGTGCGTCGACGTTGTCGAATCGGCAGGCAGTTGTTCGTCGTCTGCTCGAACCGCTCAACCGGAGCGTGTTCGCCATTGACCCAAGGGGAATCCCATGAAGTACTTGTTGTTGCTCGCCGATGATCCCGACCTGGCCGCTGCCGCGAGGGCATCCGACGATGGCCAGGCCGTCATGCAGGAGTACTTCGCGTTCACGACGCGCATCGCGGAGTCGGGCGAGCTCGTCGCGGGAGACGCGCTGCATGACGTGCCGACGGCCAGCACGCTTCGCATCCGCGGCGGATCCACGACGGTGACCGATGGCCCGTTCGCGGAGACCAAGGAGCAGATCGGCGGCTTCTACGTCGTCGAGGTGCCGAGCCTCGACCGAGCGCTCGAGCTGGCCGCTCAGATCCCCGCCGCCAAGACCGGCAGCGTCGAGGTGCGCCCGATCATGGACTTCTCCGCGAGTTGAGCATCGCCAACGAGCGTGGGGCCGAGTACCTCTTCCGGCGCTATGCCGGAGAGGTGATCGGCACGCTCGTGCGGCGGTTCGGCGATCTCGACATCGCCGAGGAGGCGTTGCAGGAGGCGCTGCTCGAGGCGCTGGTCCGGTGGCCGCGAGAGGGCGAGCCGAGGAACCCTGCGGCCTGGTTGGTCACGGTCGCTCGATCAAAGGCGATCGATCGGCTGCGCCGCGCCCAGCGGCGTCCGGACAGGGAGGTTGCCGCGTTCCGTCGCGAGCCCGATCGCGTCGATGTCATCGACGAGCTCGCGACGGCGCTGGACGACCAACAGGTGCCCGACGACCAGCTGGGGCTGATGCTGCTCTGCTGCCATCCGGCACTGCACCACGACGCACAGGTCGCACTGACCCTGCGCACCGTGGCCGGCCTGGCCACCGACGAGATCGCGCGGGGCTTCATGGTCGAGGTGCCGACCATGTACCAGCGGCTGGTCCGCGCCAAGCAGAAGATCCGCCTGGCCGGCATCCCGTTCGGTGTGCCGCACCCGGACCAGCTCGCCGAGCGGCTTGACGCGGTGATGCAGGTGATCTACCTCGTCTTCAACGAGGGCTACGCCTCGACCCGCGACGACGAGTACATCCGTCACGAGCTGTGCGGCGAGGCGATCCGGCTCGGTCGCACCCTCAACGGGTTGGTGCCCGAGGAGCCGGAGGTGATGGGCCTCCTGGCGCTGATGCTGCTCCACGATGCGCGTGCGCCCGGCCGGGTCGATGCCGAGGGCGTGCTGATCACGCTCGAGCAGCAGGACCGCTCGCTGTGGCGACGTGCCCAGATCGAGGAGGGCTCGGCGCTCGTCGACCGTGCACTGGTGATGCGGCGCCGGGGCAGGTATCAGATCGAGGCGGCCATC
>JAOBWO010000445.1 GCA_025463415.1 Acidimicrobiales bacterium | reverse complement strand
GCTGGACACCCGCGACGGCACCGGGGGAGTGGCGGCGCCGATCTCCGGTGGCAAGGCGATCGCGTTGAAGGTCAACGGCAGCGGCGGCGTGCCGTCCAATGCCAAGGCCGTCGTGCTCAACGTCGTCGCGACCGGCGCCGATACCCCCAGCTACCTCACGGTCTGGCCGAGTGACCAGCCGCAGCCGCTGGCGTCGAGCCTGAACATGGTGGTCGGCCAGACGGTGCCGAACCTCGTGATGTCGAAGGTCGGCAGCGACGGCAAGGTCAAGATCTACAACAACAGCGGAGCCAGCCACGTCGTCGTCGACGTGCTCGGCGCGTTCGTCGACAACGCCCCCGGCAAGTTCGTCGCGTTGCCTCCCGGACGAGTGCTCGACACCCGGGTCGGCACCGGCGCGCCCGTGGCGCCCGTTGATCAGAACCCCCTGCTGCTGCAGCTGACCGGCGTGGGCGGGGTGCCGTCGACCGGCGCCAGCGCCGTGCTCATGAACGTGACCGTGGTCAGCCCCACCGACTCGACCTTCGTGACCCTGTACCCGTCGGGCACCGACCGGCCGCTGGCCTCGAACCTGAACGCGACGCCCGGTCAGGTGGTGCCGAACATGGTGCTCGGCCGTCTCGGACCCGACGGCGCGGTCGCCATCTACAACAACACCGGCACGGTGGACCTGGTCGCCGACGTGGTCGGCTACTTCACCGGCTGAGAGCGCCGACGACGGCGGCAGCGGGGCTTCAGATGTTGCGGTGCGGGCGGTGCCTGACCAGCCAGCCGATGACGATCCCGGCCACGGCGGACGCGACGAGCACGATCCAGACCGGCGCATCCGCGTCGCCGATGGCATAGCCGACGCGGACGTCCCGACGGTTGTCCAGGGCGACGATCACGAGCACGGCGACCAACGCGGCGACGAGGATGAACCGGATGATCCGGCCGACGTCGCGACGGTGCACGGCGCGCACATCGGAGCGATCGAGGTCTGAGGAGGTGTCGTTCATGAAGCGTTCGTACCCTGCATCAGCGCAGGTCAAACGGTCACGAACGGCGCCGGCCGCGTCAGCGGCGGGTCGACCAGATCGTGCGGTTGACGACGTTCTCGAGCAGCTCCTGGCGGCCGGAGACCGGCGCCGGGTCGAGGTCACTGTTCGTCGCCATCTCGGCCAGCGCCTGGAGGTCGACGTCCTTGTTCATGATCGACCGACCGAGCGGCTGATCCCAACCCGCGTAGCGCGCGTCGCGGCGACGATCGAGCTCGCCGTCGGCGATCAGTGCCTCGGCCACCAGGAGCGCCTGGGCGAGCGTGTCGATGCCCCCGATGTGGCCGTGGAACAGATCGGTCGGGTCGAGGCTCTGGCGGCGCAACTTGGTGTCGAAGTTGAAACCGCCGGATGTGAACCCGCCGCCGCGGAGGATCTCGAGCAGCACCAGGGAGAGCTCCTCGACCGAGTTCGGGAACTGGTCGGTGTCCCATCCGTTCTGGGCATCGCCGCGGTTCGCGTCGACGCTGCCGAAGATTCCGTGATCGACGGCCCACGCGACCTCGTGGTGGAACGAGTGGCCGCCGAGGGTGGCGTGGTTGCCCTCGATGTTGACCTGGAACTCACCCTGGAGGCCGTAGCGCTCGAGGAAGCCGTGCACGGTGGCCGAGTCGTAGTCGTACTGGTGCTTGGTCGGCTCCTGCGGCTTGGGCTCGATCAGCAGCAGACCTTCGAAGCCGATCTTCTGCTTGTGCTCGACGACGAGCTCCAGGAACCTGGCGAGCTGGTCGCCCTCCTGGCGTAGGCGCGTGTTGAGCAGGGTCTCGTATCCCTCGCGCCCACCCCAGAGCACGTAGTTCGCTCCGCCGAGCCGAAGCGTCGCATCCATTGCATCACGGACCTGCGCGGCTGCGTGGGCGAAAACCTCGGGGTTCGGATTGGTGGCCGCGCCGGCCGCGTAGCGCGGGTGCGAGAACAGGTTGGCCGTTCCCCACAGCAGCTTCACCCCGGTCTCGGCCATCTTCTCCGCGGCCCGCTCGACGAGCACCTCGAGGTTTGCCCTCGACTGCTTCAACGTCGCGGCGGCCGGAGCCATGTCGACGTCGTGGAAGCAGAAGTAGGGCACGCCGAGCTTGGCGAAGAACTCGAACGCTGCATCCTGCTTGGCGAATGCCGCCTGCATCGGATCCACGCCGACATCGAGCCAGGGGCGCTCGAACGTGCCGCTGCCGAAGATGTCGCTGCCGGGCCAGTTGAAGCTGTGCCAATAGCAGACCGCGATGCGAAGGTGATCCTCCATCCGCTTGCCTGCGACGAGACGGTCGGGGTCGTACACGCGGTAGGCCGGCGTCGTATCCCCGTCGACTCCAGCTGGAGCACCAGCGAAACGGACGCGCTGCGGAACCTCGGTGAAGAACTCGGTCATAGGCGCGAGTCTGTCAGGGTTCCGTCAGGCCTTCATCCCGCGCAGCTTGAAGTAGTGCTCGCGAGCTTCGCGATGGCCCTTCGCCCCGGAACCGATCCATCCGCCGGTGCGGACCTTCTTGACCTTGTCCTCGTAGTCCTTGAGCGCCTCGGTGATGTCGTCTTCCGGGCCGAGGGCCGACACTTTGTCGAGCTCCTCGCGCAGCTTGTCGAGGTCCTTGCGGATCTGCTTGAACTCCTTGTCGAGCTCTTTGCGGGCGTCTTCCAGTTCGTTGTCCATTCCCGCAGAGTAACCGTTGCGTCGACCCTGGAGCTGCCCCGATCAACTGGATTCGACTCCGCCCGGATGGCCCGATGGAGCCACGTCCTCCCCGCCACTATCAACGTAGCCCACAGATGGGGGCTTGCCGCAAGGACCCCGACTGTGCTGTGAATGGTCGCCGTTGGCCGACAGATCGGCCGGCACAGGAGGCGACCAGATGCGAACGAGATCGACCAGCGCGGCCGGGCGGGCGGTGCTTGGTTTCGACGAGATCGAGCGGACGCTGGTGGCGGTGGTTGGCGGCAAAG
>JAOBWO010000418.1 GCA_025463415.1 Acidimicrobiales bacterium | reverse complement strand
CGAGCACGTGTGGTTGCACGTCGACGGCGCGATGAGCGGCATCGCCGCGCTCGTGCCCGAGCACCGCTGGGTCAACGACGGGATGGACCTCGCCGTCAGCTATTGCACCAACCCGCACAAGTGGATGGGCGTGAACTTCGACAGCGACCTGATCTGGACATACGACCGTGCGACCCTGCTCGTCGCGCTCAGCATCCTGCCCGAGTTCCTCCGCTCGAAGGCGCTGGAGAGCGGCGCGGCAATCGACTACCGCGACTGGCAGATCCCGCTGGGCCGACGGTTCCGGGCGCTCAAGCTGTGGTTCGTGCTCCGCTGCGACGGGATCGAGGCGACGCAGGCGATGATCCGCGAGCACGTGCGGATGACGCAGCAGCTGGCCGAGTGGGTGACCGCCGACGACAGGTTCCGGATCGACGCGCCGCACCCGCTGAACCTGCTCTGCCTCTCGCTCGTCGCCGGCAACGCCGCCACGGATGCATTGATCGAGGCAGCCAACAGCACCGGTCAGGTGATGTTCACGCGCACGGTGCTGATGATCGACGGCGAGCCCCGCTCCACGCTGCGCTTCTCGATCGGCGCCCGGCTGACGGCCGAACGCCACGTGCTCGCCGGCTGGCAGCTGCTGCAGTCGTTGGCTGCGCTCGGCGCCTGACGGTCAAGGAGCGAAGCGGTCGGTTGCCTCGATCAACGCGCTGAGGATGCCAGGCTCGTCGTAGGCGTGGCCGGCGTCGGGCACCATCACGAAGTCGGCTTCGGGCCACGCGCGGTGCAGGTCCCACGCGGTGACCGGAGGCGTGCACACGTCGTACCGGCCATGCACGATGACGGCCGGGATGTGGCGGATCCGCTCCGCGTCGCGGATCAACTGCCCGTCCTCGAACCAGCCCTTGTGGACGAAGTAGTGGTTCTCGATGCGCGCGAACGCGAGTGCGTACGTCGGATCGGCGAATCTCTCCACCACTTCCGGATGCGGGAGGAGCGTGATGCCCGAGCCCTCCCACGTCGCCCACGCCACCGCAGCCGGACCGTGCACAGCGGGGTCCGGATCCTCGAGCAGCCGGTGGTACGCCTGGATCAACGCACTGCGTTCAGCTTCCGGAACCGGCGCGAGGAACGCCTCCCACGTGTCCGGGAACAGCGCCGCGGCGCCACCCTCGTAGAACCAGTCCAGCTCCGTCGTGCGCAGCGTGAAGATGCCACGCAGCACGAGCTCGGTGACGTGTTCCGGGTGCGTCTCGGCATAGGCGAGCGCCAGCGTGCTCCCCCACGATCCACCGAACACCTGCCACGTCTCGATCCCGAGGTGCTCGCGCAGCCGCTCCATGTCGGCGACGAGATGCCACGTCGTGTTCGCGCTGAGATCGAAGCCCGCCTCGCTGGCATGCGGCTTGCTGAGGCCGCAACCGCGCTGGTTGAACAGCACGATGCGGTAGCGAGCGGGATCGAACAGGCGCCGGTGGTTCGGTGACGTGCCCGCGCCGGGGCCGCCGTGCAGGAACACCACCGGCTTGCCCCTCGGGTTGCCGGACGTCTCCCACCAGACCTGCTGGCCGTCGCCCACGTCCAGCATCCCCGACGCGTACGGTTCGATCTCGGGGTAGAAGGTGGTCACGTCCTCAGCGTATGCGTTGGCGCGATGGTGGCCCGGCGCTTGAATCGTCCGGGTCAAGACAACCAAAAGGGGACATCATGCGGCATCTCGCCCGTGTCCTCGTCGCAGTCACGAGCATGCTGACTGCCTTGTCCACATCTGTCCTTCCCCTGGGCTTCGACGGCGGCCAGGGAACCGCCAGTTCGAGCGCCTCGGCCGTCGGCGGCGGCACCGCCGAGGCGGATCATGCCTTCCTCGAGCGGATGCTGTTCGCCACCCCGCTCCCGGTCTTCAGCGATGCCGCGCGACGCCGCGTCGGCCCCGACGGTCGTGTGGGCGACGGCTGGTTCGACTGGAGCACGGACTACTGCTCGGCGCCCCTCGTCGGCAACACCGGACGCTCGTTCAACTTCACCGAGCCGTGCCGACGACACGACTTCGGCTACCGCAACACCAAGCTGTTCGACCGTCGCTGGGGTGCCGGTCGGTACTGGAACAGCAGCACGCGGAAGCGGATCGATCAGCAGTTCCTGGCGGACATGCTCGGCCACTGCTCGACCCGCTGGATCTTCGACCGGCCGACGTGCATCACGTGGGCGTACACCTACTACGGCGCGGTGAGGGCGGCCGGCGGGCTGTAGAGCAAGCTCAGCAACTCGCGCAGCATGTGTGCGGTGGCACCCCAGACCGTCTCGTCATCGAGCTCGAAGAACGTCATCCGCCGATGCAGCGGCGGGGTGCCCCACCACTCCTCCCGGAAGGTCTGCGGCCGGACCAGCTCGGCGAGCGGCACCCAGAGGATGCGCGCGACCTCGGGCTCGTGCGGGGCCAGCGTCGGATGTTCCGTCAGCACCCCGACGATCGGCACGATGTAGCTCCGGCTGACCACGGTGGACAGGTTGCTGAGCTGGCCGCGCACCGTGACGAGCTGCGGGTCCAGTCCGACCTCCTCCCGCGCCTCGCGCAGCGCTGTCTCCACGGGAGTCTCGCCAGGATCGATGCGGCCTCCGGGGAAGCTGATCTCACCACTGTGGTTGCGCAGCGCCTTCGATCGCTTCGTCAGCAGCACCTCGACGCCCCGGGGTCCGTCGACCAGCGCGATCAACACCGCGGACGGACGCGCATCGGAGAACGTCGGCGCGCTGGCGATCAGGTCGAGGCGTGCCGCGTGGACCGCCTCAGCCGTCTCGGCCGCGCTCGGAGGATGCCGCGCCACCCACGGCTCGTCGTCGGCCATCCGCCACGTCGACGGCCGCGGGATGCGTTGCTCACCCCGGCCGACCGGCGCGTGGGCCGGCGACTCCATCGGCACGGTTCGGGGGGTGGACGAGGCCGGTGCGTCGGAGGGCTCGCTCAT
>JAOBWO010000383.1 GCA_025463415.1 Acidimicrobiales bacterium | reverse complement strand
TCGTCGCCACGCTCGACGACTGGCTCGCGCCGTACCTCGACGGGATGACGAGCATGGCCGACGTGGCGGGCCTCGACCTGTCGATGGTGCTGCGCGCCGGACTGCCGTGGCCACTCGGCCAGCGGGTCGACGAACTGGCGCCGACCCACCTCGAGCTCGCCTCCGGTCGTACTGTCGCGCTCGACTACAGCGGCGATCAGCCATCTGCGGCCGTGCGCGTGCAGGACCTGTTCGGCACACGCGAGCACCCGACGGCCGCAGGTCACCCGGTGCAGCTCCACCTGCTCTCCCCCGCCGACCGTCCGATCCAGATCACCGCCGACCTGCCCGGCTTCTGGGCGGGCTCGTGGAACGAGGTGCGCAAGGAGATGGCCGGCCGCTACCCCAAGCACCAGTGGCCCACCGACCCCGCCGGCGCCGCGCCGACGCGGATGAACCGCCCCTGACACCCCGCGCAGCACCGTTCTCCGCGCCGAACGGCGCGGCACGGGGGGCGGGAATCTTCGCGGAACTGGGGGTGGGGGTAGCGTTTTCGGCATGCCGGAGTTCGAGTTCAGCGAGATCCTTCCCCTCGGTCATGACGACACCGAGTACCGCCTGATCAGCACCGAAGGGGTGTCCACGTTCGAGACGCCGGCGGGGACGTTCCTCCAGGTCGATCCGGCGGCGATCACCCTGCTCACCCAGACTGCGATGCGCGACATCGCCCATCTGCTGCGCACGGCGCACCTCCAGCAGCTGGCCAAGATCCTCGACGACCCCGAAGCCAGCGACAACGATCGCTTCGTCGCGCTCGACCTCCTCAAGAACGCCAACATCGCCGCCGGAGGCATCCTGCCGATGTGCCAGGACACCGGCACGGCGATCGTGAAGGCGAAGAAGGGCCAGTTCGTGCTCACGAGTGACGGCACCCGGACCGGCCACGACGAGGAAGCCATCGCCCGCGGCATCTTCAACACGTACCAGACCAGCAACCTGCGCTACAGCCAGATGGCCGCGTTGAACATGTACGACGAGGTCAACACCGGCAACAACCTGCCGGCGGAGATCAAGATCAGCGCGATCGACGGCGACGCCTACAAGTTCCTGTTCATGGCGAAAGGCGGCGGCAGCGCGAACAAGAGCTACCTGTTCCAGGAGACCAAGGCGCTCCTGAACCCGAAGACCCTGCTGCCGTGGATCTTCGAGAAGATGAAGACCCTCGGCACGGCCGCCTGCCCGCCGTACCACCTCGCCGTCGTGATCGGTGGCACGTCCGCAGAGTTCGCCGTCGAAACGGCCAAGCTCGCTAGCACCAAGTACCTCGACAACCTGCCCACCGAAGGCAGCGCGCTCGGTCACGCCTTCCGCGATGTCGAGCTGGAGCAGGCGGTGCTCAAGCTGTCGCAGGAGACCGGCATCGGCGCTCAGTTCGGCGGCAAGTACTTCTGCCATGACGTGCGCATCATCCGCCTCCCCCGCCACGGCGCCAGCTGCCCCGTCGGCATGGCGGTCAGCTGCAGCGCCGACCGCCAGGCACTCGGCAAGATCACCAAGGACGGCATCTTCCTGGAGCAGCTGGAGACCGATCCGGCCCGCTTCCTGCCCGACACCACCCCGGAGCATCTGGATCAGGTCGAGGGCGACGGGCACGAGCACGTCGTCCGGATCGACCTCAACAAGCCGATGGTCGAGATCCTCGCCGAGCTCAGCAAATACCCGGTGAAGACGCGCGTGATGCTGACCGGCCCGATGGTTGTCGCCCGCGACATCGCCCACGCCAAGCTGAAGGAGCGACTCGACGCGGGACAGGGCATGCCCCAGTACATGAAGGACTACTGCGTGTACTACGCCGGCCCGGCCAAGACGCCGGAGGGCTACGCCTCGGGCTCCTTCGGGCCCACGACTGCCGGCCGGATGGACAGCTACGTCGACGAGTTCCAGGCCAACGGCGGATCGATGATCATGCTCGCCAAGGGCAACCGCAGCAAGCAGGTCACCAACGCGTGCAAGGAGCACGGTGGGTTCTACCTCGGCTCGATCGGCGGGCCAGCTGCGCGCCTGGCTCAGGACTGCATCACCAAGGTCGAGGTGCTCGAGTACCCCGAGCTCGGCATGGAGGCCGTGTGGAAGATCGAGGTCCAGGACTTCCCCGCGTTCATCGTCGTCGACGACAAGGGCAACGACTTCTTCGATCTGGTCAACAGGCCCTACGTCGGCACGCCCGTGGCGATCAGCTGACGGGGTCCGGTCTTACGCCCGCACGCCGCTGACGATCAGGTCGATCACCCGCTCCGCACGCTCGCGCCATCGCTCGTCCGCCGCGATCTGCCAGATCCCTCCGGTGGCGAACATCACGTCCTCGGCCTCGACGTCGGCGCGCATCGTGCCCGCCGCGACACCTGCGGCCAGCAACGCACCGATCGAGGCGATCATCCGCTTGCGGGTCTCGACGAACAGCCCCGAGTTGGACGCGACCACCGACTGCAGCGCGTCGCGCATGCCGTTCTTGGTGGCGGCGTAGTCGATGTAGCGGTGCATCCACTCGGCCAGCGCCTCATCGGGCGGCCGCGTGGCGAGCAGCTCGCCGGCGGCATCCTGCAGCTGTGCGACCTCGTTGCGATACGCGGCTTCGACGAGATCGTCACGCGTCGGGAAGTGTCGGTACAGCGTGCCGATGCCGACGCCGGCCCGCCGCGCGACACCCTCCAGGGACACGTCGTCACCTGCGTTGAACAGCTCCACAGCGGCCGCGAGGAGCAGCTCGCGGTTCCTGCGCGCGTCCGCGCGCATCGGCTTGTCCGTCGGTGGCATGTCGATTTTCTTGATCGCAGTCAAGCGGAGGTTTCCTCCGGTTAGATGGTACTCTGAGCAACCGGAGGTCTCCTCCACATCAAGACTACCGAAAGGATCCACGATGCCCAAGGTCTGGTTCATCACCGGTTCGTCGAAGGGCTTCGGCCGGGTGTGGGCGCAAGCGGCACTCGAACGCGGCGATCAGGTCGCCGCCACAGCCCGCAACGTCGACACGCTCAGCGACCTCGTCGCCCGATACGGCGACGCCATCCGGCCCATCCGGCTCGACGTCACCGACGAAGTGGCGGTGAAGGCTGCCGTCCACGAGGCCGTCACCACCTTCGGGCGCATCGACGTTGTCGTCAACAACGCGGGCTACGGACTGTTCGGAGCGATCGAGGAGATCACCCCGCAGCAGGCTCGCGACCAGATCGAGACCAACCTGTTCGGTGCACTGTGGGTCACCCAGGCGGTCTTGCCGATCATGCGCGAACAGCAGGGTGGGCACATCCTCCAGGTGTCGTCGATCGGCGGCGTGAACGCGTTCGGGACGCTCGGGCTGTACCACGCATCGAAGTGGGGCTTGGAGGCGTTCAGTCAGTCGCTCGCTGCCGAAGTCACCGACTTCGGCATCCACGTCACCCTCATCGAGCCTGGCGGCTACTCGACCGATTGGGCAGGTCCGTCGTCGGTGCAGGTCGATCCGATGCCGGTGTACGACGGCGTGCGTCAGCGGCGCGCAGAGCTCGCAGGCACCCGTCTTCCCGGCGAGCCGGCCGCCACTGCGGCAGTTGTGCTGGAGTTGGTCGACATGGCCGATCCACCGCTGCGGTTGTTCCTTGGCCAGTACGGCCTCGACATGACCCGCACCGAGTACGCGCGGCGCATCGCCGAGTGGGAGCGGTACGAGCACCTGGCCCGGCGCGCGCAGGGCACCGTGCCGACGTGACGCACACAGGGTTCGGGAAGTCGTCAACGGCGGCCGAGGTGGCCGCCGACGTGGACCTGCACGGGGCCCGGGCGATCGTGACCGGCGGCGCGTCGGGCATCGGCGCGGAGACCGCCCGCGTGTTGGCGGGCCGAGGAGCCGAGGTCGTCCTGGCCGTGCGCGACGTCGCAGCCGGTGACCGCGTTGCGGCGTCGATCGGGCCGAACGCACGCGCCGTGCAACTGGACCTCGCCGACCCGACGTCGGTGGCGGCGTTCAGCGCCGCCTGGGACGGCCCGCTCGACATCCTCGTCAACAACGCAGGCGTGATGGGAGTGCCCGCCCTCCACCACACGCCCGCCGGTTGGGAGGTCCAGTTCGCAACGAACCACCTCGGTCACTTTGCGCTCGCGACCGGGCTGCACGGCGCACTGCGCATGGCCGGTCGAGCCAGAGTCGTGTCGCTCACCTCGACAGCGCACTTCCGCTCACCGGTCGTGTTCGACGATCTGTTCTACGCGTTCCGCCCGTACGACGCGATGGGTGCGTATGGGCAGTCGAAGACCGCGAATGCTCTGTTCGCTGTCGGCGCGGCACGGCGCTGGGATGGGGACGGGATCCTGGTGAACGCGGCGATGCCGGGAGGCGTCGCGACTCCCCTCCAACGGCACATGCCACCTGATTACATGGAGCAGGCTGCGGTGCGGTACGGCGCCAAGGCGCTGAAGTCGGTGGAACAGGGCGCCGCGACATCGGTGTTCTGTGCGGTGTCACCACTGCTCGACGGCATCAGCGGTCGCTACTTCGAGGACTGCAACGAGGCGGTGGTCCTCAGTGCGGCGGCCGAAGGCGACGGCATGCACGGGGTAGCACCCTTCGCGTCGGATCCGGACAACGCGACGCGACTCTGGAGCGTCTCCGAGCGTCTGCTGCGAGGACCTGCGGGCAGCCAACCCTGAGGCGCACGCGGGTCAACCGATCGTCTGGGCGACTTCCCAGAGGTGACCGTCGGGGTCGGCGAAGCATGCCGTCCGCTGCCCCCAGGGTCGGTCGAGTGGTCCGTTGACCAGCGCGACGCCACGCTCGGCGAGCGCGGCGCACACCTCGTCGGTGTCGTCGACCCAGATCGTCAGCTGGGCGCGGGCACCGGCGTCGGACGCTGCCACTCGGGCCGGCCCGATCAGGTGGGGCGCTTCGTCGATCTGCAGCAGGTTGATGATCGTGTTGTCGAGGCGGAATGCGACGGACTGCTCGTCCTCGAACAGGACGGTCAGCTCCAGCGCGCGCTGGTACCACTCCTTGGACGCCGCGACGTCCTCGACGAACATCGTGATCGCGCCCAGGCTGCGCAAGGCGGGCATGGCACCTCGTTTCATGCGGTAGGTGACCCGGGTTCGGACGACGAGCCCACCGCAAGGCTAGTTGGCAACGGTGATCTGCCGAGCCGGCACATCAGCCGCCGGATGCGCAGTGGGCTTCGATCACGTTGCGCAGGGCCACCAGTTCCGGTGACTCCACCCCGAGCAGCTCGTGCACGACGAGCCGCTCGTCGCCCCGGCGCACCAGCTGGTCGGCCACGCAGCCGGCCGCCGACGCGGTGTTCCCCGCCGCGGTCAGGACGTCGATCAACGAGTCAGCGGCCACCTCGGGGTCGGGCGCAGCGAAGACGGCGGCTCCCTGTTCGGCCAGCGTCGTCGCGCCCGTCGCGAACGGGCACGTGCTGCCGTTCGCCGGAGCGACCGCCTCGACGAGGTACGTGGCGACCAGATCGGTGACGCACCGGCTCGTCAGGGTCGCGGTGTGGCCGGCGCCCTCCCACTCGATCGCGACGGCGTCACCCAACGCGGACGCCATCGCCGGCGCGTAGTGAGCAGGAGTGGCGGGGTCGTCCTTGGTGCCGACGACGAGGATCGGGTTCGGCGTGTCGACGGCTGTGATCACGGGCAGCGACCCCGCGGAGTCGGGGAAGTCGGCGCACTCGTAGGAGTTCGAGCCACGATCGGCGAAGTCCGCGCAGCGCACGGCGATGTTCGCGAACTGCTCGTCGTCCTGGGCGCTGACGTCGGCCGGGTAGCCGTAGAGCAGCCAGCTGTACAGCGCGGCCACGGTCGAGGCGTCGCCGTTGTCGGCGTCCTCGAGCGCGACGGCCAAGATCGGCCAGTCGAACGAGCTGTACATCGCGTTCACCATCAGGTCGTCGACGTCGCTCTTGTTCAGCGCGCCGGCGAGCGGTGATGCGGATGCCGGGAAGTGCGACGTCGGCAGGTTCCGGATGCCCGTGCGGACGCGCTCCAGCAGATCGGCCGAATGCGGTCCGGCCGCGCACACCGGCGATGCGTCACACAGCCGCTCGAACGCGGCGATCGTGCCGTCGAAGTCCTGATCGGCGTAGAAGTCGCTACCGCCGGTCGGTGTGTTCGACTCGCCGGCATCGGGATCGACCGCCCCGTCGAGCACCATCGCGCGCACGTTGTCGGGGAACAGGTCGGCGTAGACCGCCCCGAGCGCGGTGCCGTAGCTGTACCCCAGATAGGTCAGCTGGGTGTCGCCCACTGCCTGCCGGATCATGTCCATGTCGCGTGCCACGTTCGGGGTTCCGAGGAACGGCAGCACGTCCAGGTTGGCCGGCAGGCATGCGTCGTACGACGAGCTGTCATCGGCGTCGAACGAGGCCGGACAGCGAACCGGCGACGACGCCCCGACGCCGCGCGGGTCGAACCCGACGAGATCGAACCGGTCGAGCACGGTCGATGGGAACTGGTCCGACTCGCCCGTCACGAGATCGATGCCGGAGCCACCGGGCCCACCCGGGTTGACGACGAGCGAGCCGATCCGCGTCGAGGGATCGCCGGCCGGGAGTCGGATCAACGCCAGCGAGAGGTGGTCGCCACCGGGGTCGGCGTAGTCCAACGGCACCTCGACCGTGCCACATTCGTACGGTGCGGGCTCGTCGGAGCAGGCGGACCAGTCGATCGACCCGAACGAAGGCCCAGTCGTCGTGCCAGTCGTGGCGCCCGTCGTCGCGCTCGTGGCTGTCGTGCTCGTGGTCGTGGTCGGCACGCTCGTCGTCGTCGCGGGTGTCGTGGTCGTGGGCGCCGGCGGGGGCGTGCGGTCCGAGCGGGCCACCTGCACCCCACTCGACGCGCAGCTCGCCAGCAGCGCCACGGTGCCCAGCCGCGTCCATCGCAGGGACGCGCGCCGAGCCATCGGCTCACCCTAGGCGCGCACCCCTACAGAAGGCTCTGCAGCACCTCTCGTGTCTCGGCCACCTCGTCGGGGTTCCCGCCGAACTCTGCCGCCGTGAAATCGGTGATGCCGACATCGGCGAGCGCGCGGATCCGGTCACCGACCTCGGCAGCAGTGCCGACGATCGCGATGTCTTCCGGTCCGGCGGCGCCCTCTTTGTCGAGCATCGCGCGATAGCTGGGGAGAAAGCCGTACATCTGGAACAAGGCGGCTGCCCGGGCGAGCGCCGAGGGCCGATCCCCGGTGACGCACACAGGCAGCGCCGAAATGATGC
>JAOBWO010000371.1 GCA_025463415.1 Acidimicrobiales bacterium | reverse complement strand
GATGATCCGACGTCGCTCGAGCCGTTCGCGGCCGCGGCGTTCGCCGCCGGTGACGCGCATCGCAGCGGTCGCCTCGCAGCCCTCATCGACGACGTGGCGGCGCGACCGTGAACGCGAAGGGCGCGAGCCGCGACGCGACCGTCGAGATCGCCCGCCCCGTGCTGGCCCCGGAGTCGCCGATCGTGCCGCCGCTCGCGCCGATCGACCTGAGCGAGGCCAAGCGCCTGCACGTCGTCGGCGTGGGTGGCCCGGGCATGAGCGCGATCGCGATCGTGCTCGCCGAGATGGGTCATGCGGTGTCGGGCAGCGACATGCGCGAGAAGCCGATCCTCGATCGGTTGCGCGCCGCAGGGATCGGCATCCAGGTCGGTCACGACCGAGCCAACGTCAATGGAGTCGATGCCGTGACGGCGTCAACCGCCGTCCCGGCGCGCAACATCGAGCTGGACGAGGCCCGCAACCAAGGCATCGTCGTGCTCAGCCGGGCCGGCATGCTGGCCGGGATCTGCGCCGAGGCGCGCTCGCTCGCGGTCGCCGGCACGCACGGCAAGACGACGACATCGAGCATGCTGATGCTGGCACTGGCCGAAGCAGACCTGCGCCCGAGCTTCGTCATCGGTGGCGACGTCACCGACATGGGCACGGGCGCGCAGTGGACCGGTGGAGAGTGGTTCGTCGTCGAGGCCGACGAGAGCGACGGCACCCACCTCGCCCTGCCGCTGCATGGCACGATCCTCACCAACATCGAGGTCGATCATCTCGACCACTTCGGCTCCTTCGCCGGCATCGTCGCCAGCTTCGACACCTACCTCGCCCAGATCCCTGGCCCGAAGGTGCTGTGCGCCGACGATGCGACGTGTGCCGAACTGGCCGTGCGACACGATGCGATCACGTACGGTCTCGCGCCCGATGCCGAGTACCGGGCCACCGACCTTCGGCCCTCGGACGGCTCGTTCGTCTTCACGATCTCCCACCGCGGTGAGCGGCTCGGCGAGGTGCACCTCCCGCTGCGCGGCGTCCACAACGTGCAGAACGCCACGGGCGTCGTCGCGATGGCGATGTCGATCGGGATCAGCTTCGACGTCGTCGCCGCGTCGTTGGCTCGTTTCGGAGGCGTGGCCCGCCGATTCGACATCCGCGGTCGCAGCGGGGGAGCGACGCTGGTGGACGACTACGCCCACCTCCCCAGCGAGATCGCCGCCGTGCTGGCCGCGGCGCGGAACAGCGGCGACGAGTGGAAGCGGATCATCGCCGTGTTCCAGCCGAACCGGTACAACCGGATGGCCGAGCTGTGGCCCGCCTACCGCGACGCCTTCGTCGATGCCGATGTGATCGTGCTCACGGACATCTTCGCATCGGGCACCACGCCGATCCCCGGCGTCACGGGCAAGCTCGTCGTCAACGCCGTCCTCGACGCACACCCCCGCGCTCGGGTCGTGTGGATCCCGCGACGCAGCGAGTTGATCACCTTCCTGGCCGGCGAGCTGCGCGCCGGGGACGTCTCGATCTCGATGGGCTGCGGTGACATCGCGTCGCTTCCCGAAGAGGTGATCGCGGCACGCGAGCAAGCGAGCGCTGCTCGCTGATGACAGCGCTCCACAGCGACTCGTTCGGCGACCGCATCGACCAGGCCGCTCACGACCTCGCTCCCTTCGTCGCGCGGCACGTCGCGCTGGCGCCGATGACCACCTACCGCCTGGGCGGTGCGGCTGCGCTGACGGCCCGGCCGCGCTCGCTGGACGATCTCGACGCGCTCGCCACGACCTTGTCGCTCACCGGGCTGCCCGTCATCGTCGTCGGTGGCGGCTCCAACCTGCTCGTCGCCGACGACGGCTTCCCCGGGATCGCCGTCGTCCTGGCCGACCTCGCCCTCGTCGACGGCACCGGCCCGGGCGCGCACCGCACCGAGGGCACTCACGTTGTTGCCAACGCGTCCTCCCTGCTGCCTCGGCTCGCGCGTCGCCTGGTGTCCGAGTCGCTCAGCGGGTTCGAGTGGGCCGTCGGCGTGCCGGGAAGCATCGGCGGCGCGGTGCGGATGAACGCCGGCGGGCATGGCAGCGACATGGCGGCATGCCTCGTGGATGTCCGGCTGTTCGACCTCTCCACCGGCCGCTGTGGCTGGGTGCCCGTCGAGCGGCTCGGCCTGCGCTTCCGCGGCAGCGACCTCGCGGCCCAGCAGGTGGTGCTCGAGGCGCGGCTCGCGCTGAGCGCGGGCGACCGCGATCGCTCGCAGAGCGAGCTGGACGAGGTGGTGCGCTGGCGACGCGAGCGTCAACCCGGCGGGCAGAACGCGGGCTCGGTGTTCGTCAACCCGATCCCGGGCGAGCTCGCGGCCGGTGAGCTGATCGACCGGGTCGGGCTGCGCGGGTACGTGCTCGGCACGGCCTCGGTGTCGGACAAGCATGCCAACTTCATCCAGGGCAGCGAGGGCGGGCGCTCTGCCGACGTCCGCGCCCTCATCGAGCTGGTCCGCGACCGTGTTGCCGCCGAGACGGGCTTCGTCCTGCGAAGCGAGGTCCGCCTGGTCGGGTTCGCCGACGTGCCCGACGACGATTCGCCAGGGGTGCCGTTGTGAGCGAGCCCGGGTTGCCGCTCGGCGAAGGCAGCGTCCCCGACAAGGCGCTCGAAGAGCTGCTCGCCGCGTTCGCCGACTCGCCGCCTGTCGAGCCGGACGCGATCGACTTCGACGATCCCTCGATCGACCGGATGCTCGGCCTGTCCGAGCCCCTCACGGACGCACCTGTTGCCGCGCCGGACGAGCCGCACGCCGACGGTGCTCCGCCGCCGATCACCGAACGGGTCGAGACCGTCGCCCCAGCGCCGGTGGTGTCGTCGCCGGATCCGGTCGCGGCGCCGGTGACGGAGGTCGTGTCGGCCACCGAACCGCCGGCCCCGCCACGTGATCCGGCGCCGGCGCGGGCGACCATCAAGATCGGCGGCAGCGAGGAGCACGATCTCCCCGACGCCTTCTACTTCGACGAGGAAGCGAGCGACCGGCTGCGCGGTGCAGGCCGGAGCACGGAGGCCTCGATCCACGAGGAACGCACGACCATCCTGATCGCTGACGACGGCATGGAAGGCTCGGTCGGCGGCATCCCCACGGCAGCCGGCTCGTCGATGGACCCGCGCCTGCGCGCCCGACGGATCGCCGTCAAGCGCGCCGTCGGCCGTCGTCGTTTGAAGTGGTTCGTCATCGTGGGCGTGATCATCGTGCTGATCACTTCTGGGATCGCCGTGCTCGGCTCGTCGCTCTTCGCGGTGAACAACATCGACGACATCTCGATCAGCGGTGCACGACGGATCTCCCGCACCGATCTCGATGCGGCGATCAACCGGATCCTGCACCATCCGGTGCTGTTGATCGACACCCACGCGATCGAGGTCCAGCTCGAACGCAGCCCGTGGGTGCGCGAGGCGCGGGTCAGCACCGACTTCCCGCACAAGGCATCGATCGAGCTGCTCGAACGTGTCCCGCTCGCCACCTATGCCGGCCCGGATGGCCGGTTCCGGATCATCGATGTGCAGGGTCGAGTCGTCGACGTCATCGCCAACCAGCCGGTGGAGTTCATGTTGATCACCGGGCAGGGAGTCAACGCATCGGCCGGCACGTCGGCCGGCGAGGGCTTCACCCACGCGGCCGAGCTCGTCGAGGCACTGAGCCCCGCCGTGCGCTCGCGCACGAAGTCCGTGGACGTCAGCGATTCGGGCGGGCTGTCGTTGCAGTTCCACAACGGCGCCACCGTCGTGCTCGGCGCCCCCACCGAGCTGCTCGACAAGCTGACCCGCCTCGAGGCGTTCCTGGAGACCGACAACGATCAGTGCACGGGCACCATCAACGTGGCCACGATCGAGATCGACAAGTGCTCGTCATAGGCTCGAACGCCTTGCCGCTCCGTCCTCACCGAGCTCGAACCACCAGTTCAGCGGTCGACCCTCCCGCATCCGGGGCCGTGGACATGTCAGGATGAGGACCGAGAAACCCCGTGGCAGGCCCTAGCCTGCTGTGTCACATGTTCGAGCAGAGGTCGGAGGTTCCCTGATGGCAGGCGCACCACAGAATTATCTCGCGATGATCAAGGTCATCGGGGTCGGCGGCGGTGGCGTCAACGCCGTGAACCGCATGATCGACGCGGGTCTGAAGGGTGTCGAGTTCATCGCGGTCAACACCGACGCGCAGGCGTTGCTGATGAGCGACGCCGACGTCAAGCTCGACATCGGTCGCGAGCTCACGCGCGGCCTCGGCGCGGGCAGCGACCCCGAAGTCGGACGCGCCGCCGGTGAGTCCCACGCGGACGAGATCGAAGAGATGATCAAGGGCGCCGACATGGTGTTCATCACCGCGGGCGAAGGTGGCGGCACGGGCACCGGCGCCGCTCCTGTGATCGCCGAGATCGCCAAGAAGATGGGTGCGCTCACCATCGGCGTCGTCACCCGGCCGTTCGCGTTCGAAGGTCGTCGGCGCTCCGTGCAGGCCGACACCGGCGTCACCAAGCTCAAGGAGAAGGTCGACACCCTCATCGTCATCCCGAACGACCGCTTGCTCACGGTCGCCAACGAGAAGACCAGCGTCCTCAACGCGTTCAAGATGGCCGACGAGGTCCCGCTCCAAGGCGTGTCCGGCATCACCAACCTGATCACCACGCCCGGTCTGATCAACACCGACTTCGCCGACGTGCGGATGATCCTGTCCAACGCCGGGTCCGCGCTGATGGGCATCGGTCAGGCCAGCGGAGAGAACCGCTCGGTCACGGCGGCCAAGGCGGCGATCAGCAGCCCGCTGCTGGAGGCCGCCATCGACGGCGCCCGCGGCATCCTGCTCAACATCACCGGCCCGTCCAGCATGGGTCTGTTCGAGATGAACGCGGCTGCCGAGATCATCCACGGCGTGGCCCACCAGGACGCGAACATCATCTTCGGCACCGTGATCGACGACGAGATGGGCGACGAGATCAAGGTCACCGTCATCGCCGCCGGGTTCGACCGTTGGGACACGCCCGGCATCAGCAGCCGTCCGCCGGTGAAGGCCGGCGACGCTCCGAAGTCCCCCTCGACGATCAAGGACCTGTTCGCCACCGACGCACCGGATCCGCTCGATGACGACGACGACTTCGATGTGCCTTCCTTCCTGAAGTAGACGAGGTGGTGGATCCAGCGTCCGTCGCCGAGGCGGTCGCCGCGGTCACGGCGCGCATCCGCGCCGCGGCGCCGGGTCGTGTCGTCGAGTTGATCGCTGTCACGAAAGGCTTCGACGCCGATGCGATCACTGCTGCCGTGGCGGCGGGCTGCACGGCCGTCGGGGAGAACTACGCCCAGGAACTGCAGCAGAAGGTCCAGCAGCTTCCGACCGACGCTGCGTGGGTGCGACCCGAGATCCACTTCATCGGGCAGCTGCAGACCAACAAGGTGCGCTCGATCGCGTCCATCGTCGACGTGTGGCAGACCGTCGATCGAACGTCGCTCGCCGACGAGATCGCCAAGCGCGCCCCCGAGGCGCGCGTCTTCGTTCAGGTCAACATGACCGACGAGCCGCAGAAGGGCGGTTGCGCCCCTGGCGACGCGCCGACGCTCGTCGAGCACTGCCGTAGCGCGGGCCTGCGCGTCGAGGGCTTGATGACCGTCGGCCCGACATCCACCGATCCACGCGGAACTGCGGAGGCGTTCGCACGCCTGCGGAGCATCGGCAATCAGCTCGGCGTGAGCGGCCTGTCGATGGGGATGAGTGGCGACTTCGAAGTCGCCATCGCGCATGGTGCGACGCATGTGCGCATCGGTGGTGCGCTGTTCGGCCCGCGTCCCTATCGGCGCACTCAGATCGGATAGCCTCGGAGCAGGAGGGTTTACTGGATGTCAATCATGAAGCGGGCGATGGACTTCTTGGGTCTTGGCC
>JAOBWO010000362.1 GCA_025463415.1 Acidimicrobiales bacterium | reverse complement strand
AGGCCAAGGCCCGCATCCTCAGCATCATCGACCCGCCGAAGGCGGATGTCGGTGGCGTCTACATGGGCCGCGTCGTGAACATCACCAAGTTCGGTGCGTTCGTGAACATCCTCCCGGGCCGTGACGGACTCGTCCACATCAGCAAGCTCGGCAACGGCAAGCGCATCAACGCTGTCGAAGACGTGCTCAGCCTGGGCGACGAGATCGAGGTCCGCGTCGACGAGATCGACGACAAGGGCAAGGTCAGCCTGAGCCCTGCGTCGAACCCACCGGCCGAGCCCGGCTCGACCGAGCGCGGCAGCGAGCGGGCTCCCCGTGAGCGAAGCGACCGCGGCGATCGCAACGATCGTGGTGACCGGGGCGGTGACCGCGATCGCGGCCCGCGTCGTGACGCACCGTCGGCGAGTCTCGACTCGAGCGTCGCAACGGTCAGCTTCGAAGACGCCTTCGACGCAGAGCTGCGCACCGAGCTCGGCGATCTCGGCCCGGCCGGCGAGGCTCCCCAGCCCGACCGCCCGCCGCGTGACGACCGTGGCGGCCGCAGCGACCGCAGCGACCGTGGTCCCCGCCGTCACCGCTGACTTCCAACTGAACTGACTCCGATGCATTTCCCGGCCCTGGGCCGGGAAATGCAGCACGGTGGTCGACCTCGGACGCAACCCTGATGCATCGCCGGCCCATAGCCGGCGAATGCGTCAGGGTTGCGACGCGAACAGGGTGAAGCGTGAACGCCCTCTAGAGTTGATGGATCAGTGATTCATCCGCAGCGAGCGATCTTCGCATCACCCAACTCCCCAATGGTCTGACGGTCGCCACGGAGCGGATCCCCGGCGCGTTGTCGATCTCGGCCGGCGCGTGGGTCGGGGTCGGCGCCCGTGACGAGCCCGAGCAGCTGTCGGGCGTCAGCCACTTCTTGGAGCACCTGTTGTTCAAGGGGTCCGAGACCCGTTCCGCACGCGAGATCAGCCAGACGATCGACCGCGTCGGTGGCGACATCAACGCCTTCACGGCCAAGGAGTACACGGCGTACTACTGCCGGCTGCCGGCACGCCATCAGGCGCTGGGGATCAGCCTGCTCGGCGATGTGCTGACCTCGCCCGCGCTGCGCGACGACGACGTCGAAAACGAGCGTCACGTCATCCTCGAAGAGCTGGCGATGGACGACGACAGCCCCGACGACGTCGCGCATCGCGCGTTCATGCGGCACCTGTTCCCCGAGCATCCACTCGGCTGGGAGACCGCCGGCTCGGTCGAGACCGTCGAGGCCATCGTGCCCGACGACGTTCGCACGTTCTTCGGCCAGCACTACCGCGCCGGCTCCACGGTCGTCGCTGTCAGTGGCCCGCTGGACCACCACGCTGCGCTCGATCAGGTGACCGAGGCGTTCGCTGCGCTGACGCCTGGCGACGGGCGCATCGCCCGCACCGCTCCGGGTGCAGCCACCTCCGGCGAGATCATCGACGACGACACCGAGCAGGTCCACATCGTGCTCGGCATGCACGGGCTGCGTCGCAGCGACTCCGACCGAGAGGCGCTCGACGTGGTCAACCACGTGTTCGGTGGCGGCTTGTCGAGCCGTCTGTTCGACGAGATCCGCGAACGGCGCGGTCTGGCGTACAGCGTCTACAGCGGTGTGTCGTCCTACGCCGACGCCGGTGCGTTCACGATCTACGCGGGCACCCAGCCGGCTCACGCGACGCAGGTGATGGAGCTGATCCACGAGCAGCTCGAACTGCTGATCAAGGACGGCATCACCGACGACGAGCTCGACATCGCCAAGGGCTACCTCACCGGTGCGTTCGAGCTCGGGCTCGAAGACACCGGCTCGCGCATGGCGCGGTCGGCCGGGCTGCTGGTCACCACCGGCGAGATCCGCCCCGTCGCCGATCAGGTCGCGCGCTGGGATGCGGTCCAGCACGACGACACCCGCCGGGTCATCGAGCGCATCTTCAGTCAGCCGTTGACCTTGATCGCCCTCGGCCCGCTCGACGCGGCCTCGGTCCCGGTCGGGCTGCGGGCTCACCCGTGACACGGGTCGGCGTCGTCGGCGCGACCGGACGGATGGGCCGCACGATCTGTGCCGCCGTCGCCGCGGATCCAGACCTCGAGCTCGTCGCCGCGATCAACCGCCTCGCCGGTGAGCAGATCTGTGGCGTCACCGTCGCCACCGATCTGCAGGCACTCGTCGACACCGGCGCGGAAGTGGTCATCGACTTCACCGTCGCCGACGCCGCCCGCGTGACGGTGCCGTGGCTGGGCGAGCACGGCATCCATGCGGTCGTGGGCACCACCGGGTTGGACGAGAGCGACCTCCTCACGTTCCGCTCGGCGTTCACCACCAGCAACGCCTTCGTGGCGTCGAACTTCGCGATCAGTGCAGTGCTGATGATGCGGTTCGCCGAACTGGCGGCGCCCTACTTCGAGACTGCGGAGATCATCGAGCTGCACCACGACGGCAAGGCCGACGCGCCATCGGGAACGGCGGTGCAGACCGCGAAGCGGATGGCCGCAGCCTCGCCGGACTGGGCTGCCGATCCGACCAAGCACGAGGTCTTCGCCGGCGCCCGCGGCGGTGTCGGGCCGGGCGGGATCCACATCCACGCCGTTCGCCTCCGCGGCATCCAGGCCCATCAGGAGGTCGTGCTGGGCACGGTCGGGCAGAGCCTCACGATCCGCCAGGACAGCTACGACAACTCCAGCTACATGCCGGGCATCCTCCTCGCCGTCAAGAAGGTCGGCTCGGTGCCCGGGCTCACCATCGGCCTCGACGCATACATGGATCTGTGACGCGGTCGATCACGCGTCTCGCAGTCGCGGTAGCGATCGCGATGGCGTCGATCGTCGTCGGTGTGATCGCGCCCGCGTCGCCGGTCCAGGCCGCGTGTGGATCGGGCACTCGGCTCGACGGCGCACAGCTCAACGCGGTGTTCGCCGGCCCCGGACTCGGGGCGACTGCGTCGGGTGAGGGGTTCGGGGGCGGCGACTACCAGCACGCCTACCCGCTGCCGGACGGTCGGATCCTCTGGCTGTTCCAGGACCTGTACTTCAGCAACGACAACAACCTCAACCAACCGCTCAACAACGCCGCGCACAACGCCGGGTTGATCGAGTCGGGTGGATGCTTCACCGTGCTCGGGTCACAGGGCCGCGACTTCATCGGCGACGTGGAGACGATCGACAGCAGGCGCTGGTTCTGGCCACTCGATGGCGAGATCGGCGCGGACGGCAACCTCTGGGTGTACATGGCCGAGATGGCCAACCCGGCGGGCAGCGGCGCGAACGCGGGCGCGCTGCCGGTGCGAACCTGGCTGGCCATCGTCGACCCGAACACCCTCCAGCAGATCTCGTTCGCGCCGGCGCCGGATTCGGGTGCCAGCAGGATCCTCTACGGCTGGTCGGTGGCATCCAACGACCAGTACAGCTACCTCTACGGTCACTGCTACCGGCAGTTCGCCAACGACGTCAATGGTCCTGGCGAGTTCGACTCGACGTGCATGCCGAGCACCTACGTGGCGCGTGTGCCGCTCGGTCACTTCGACGCCGACCCCGAGTACTGGAACGGCTCGGGCTGGACCGTCGACGCGCGCGCCGCCGTGCCGGTGCTCACGCGGGGCGCGGCGAACCCGATGAGCGTGCAGTGGTTCGGCGACGAATGGGTCAACGCGACGAAGATGGACGACTGGTGGGGGAGCACGATCACCGTCGACGTCGCCAAGGATCCGCAGGGTCCGTGGACCACGGTGCAGACGCTGTCCGTCGTCGGGGATCGCAAGTGCTCCAACGGCTGCGGCAACTACGCAGCGACGTTGCTGCCATGGCTGGACTCCACGGGCAAGATGACGATCGCGCTCTCCAACGGCGGTGAGTACGCGTTGTGGCTCGCCAACGGCGCGCTCTACCGGCCGACGTTCTACACCGTGCCGGTGCCGGCCCACGCGTCCGGGTCGGCGGCTGCCGCTCCGGCGTTCCCCACCACGGCCGGAACCGCCGGCTTCGTCGGCGTCGATCCGGTCCGCCTCGTCGACACGCGTACGAGCGGCCAGGCGTTCGGCCGGCTCACTGCGGGTGTCGAAGCGCAGCTCGACCTGCGCGCGGCCGGACTGATCCGCGGCGGGATGCCCTCCGGTGCGACTTCCGTGGCGCTGAACATCACGGCGGTCGGTTCGCCGTTGAACGGCTATGTGCGCGCGTACCCCTGTGCGTCGGCCGAGCCGCCGACATCGAACGTGAACCAGGTCGTCGGCGCCGCGCGGACCAACGCCGTGATCGTGCCGGTCGGTGACGGGCGGATCTGCGTGCGGTCCTCGACCGACGTCGACCTCGTCGTCGACCTCAACGGATGGTTGACCACGACGTCTGCGGTCGGTCTCCAGCCGGTGGCTGCACGCCGGTTGGTGGACACCCGACTCGGCCTCGGCGGAAGCGTTCGGTTGAGCCCCGGACAGCAGATCCAGGTGCCGGTCGTGGCCGCGGGCTCGGCCACCACGGCCGTGTCGCTGAACGTGACTGCCGTGGACCCGAGCGTGGCCGGGTTCGTGACGGCGTGGCCGTGCGGCTCCGACCGACCGAACGTCTCCAACCTCAACCCCGAACCCGGCGTGACCCAGCCGAACCTCGTCAACGTGCGCGTCGGCGCCGGCGGCGCGGTCTGCCTCTACAGCTCGCAGGAGACCGACCTCGTCGTCGACCTCCTCGCCGAGTACCGTCCGGGAGCCACGGCCCGGTACTCAGCACTCGCACCGCAGCGGCTGCTCGACACTCGTGCCCAGAACAAGCCACGGTTCCAGGGCAACCTCGCGTACACCCTGCCGATGGGCTCGATCGTCGCTGCGCAGGTGAACCTCACCGCCACCGATGCCCAGTCGTCGGGATACCTGACCGGCTACCCCTGCATGACGGACCCGTGGCCGGGCACGTCGAACGTCAACTACGTCGCTCGTGTGGCCAGCGCGAACTCGGCGCTGCTGACCAACTCGCGTGGCTACTCGTGCGTGTACAGCTCGAGCGCGACGGA
>JAOBWO010000336.1 GCA_025463415.1 Acidimicrobiales bacterium | reverse complement strand
AACGTCGCTCCGGTGGCACGCTGCATCCGCGAGACCGCGGCGCTGCCACTACCGAACGAACCCGTCGGCGGCCACGACTCGGATCCGATGCGACTGCCCGGTGGCGCAGGACGCACGGCCGACGCAGCGCACATCCGCCGCGGCATCGGCTTCGCGGTTTCGATCAAGAACCTGATGTACAGCGAGGGCTTCGACGACTACTCCACGGCGCGTTGCAGGTTGGCCGACGGCGTGGCAACGCTGAAGTTCGCGACCGCGGAGGTGGGCCAGGGCTTCATCACGATCGCCGGCCAGATCGCCCGCAGCGTGCTCGGCGTCGACGACGTGCTGCTGGATCCCATCGACACCGGCGTCGGCTCAGCTGGATCCACCTCGGCATCGCGCCAGACCTGGATGAGCGGGGGAGCGGTCAACGCCGCGTGCGTCAAGGTTCGCGGCTTGCTGTTCGATCACGTTGCTGCCGTCCACGGGGTCGATGCCTCCGCGCTCAGCGTTGACGGCGGCGACATCGTCGATGCGGCAGGTGTGCTGCGCATCCCGGTCAGCGACGCCACCAACGGGATCGCGTTCGACGAGACGGTGGTCTACCGGCACGCGCCCACCGAGGACCTCGACGAGAACGGCCAGGGAAACTGCCACACGGCCTTTGCGTTCGTGGCCCATCGCGCCGTGGTCGACGTCGACCCGGAGCTCGGCCTGGTCAAGGTGATCCAGGTCGCCACCGCGCAGGACGTCGGCCGCGCCCTGAACCCATTGAGCGTGATCGGCCAGATCGAGGGCGGCATCGCGCAGGGACTCGGGCTCGCGGTCATGGAGGAGATCGTGATGACGAACGGCCGGGTGCGCAACCCGAGCTTCACCGACTACCTGCTGCCGACGTTCCTCGACATGCCCGACGTGGTGGCGACGCTGATCGAGGAGCCCGACCCGATCGCCCCGCTCGGCGCGAAGGGCGTCGGCGAGCCACCGACGGTGTCCAGCACGCCGGCCATCGTGGCCGCGATCCGGGACGCGATCGGCAAGCCGATCGACCGTGTGCCCGTGCGTCCGATCGACATCGTCGGCTAGGTTCGCAGCCATGGATGAGCGCGAGATCTTGACATGGGAAACCTTCGGCGAATCGTCTCGCACGCTGGCCCAGATGGTGGCCGATGACGGCTATGAGCCCGACATGATCCTGTCGATCGCCCGCGGCGGACTGCTCATCGGCGGTGCCCTCGGCTACGCGTTGTCGGTCAAGAACGTCTACACGATGAACGTCGAGTTCTACACCGGTGTCGACGAGCGCCTCGACGTGCCGCGCATCCTTCCGCCGGCGCCGGACTTCGTCGACGTCTCCGACGCGAAGATCCTCATCGCGGATGACGTCGCCGACACCGGCCACACTCTGCGCAGCGTCCAGGAGTTCTGCGCGGGCAAGGTCGCCGAGGTCCGCACCGCGGTCATCTACGAGAAGTCCCACTCGGTCGTGCACTGCGACTACGTGTGGAAGCGCACCGATCAGTGGATCAACTTCCCGTGGAGCGACAAGGAGCCTGTCGCCCGCCGCGACTGGGCGGTCAAGGACGCCTGAGCTCGCTGTCACCGACGTCAGGGCACGGCCTCCGGCCGGAACCCATGCAACGAATGGGGGCGATGCTTCTGGCCGTTCGGCTGCGGCGGCCGCTCCCCTCGACGACGGGGTCCCCGGAAGGTTCCCCGTTCAGGGATCCGGGTGGCCAGGTTGTCAACGTGACAACCCAGCCACCCGCCCGAGCGAACGGATACATCCCCGGGGGGCGGGGGTCGAAAGGGCCGCCGCAGAAGTCACCATCAACAGGCTCGCCCCCTTCGTTGCATGGGTTTCAGGGGAACGAGCGGAGCACGACCGTGGCGGCGTTGCGGCCGCTCGCACCCCAGACCCCGGCGCCGGGGAATGTCGCCGCACCCGTGAGGTACAGGCCGCGCACGGACGTCTCGTAGCGGGTCAGCTCCGGGTTCTTGTTGCGCATCGCCGCCAGCGGACCGCCGGCGAAGCTCGTCGCGTGGCCCTTGGGCAGGTTGAACTCGGACTCGTACGACGCGGGGGTCATCACCCGCCAGTCGACGATCGAGTCGCTCAAGCTCGACGAGGTGAGCGACGCGAACTGGTCCAGCCAACGTTGCGGCTCGGCGGTGTCGGTCCAGCCGCCGGTGAAGTCGTACGGCGTGTAGATCGCCTCGAGGCTGAGCACGTGACGCCCTTCGGGTGCCATCGTCGGATCGATCACGGTCGGCACGTTGACGAGGAAGCCGGGTCGTTCGAGGATCTGGCCACGGTTCATCATCCACTGTCCGCGATCCATGTCGGCCAACGACGGCGAGATCGCTGCGGTGCACGCAGCAGGGTCGACCCCGAGGCGTTCGAACTCGGCCGTCTGGGTGGCCCGCAACCGCGGCACCTCGGTGAGGATCGCGTCGATCTTGGACTCGTAGCCCTGGCTGTGCGGCATCGTGCGCCAGCGGTCGATCAGATCGTCGGCCTGGCTGGGCGCGCCCTTCAGCCACTCGACGAAGGTGCGATGCGGGTCGCACGCGGAGACGACGACATCGGCCCGGATCTCGGTGCCGTCCTCCAGTGCGACCCCGCGCACGCCCGCGCTGTCGCAGATGATCGTCGACACCCGCGACGATGTGCGCAACGTGCCGTGCGCGGCCCGGAAGGACGCCAGCAGCGCCTCGGGGACGGCGCCGCTGCCACCGACGGGACGGCCGACCTTGGCGACGTGGCGCATCGCGTACGTGAGCCCGCCCAGCCCGGAGCCCGGCGTCTCCGGGCTGATGCCCCACACCATCGGTCCGACCGCCAGCCCCGGCGCGCGCAGTGGTTCGGTGTCGAAGAACGAGCGCATCACATCCGCCGCGCTGCGTCGGCTCCAGCGCAGCAGCGTGGACACGCCGTGCATGCGCTTGTCGATCGCGCGGCGCGTCAGCCCGCGCATCGTCGGCGGTTCACTCGCACCCTCCAGCACGAGTCGGACCGCGGGCAGCGCCGCCTTGAGGTACTGCCGATAGCCCTCGACCTCGCGCGGATGGGTCATGTTGAGGCCGTCGATCGTGCGGTCGACGTCGTGGAAGCTGAGCCAGGGGCGCTGCTCGTTCCACGTCATGTTCAACTGCGACGGATCGACGTCCAGGTAGCGCAGGCCATGGGCTTCGAGGTCGAGCTCGCGCATCACCGGCGTCGTGCGGAAGGTGAGGTGATCGCAGTTGCAGATGTTGACCGTCGCGCCGCCGAACGGCTCACTGGCTGCGGTGCCGCCGACGGTGGCACGCGCTTCGAGCAGCAGCGTGCGGAGCCCGAAGCGGGCGAGGTAGGCCGCGGTGACCAAGCCGTTGTGCCCGGCGCCGATCACGATCACGTCGGCGTCGGTCTCTCCTGCGGCGGCCACGCCGTCATCCTCTCACTTCGCCGTTCTGGCCGCGCCGCTAGCGTGTTGCAGTGACCATCTCGCCGACCCCTCGCACGCGGCATCTCGCCGACCTGACCGGACCGGACGTCAGCCGCCTGCTGACCGAGGATTCGATCATCGTCCAACCGTTGGGCGCGATCGAGCAGCACGGGCCGCACCTTCCGTTGAACACGGATCTGATCATCGCCGAGGCCACGGCCGACGCGACTGCGGCGAGCGTCGGTGACGAGCTCGACGTCTGGGTCCTGCCCCCGTTGGCCTACACCAAGTCCAACGAGCACGCCTGGTCGCCGGGCACGATCTGGTTGTCGTCCTCCACGCTGCAGGCGGTGTTGGGCGACATCGGCCGCTGCATCGCCAAGACGCCTGCCAAGCGGCTCGTCTTCCTCAACGGTCACGGCGGCAACAGCACGCTGCTCGGCACGGCGAACCGCGAGATCCGTCTCGAGCACGGTCTGATGACGTTCACCACCCACCCCGGCGTCCCGGCCGATCAAGGCGGCACGTCGGCCGAAGGCGAGCACGGGATGGGCATCCACGGCGGCACCGACGAGACGAGCGTCATGCTCCACCTCGCCCCGCACCTGTGCGACATGTCCAAGGCCGAGCGGCGGATCCCGGAGGGCATGATCGGCAACCGGTACGTGAAGTTCGGCGGCAAGGTCAGCTTCGGCTGGCTGTCGAACGACTTCTTCGACGACGGCTACATCGGCGATCCGACGATGGCAACGGCGGAGCTCGGCCGCGAGCTGTTCGACGGTTCGGTCGTCGCGTTCAGCGAGTCGTTGCGCGAGATACGAGACTTCAACTTCGGGAGGTAGGACCCCTCACGGATCGCGTCCTGGCACGTGAGCTAAGGTGTCCCGAGTTCGAACAAGGAGTTCTCCGCTTTTGGCTTCGTGGATCCTCGCGATCGATTTTGGCACCAGCTACACCGTCGCGGCCTCCAAGGTCGGCGACCGTGCGCCGGAGGTGATCGAAGTCGGGGGCGAGCGGCGCATGCCGTCGGTCGTCATGGTCGACCCGAGCGGGACGATCGTCGTCGGTCGCACCGCCGATGATCTGTCCGGCACGCACCCGGAGAGCACGCTGCGTGCACTGAAGAACCGGCTCGGCGATCAGTCGCCGGTCGTGCTCGACGGGCGCCCGTACCAAGTCGTCAACCTCGTCGCGGCGTTGTTGAAGCAGGTCTACACCGAGTCCGTTCGCCAGATGGGCGAGCCTCCTGCGGAGGTCCGCCTGACCCACCCGGCGACATGGAACCGGCCCCGGCTCAACCGCCTCCTCGAGGCCGCAGCGAAGGCAGAGCTGCCTCGCCCGGCGTTGCTGCCCGAGCCCGTCGCCGCGGCGTTGTCGTTCGCCAGCGAGGTCGGCGTCGCGCAGGGCGCGTTCGTGGTGGTCTACGACCTCGGCGGCGGCACGTTCGACACCGCCGTGGTGACCGCGAGTGGTGGCGGGTTCAACATCGTCGGCCGGCCGAGCGGCGACCAGAACATCGGTGGCGAGCTGTTCGACGAGATCATCGTCAACCACCTCGGCGGCCAGCTCCCGATGGCGGCGTGGGACGCGATCCAGATCGGTGAAGAGCCGCTGTGGCAGCAGGTCGGCGCCACGCTGCGCAACGAAGCACGGCGCGCGAAGGAGACCTTGTCCGGCAACCCGTATGCGGATCTGCTGATCCCGCTGCCGACCGGACTGCAGCAGCTGCGCCTCACCCGCGACGAGTTCGAGGAGCTGGTCACCCCCTATCTCGCCGAGACGGTCGTGCTCCTCGACCGGTGCGTCGCCGAGGCCGGGCTCGATTCTTCCCAGCTGTCCGGCATCTCCCTCGTCGGCGGCTCGAGCCGCTCGCCGATCGTCGAGCGCCTCGTCAAGCAGGCGTTCCCGTCCGTGCCGGTGATCCGTCGCGGTGACCCGAAGACCGCCGTCGCGTCCGGCGCAGCGCGAGCCGTGCGTTCATCCGTCACCTCGGCGCCGCCGAACGTCGGCATCAGCACCCAGGAGGCTGCGGCGGGCACGGCCCAGCAGCCGGTGCGGCTGGCGCCGCCGAACTCGGACGGTCCCGTCGCCCCCGGCTCGAGCCATCCACCCGTCAGTTCGCCACCGTCCGGCGCGTCACTGGCCGGCGCCGCGGCGTCATTGCCTCCCGCCGTGGGCGCGAGCCTGCCCCCGGTCGCGCCCGGCGCGGGTCCGGCATCCTCCCCGCCGATCCCCGCGCCCGGAGGACCTCAGTCGCATCCGCCCGCTGCGGCCGCCCCGGTGGCCGGTGCGGGTGCGCCGTTCGCGCCCGGGGGGCTCGTGGCCCCATCGGTTCCTGCGAAGCGGAGCAAGCGCCCGGTGATCATCGGCACGGCCCTGGTGGTCCTGCTCGTGATCGTCGGTGTGATCGTCATCGCCTCGCGTGGCGGGTCGACGAAGTCCACCGCCCAGCCGACGCGCGCGTCGCTCAAGTCGGCCTTGCTGACCATCCGCCAGGTGCGAGACACGTTCAGCTCGGACTGGAACGCGGAGGACATCTCCGGCGACGGCGATCCGTTCTGTCCGCAGTTCACCCTGGCGAACCCGTTCCGTCAGAGCGAAGCCCTGTTCTCCACGTCCAGTGGCACCGGCGCAGCCTTCACCAACACCGCCTTCTTCGAGAACGTGTCGACGTTCTCGTCGGCGGCCGACGCCTCCAAGTACTACGAGCAGGACAAGGCGATCAGCCAGAACTGCGCGAAAGCCGACGGCAACCTCGGTGGCGTCGACGTGGTCTACACGCTCACCGATGCAACCCGCGACGCCCGGCCCGTCGGCCGCGCCGACGTCAACGCGATCAAGTACGAGGCCTCCGCGGTCGGTTCCACCGACATCATCCTCACCGGGTACATCGTCGAGACGCAGTCCGGATCACTGATCTTCACCACCCAGTTCACCGCCTACAACCGGGTTCCGGACTCGGACGAGTTGAGCTCGTACTTCGATCTCACCAAGTCCGCGTTCGACAAGGCCGAAGCCGCGCTGTGAGCACGGCACTGTGGGTTCGCATCGACGATCCCGTCGATGGGCAGCAACTGGTGTGCCTCGTCGAGGAAGCGGTCATCGGCCGCGACTTCCGCTGCGACGTGGTGATCCACGACGACGAGGCCTCGCGGATGCATGCCCGTCTGTCCCCACTCGACGACGTGCGCTGGCAGCTCGCCGACCTGGCGACGACCAACGGCACCTTCGTCAACAGCGAACGCATCGTCGGCCCTGCGGCCGTCGGTACCGGCGACACCTTCCGTGTCGGCCGGATCTCCTGCACCATCGTCGCTCCGCCACCGAACTGAGGAACCAACGTGTTTGCTGAACTCAGCGCCCAGGACAAGCACTTCGTCGCACTGCTGCTGTGCCTTGCCGTCGTGCTGGCCCTCGGCCGGCTGGTGGCCGTCGTCTTCCGAGCGATCAAGCAGCCGGTCGTGATCGGTGAGATCCTCGTCGGCATCGCCCTCGGCCCGAGCCTGCTCGGTCAGGTGGCGCCGGGCGTGCGCGACTACCTGTTCAACGCCGTCGACATCCCGTTCTTCAAGCTGGTCGCATCGCTGGGCCTCGTGCTGTTCATGTTCATCGTCGGCATGGAGGTCGATCTCGAGGTCGTCAAGCGGTCCGGCAAGCGCGCTGCCGCCATCTCCCTGACCTCCATCGCGGTGCCGTTCGCGCTCGGCTTCTTCGTCCTCGGCAGCTACCTCCACGACGACCACAGCTGCGTCGCGGTCGAAGCACAGGCCGGTGTGACGCCGAAGCCGTGCTCGAGCGAGGGCAAGGAGGTTGCCGACAAGGTGGCCGCTCGCGACAAGCTGATCCAGAAGGACACGGCGACGAACAAGGAGGCACCGAAGCCTTTGGTGCCCAAGCAGACCGACTTCGTGCCGTTCGCGATCTTCATCGCGGTGTCGATGTGCGTCACCGCGTTTCCGGTGCTGGCGCGCATCCTCGCGGAACGCAACATGTTCAAGATACCCCTCGGGCTGTTGATGGTCGCGTGCGCGGCCATCGACGACCTCATGGCGTTCACGCTGCTCGCCCTGGCCACCGCGCTGGCCGGCAACGGCAGCGCGTCCGACATCTTCTTGATCATCGGCAAGATGGCGATCTACGTCGCGGTCTTGTTCCTGGTGGTTCGACCGCTGTTGGAACGGTTCGTGCTCGTGCCGTATCGGAAGAACGGCAACAAGCTCGGTGCGGAGCAGCTGAGCATCTTGTTCATCGGGCTGATGCTGTCGTCCTACGTCACCAGCCGCATCGGCGTGCACGAGCTGATCGGCGGGTTCCTGTTCGGTGTCGCCGTGCCTCGCAGGAATGCGCCCAACCTGTTCCACACGATCGCGGGGAAGGTCGAAGGGGTCAGCGTGCAGCTGCTCCTGCCGGTGTTCTTCGTGATCGCCGGGCAGGGCGTCAACCTCCAGGGTCTGACGACCAGCGACATCGTCCCAGCCCTGGCGATCATCGTGGTCGCATGCATCGGCAAGTTCGTCGGCGCTGCCGCAGCAGCCCGTGCTGTCGGCGTGCCGAAGCGGCAGTCCCTCGCGGTCGGTGCGTTGATGAACACCCGTGGGCTCACCGAGCTCGTGGTGCTCACCATCGGCCGTGACGCAGGCGTGATCGACGACAAGCTGTACACGATGCTGGTGATCATGGCCGTGGTCACCACGGCCATGGCCGGACCGTTGCTCAAGATCGTCTACCCCGACCGTTGGCTCAACCGCGACATCGCCGAGGCAGAGCGCAAGCGGGAGAGCTCCGCCACGGACCGGGTCGCAGTCCTGGTCGGCGTCGGCGACGCTCAGCGTCTGGTCGATGTCGCCGCTGCTTACGGTGGCGGACGGGCCACGGGCTCGGTGACGATCGTCCGGTTCACGGCGCAGGGCGCAGGGCTGGCCAGCTTCGCCGACGACCTCGGTGACCTCAAGGCGTGGCGGGACAAGATCGAGCACGCCGGTCTCACTTGTCAGGTGATCTCGCGGGCCTCCGCGGATCGGCACGCCGACGTGATCACCGAGATCACTCGTATCGCGCCCGGCGCGGTCGTGATGGATGAGGCCGACGCCGATCTGATCGAGCCGATGCGCCACCTCGGCTGCGATGTGCTCGTTCCCGCGACTGCACCCGAGGACCTCGCCGCGGTGCGCGTCGGCGGCGGCGGTTCGACCGCCGAGCTGGCGGCGCAGGAGATGGCCGTGCGGCTCGCGTTGTTCTCCGACGTGCCGCTGGTGGTCGATGGCGGCCTCTCCGGCCGCAGCGCGAAGCAGATCGGTGCGCTCGGCGTCGAGATCGCTCCGACCGCGCCGACGGCCGGCACCGTCTACCGCGTCGGAAGCTCGGCCACGGACGACCTCACCGTGCACGCAGGTGAGCGCGACCGGATCGCGTTCACCGAGGCGCTCGGTGGCTGGGTGCGCACCGAGCCGGTGATCCTCAGCGCGCTCTGAGCGGGGCGACCGTCAGCTCTTCTGGCGGTTCGACGACTCGTAGGTGGCCGTCAACCGGCCGAACGCGACGTGCTGACCGGGCGACAATGGCACCGGCTGGTTCGGCGTGAGCCGGTCCCACTGCTGACGATCGGCCGACCAGATGAAGGTGCCGTTGGTCGAACCGTGATCGACGATGTTGACGTCCCATTCGACGGCGCGGATCTCTGCGTGCACGCGTGAGATGGTGTTGCCGGGGTCGATCAGGGTGACGCCCTGGGCCCTGCCCTCGCGGACTTCGGCGTCGTCGTCCGGATCTCGTCCGAAGACCAGGCTGGTGACGAGGGTGTGGTACGACCCGTCGCTCATCACGAGCACGCCCAGAGGCGGGCGTACGTCCTCGGTGAGGATGAAGCTGGTCTGGTGCATCGCGATGCCGCACGTGGCGCAGAAGCGGGTGCGCGGATCGTTGAAGTGGCCGCGTGCGCAGACGAGGCCCTTGACCTTGACCGGCTGTGGACCGGCGGCCGCAGGTACGGGCGCCGGCGCCGCAGCGGGCGTGGGTGTGGACACGGGCATCGCCGCGGTCGGTGCGAGCGCCGGAGCGGGTGCTGCCGCAGCCGGCGCCGGGGCCGGCGCG
>JAOBWO010000322.1 GCA_025463415.1 Acidimicrobiales bacterium | reverse complement strand
CGAGGTGCCCGACGCGAAGTCGTCACGCTCGACCAGTGCGGTGCGCAGGCCTCGGCTGACCGCATCGAGTGCGACGCCCACCCCGGTGATGCCGCCACCGACGACGACGATGTCGAACGTCTCGTCGGCGAGGCGGCCGAGCATCGTCTGCCGGTCGAGGGTCGGGGCCGCCGGCGGTCTGTGTGTCGTCGCCGCTGGATCGCTCATCGGGCGTCACCCTAGATCCACGCCCGAGCAGGGGAGTGGCCTGACCATCGGCGAGCTGGTGTTCGCCGGCTGGTCCGCATGTTCTGGCGGTTCGCACGAGTTGCGTGTTCGCATGAGATGCAGATAGGGTGCTCGCATGCGCAGTCCCGCCGAGCTCAGCAGTGCCTTCCGCGAGAGCGGTCTGAAGGTCACGCCGCAACGGCAACTGCTGTTCCGGCTGCTCCACGACAACGCCACCCACCCCACCGCCGATGCGCTGTTCGCCGCCGCCAGCGAGCAGATGCCCGGCATCTCGCTGCGGACCGTGTACCAGACGCTCACCGATCTGACCTCGATGGGCGAGTTGCAATCGTTCGACTTCGGCAATGGCCCGGCCCGGTTCGACCCCAACGTCGGCTCGCACCACCACGTCGTGTGCCGCTCGTGCAATGACGTCGCCGACGTGTACGTCGCGGGTGCGTCGGACCTCGACGTCGCGGGGCTCGAGGGCTTCACCATCGACCGCTCCGACATCGTGTTCCACGGTCTGTGCGCGCGGTGCTCGACGACACAGGACGTCACCGGATCTCATCCCAACAGCAACATCCCCAGCCCCACGACAGGAGCCATGTCATGAGCCTCGAAGGCACCAAGACCCACGAGAACCTGAAGGAAGCCTTCGCCGGCGAGAGCCAGGCCAATCGCCGCTACCTGTGGTTTGCGCAGAAGGCAGACGTCGAGGGCTACCCCGACGCATCCGCTCTGTTCCGCTCGGTGGCCGAGGGAGAGACCGGTCACGCCCACGGACACCTCGAGTACCTCGCCCAGGTCGGCGACCCGGCGACGGGCGAGCCGATCGGTGAGACCTCCGACAACTTCAAGGCCAGCATCGCCGGCGAGACCTACGAGTACACGCAGATGTACCCGGGCTTCGCCAAGTCCGCTCGCGACGAGGGCTTCGACGAGATCGCCGACTGGTTCGAGACCTTGGCACGTGCCGAGAAGAGCCATGCGGGCCGCTTCCAGCAGGGGCTCGACAGCCTCGACTGAACCTGGTCCACGGACCGACCCAACGGAATGACGGCGGCGCGGTGGTCTCCACCGCGCCGCCACTGGGTATCGCTTGCCGAACCCGGAGAGGACCGCCCCGAGCGATGACCATCACCTACGACCCGCACCATCCGAAGTACCTCGACGAAGCCGACGTGCGCGACGAGATGACCCGGGTGTACGACCTGTGCCACGGCTGCAGGTTGTGCTTCAAGTTCTGCACCTCGTTCCCCACGCTGTTCGAGATGATCGACCGGCACGACGACCAGGACGCCGCTCGGCTGACCCCTGCCCAGCAGGACCAGGTCACGGACGAGTGCTTCCAGTGCAAGCTCTGCTACGTCAACTGCCCCTATGTGCCCGGCCAGCACGAGTGGGCGCTCGACTTCCCACGGCTGATGCTGCGCGCCGACGCGATGCGTCACGAGACCGGCCAGGTCTCGGTGCGCGACCGGGCGACGACGCAGGTCATGGGTCGCACCGATCTGATCGGCAAGGTCGGCAGCCGCACCGCGCCGACGATGAACAAGGTGTTGGCTGCGAAGGAAGGTGGCGTCGTCCGCAAGGCCATCGAGAAGACCGCCGGCATCTCCAGCGTTCGCCTGCTGCCACCGTTCGCCCGCCAGCGGTTCTCGACGTGGTTCAAGCGTCGGCCGAAGGTGCGGATGGGCAACCGACAGGGCCGCGTCGCGCTGTTCCCGACCTGCCTCGTCGAGTACCAGCAGCCCGAGATCGGGCACGACCTCGTCAAGGTCTACGAGCGCAACGGCATCGAGGTGTCGCTCGTCGACGCCGGTTGCTGCGGTGCACCGTGGCTGCACAGTGGCGACCGCGACCAGTTCATCAAGGTCGCCGCGAAGAACGTGAAAGCGCTCGCCGCGGAGGTGCGCAAGGGCAACCCGATCGTGGTGCCGCAGCCGACGTGCGGGTACATCCTCAAGAAGGACTACCTCGACTACGTGCCCGGTGCCGATGCGACGCTGGTGGCCGAGAACACGTTCGACGCGGCCGAGTACCTGATGAAGGTGCACCGCGATCCGGCGACGTCGCTCGATGTCGACTTCGCCGGCGACGTGCCGGCCACGATCACCTATCACACGCCATGCCACCTCCGTGCCCAGAACATCGGGCTGAAGAGCCGCGACCTGATGAAGCTGACGGGCGCGAAGATCAAGCTGGTCCAGCAGTGCAGCGGGATCGACGGGATGTGGGGCCTGCGCGCCGAGAACTCCGGCCTCTCCGTGCCGATCGCGAAGAAGCTCGCGGCCGAGATCAACAGGGCCGACGGCGAGATCGTTGCGGGCGACTGCCACCTCGCCAACACCGCGATCACCGAGCAGACCGGACTCGTGCCCAGCCACCCGATCCAGGTCATCGCCCGCGCCTACGGCATCGCGGTCGAAGAGGTGGCACCGTGAGCTCCGGTGCGCCGTCGTCGCACCGGTTGACGCTGGACGACATCGCCGACCAGCGCGCCTACGAGCGCGAACGCCCCGAGTTCCGGACCCGAATGCTGGAGGTGCGACGCCGCCGCCGGGTCGCGCTCGGCACCATCCTCACGGTCTCGTTCGAATCGCGGGACACGATCCGCTACCAGATCCAGGAGATGGCGCGGGCCGAGAAGCTCAGCACCGACGAAGACATCCAGATCGAGCTCGACACCTACAACCCGCTGATCCCTCGGCCCGGTCAGCTGTGCGCGACGCTGTTCCTCGAGCTCACGTCCGACGCCCAGATGCAGGAGTGGTTGCCGAAGCTGGTCGGGATCGAGCGGCACATCGTGCTCGTGTTGGCAGACGGCCGCGAAGTGCGGTCGGTGCCGGAGGCGCAGCACGCCACCCAGCTGACGCGCGAGCACGTCACGAGCGCGGTCCACTACATCACCTTCGAGGTCGATGCCAGCGCCCGCGAGGGCCTCGGCACGGCTCCCGTCACCCTGGTCGTGGATCATCCCGCGTACCGCGAAGAAGCCGTGCTCAGCGAGCTCACGGTGGCTGAGTTGCTCGCTGATGTCACCGGTTGAATTCTTGCATTTGCCTCTGGAAATCCACAGACACAGCATCTACGTTACGTGTGTTGTCGCAGGGGGGTCTGCGCTGACGCATCTGACTGCAGCCTGATCGAGACGTGGAAGGACAGGGGCGACGTGTCACCCAAAGTGATTGTCTGGCGGGAACTGGGAGCCTGTCGGGGGCTCGAACCGGGCATGTTCTATCCGGACGAAGAGGACGACGCCGCTGCCGCCAAAGCGGTCTGCCAGCAGTGCGACGTCCGCATCGCCTGCCTGGAGCACGCGCTGGCGTCGCGCGAGAAGCAGGGCGTCTGGGGCGGCGCCACCGAGCGCGAGCGGCGGCGGATCATCCGCCAACGGCGCAGAACTGCCTGAGGTCGTTCCGCGGGCTCGCACTATGGTGAGCGCGTGTCGCACTTCGACGAACTCGGTGGATGGCCGGCGCTGCTGACGCAGCTGTTGGAGCGCCACGATCTGCCTGCCGCCAGCGCCCGGGAGGCCATGTCGACGATCCTGGCCGGAGATGCGACACCTGCACAGCTGATCGCGTTCGCGGTCGCGCTGAAGGCCAAGGGTGAGACAGGGGAGGAGCTCTCCGGCCTGCTCGACGCCGTGCTGGCCGCAGCCACGCTCGTGCCGCTCAGCGACGAGCTCCGCGAGCGCGCGGTCGACATCGTCGGCACCGGCGGCGACCGCAGCCACTCGATCAACGTCTCCACGATGTCGGCGATCGTCGTCGCCGGCGCTGGCGTGCCGGTGTGCAAGCACGGTGCGCGCGCGTCGTCCTCCAAGTGCGGCACCGCGGACGTGCTCGAAGAGCTCGGGGTCGACATCAACCTCGGGCCGGAGGGCGTGCGCCGGTGCGTCGAGGAGGCCGGCATCGGCTTCTGCCTCGCCACCACGTTCCACCCTGCGTTCCGGTTCGCCGGGCCGTCCCGTCGCGAGATCGGCATCCCGACGGTGTTCAACCTGCTCGGACCGATGGCCAACCCGGGCCGGGTCAAGCGCCAGCTGATCGGCGTCGCCAACCCGGCGGTGGCGGAGCGGATGCTGGCGTCGTTGCGCATCCACGGCTCGATCAAGGCCTGGATCGTGCACGGCAACGGCCTCGACGAGTTGACCACCACGGGTACGTCCACCGTGCTCGCTCTGGAGCACGGCGAGGTGACGAGCTTCGAGGTCGATCCGGTCGCATACGGCCTTGCTCCCGCAATCGGAGAAGAACTGGTCGGCGGCGAGCCCGCCTTCAACGCCGATGTCGTGCGCCGCGTCGTCGGGGGCGACCACGGGCCCCACCGCGACATCGTCGTGCTCAATGCAGGAGCGGGCCTGGTCGTGGCCGGGGTCGCGAGCGACCTCGAGCAGGGGATCGCGCTCGCGGCGCACTCGATCGACAGCGGAGCTGCGGCCACGTCGCTGCAGCAGTTCATCGAGGTGTCCCAGCGGGCCGCTCACGCATGATCGCGCGTGTGCCGGCGACGTCGGCGAACATGGGGCCGGGGTTCGACACGCTCGGCATGGCTTTGACCCTGTGGGCCGAGGTCGGCATCCTGGACGACGATGCCGGCGAGGATGTGCCGAGCGCTGCCCGGGTGATCGACGAGCACCATCCGGCCGCTGTGGCGTTCGCTCGGCTCGGCGGCACGGGTCAGCTGTGGGAACGCTCGCCGATCCCGATGGGTCGCGGGCTCGGCTACAGCGCAGCCGTGCGCGTCGGAGGCCTGCTCCTGGCCTGCGGTCAGCGCGCATCACCCGGCTCGGACGTGATCGCCGACGCCGGCGCCGAGGTGCTGGCCGCGGCGACCGAGCTCGAGGGGCACGCCGACAACGCCGCAGCAGCACTGCTGGGAGGTGTCGTCGTGACGACCGGCGAACGATCGATCCGCGTGCCCCTGCAGTTCGATCCCGCGGTGGTGGTGTGGGTGCCGTCCTTCAGCACACGCACCGACCACAGCCGCACCAAGCTCGGCGCCACGGTGCCCCTCGCCGACGCCGTCTTCAACATCGGCCACGCTGCCTACCTCGTCGCCGCGCTCGCATCGGGCGACGTCGCCGCGCTGCGTCACGCCTCCGAGGACCGCATCCACCAGCCGTCGCGGTTCGCTGCGTCACCGGCCTCGTTGGCCGCCCACGAGGCGGCGCTCGGCGCCGGCGCGTGGAGCTCGTGGCTGTCCGGCTCCGGCCCGACGGTCGCCGCGTTGTGCGCGATCGAGACGGCTGAATCCGTCGCTGCGGCGATGTCGGCAACGACCGACAGCGCCGGGCGCTGCAAGGTGCTGCGCATCGACCACGGTGGCGCATCGATCGAGACCTGACACATCGCGGGGGTGGTCGCGACGGTGCTCCCGCCGGCTGCTCGTCACCCCGCCGAGCTCCTCGTGAATCTCCACGTGATGAAACCCCGCGAGGAAGTGCTGATTCTCCGGGCGGCCTCATCTGCCGTGTGGTTTGGATCCTTGTTCCTGTCTCGTCGGCGACCGGAGGCATTGCTCGCCACGCGTGCGCAGCGGAGATCCTCCAGCGTCCGGCTCCGCCATCCGCCGGAGGCTTCCGATCCGGACGTCCGCGGCGCAAGACCTCCGGACGCGACGCGACGCGAGCCGTCTGATCTGAGCTACTTCGCCAGGTAGCCGCCGTCGACGATCAGCTCGGTGCCGGTGACGAACACGGAGTCGTCCGACGCCAGGAAGGCGATCGATCCCGAGATCTCGCTGACGTGGGCTCGACGGCCGAGCGGCGTGAGCGGCACCACACCGCCTTCCGGCTCGTTCTCGTTCATCGGCGTGCTGACGCCGCCGGGGACGATCGAGTTGACGCGGATCTTGTCCTTCGCCAGTTCGAGCGCCGCGGTCTTGGTCATCGCGAGGATGGCGCCCTTGCTCGCGCAGTAGGCGATGTAGCCCTCGGCGCCTGCCACGCCGAAGATCGACGCGACGTTGATGATCGACCCACCACCGGCCTCGCGCATCAGCGGCACCGCCGCCTGCATGCCCAGCAGGACGCTCGTCGCGTTGACGGTGAAGGTGAGGTTCCAGTCCTCCAAGCGCTCCTCGGTCAGCGGGTTGACGTGGATGATGCCAGCGTTGTTGACCAGCACGTCCAGCCGCCCGCGGCCGCGACACCACGCCATTGCTGCGGCCCAGTCCGCCGGGGAGGTGACGTCGAGGTGTTGGTACGTGACGTCGTGGCCGAGCGCCTGCAGACGCGCTGCGGTGGCATGGCCCTCTTCGTCGAGCACGTCCCCACACAGCACGGCTGCACCCTCGCCGGCCAGACGCTCTGCGTGCGATGCGCCCTGGCCGCGCGACCCGCCGGTGATCACCACGACCCTGCCGCTGAAGCGCCCGCTCACGCCGGCACCTCGATGCGATCGGCGGGGGCACCCGAGGCCGACGGAGTCGACGGCAGGGAACGCTCGAGCCGGTCCAGCGTCTTGCCTGCCGCCTCCATCTGCCTCAACCAGAACTTGCGGATGATGTCGATCCGGCTCTCTGCCGGCTCGATGGCAGCGAAGTGGGCGGCCAGCGGGGGACCGCCTCGTTCGCGGTTGCGGAGCATGCGCGTGAGCATCTTCGACTGCAGCGAGTAGATCGGCAGCTGGGGCCCGCGTGCGGCGGCGAGGCCGATGAAGTACAGGTTCTCGACACCGACGGGCAGCACCATCCCGGCGGTGCGCAACGGCGCGCCGTCGCGCCACGTGAACAACGAGTGGTCGAGAAACGGGAACCTCACGTTGAAGCCGGTGGCCAGCAGCACCGTGTCGAACTCCCGGCTGGTCCCGTCGGTGAAGTGGACCATCTTGCCCTCGAACCGGGTGACGCCGGGAACGACCGTGATCCGGCCGTGGTGGATCCAGTACAGCAGCAGGTTGTTGACCACGGGTGGCTGCAGGTTCAGGTTGCGCGTCTTCGGTTCGGGCAGGCCGCGGTACGCCGATGGCTTGCCGACCACGACGTCGACGAGCAATCGGGACACCCGTTCGTTCACCGCGACGGGCAGCTTCGCCAGCCACTTCAACTCGGCGCGCGGCTTGCCGAACATCGCCTTCGGCTGGAACGTCTGTCCGCGCCGCACGGAGATGAACGAATCGAGCCGGGCGTTGGCGACATCGACCGCCAGATCGCAGCCCGAGTTGCCCGCCCCGATCACGAGCACCCGCCGGCCGGCGAGCTGGTCCACGTTCTTGTAGCTGGACGAGTGGATCACCGGACCGTCGAACTCGCCGGGCACGTCCGGTAGGCGGGGGTCCCACAGGTGGCCGTTGGCGACGATGACCGCGTCGTAGGTGTTCGATCGACCGTCGGACGTCTCCACCCTCCAACCGTTCGCGCCCTTGTCGCCGATCGGTTGCACGCTCATGACCGACACGCCGAAGTCGATCTTCTCGAGCAGGCCGCGCTCGGTGGCGAAGGCGAGCAGGTACTCGCGCATCTGGTCGCGGCTCGGGTACACCGGGTAGCTCTCCGGCATCGGGAAGCCGACGAAGCCGGAGATCGACCTGGAGGTGATCAGGTGCAGCGACTCGTAGTCGGTCTGCCAGTGCCCGCCCACGGTGTCGTTGCGCTCGAAGCAGTCGACGTCGAAGCCGTCCCGGAGCAGGGTGTCCAGCGTGGCCAGGCCGGCGGCGCCAGCGCCGATGATGCAGTAGCGGTGTGAACCCATGCGCTGAGCCTGACCGCCCCCTCGCTGGTCTGTCCAGCCGGCTGAGCTGTCGGTCCTACGTGCCGGAGGCTGTGTGACGCGTCCGCGCGGCGCGCAGAGCCTCCGGTGACGAACGGCCACTGGTGTTGGAGGGTTTGTGATGCACCCCTCGGGCGCGCAAGGCCTCCGGTGCTGAGCGCTTCTAGGCGGCAGTTCGACGCGGTTCGAACGTGGGGAGGCGGTGCACGGGCTGGCTCCACACGCCCGTGCACCGCAACAGGGTGACCCGTTGGCTGTTCGCCTCCAGGTAGCGGGCGATGCACAGCGTCTCGTCGACGGCGTTGCGGTTGAGCGGTGCGTGCAACGGTGAGGTCTCGGGCGGCGCCAGGCTGAGGCCGAGCGACAGCGTGCCGTCGACGCCACTGTGGACGAGCCGACCGTGATCGAACTCGAACCGGATCCCGCCGATGTGGAGATCGACCTGCTCGGCGTGGCGGAGGTGATCGATCATCCGTTGACGTTTGATGGCCCCAGCCAGCGCCTGGGCACGGTCGCGCACGCCCGCCGCTTCCTCGAAGCGGTGGGCCCGGGCCAAGGCGAGCATGCGCTCGCGCAACGGAGCGAGCAGCACGTCGGGGTCCCCCTCGAGGCCGCGCCGCACCATCTCCACCGCATCGGCGTAGCGGGCGACGTCGGCAGTTCCGGAGCACGGGCACTCGGCGATGCCGAGCTGTGCCGCGGTGCACTGCGGCGCCCCGGCCGGCGCGACGTACGAGCGGCCCAACCGAGCGGTGCAGCGGCGCAGCGGGACGACGGACTGGATCGCTTCGATCACGAGGTTGGCCATGGTGCGCGATGGCAGCGGACCGATGTGGAGGCCGACCGGCTTCGCGTCCTTGACGATGGACAGGCGCGGCCAGGCCTCCTCCGTGGACAGGCGCACGTAGCAGTAGCGGTCCCAGTTCGTGCCCTGCTTGTTGTAGCGAGGCGACAGCTGCTGGATGTAGCGCAGCTCCAGGACGCCTGCGGTCAGTGGATCCGGCGTCTCGATGTGGCTGACGCGTTGCGCCTCGCGCAGCATCGGTCCGATCTTGCGACGGTCGTCGCTGCCGAAGTAGGTGCGCACCCGCTGGCGGAGGTTGGTGGCCTTGCCGACGTACAGGACCTCGCCCCGTGCATCGTGGAACAGGTAGACGCCGGGCGTGCGGGGGAGGTGGTTGGTGAGCTTGAGCTTGCCCACCTGCGGGTGCCCCCCGATCTTCGGCAGCAACTGCAGATCGTCGAGGCCGAGCACCCCGAACGCCGACGCCCGCTCGAGGAGGAGGTGGAGCAGGTCGGCGGTGGCCAGCGCGTCGTCGAGGGCGCGATGGCTCGGCTGGTGGTCCAGTCGGAACCGGGTCGACAGGGTGCCCAGCCGGCAGTCGGGCACCTCGTCGCGCACGAGGCGGCGGGCGAGGGCGAGCGTGTCGATCGCGATGTTGCCGAGCACGGGCCGATCGGCGCGCTTCAGGGCGGCGTTGAGGAAGCCGACGTCGAAGCGAACGTTGTGACCGACGATCACGGAGTCACGGCAGAACTCCAGCAACGAGGGCAGCACGTGCTCGATGCGCGGCGCGGGCACCACCATCGCATCGGAGATCCCGGTGAGGATCGTGATCGACGGCGGTATCGCTCGCCCCGGGTTGACGAGGGTCTGGAACGTGCCGAGGCACTCGCCGCCACGCACCTTGATCGCGCCGATCTCGGTGATCACGTCGCTGTTGCGATCGCCACCGGTGGTCTCCAGGTCCAGCACGCAGAACGTGACGTCGCAGAGCGGAGTGCCGAGGTCATCGAACGTACGTTGCATCGGGACACCATGCCCAGAACACGCGTTCGCTGTCAAGGTTGCTCCCGCGCACCACCGGTACGCTGGTCACATGACCGTGGACGAGCACGACGCGCCGCCAGAGCCGGTCGTCGCGCACGGCGCGGACCCTGCAGCCGGCTCGCCGCCCGCCGGCGTTCAGGTCGATGTCCAGGGTCTCCCCGACACGGCGTTGCGCTCCGCGCTGGAGTTCGCCGTCGGCATCGCTGCAGCCGGCCAGAAGCTTCGCCCGCCGCTGGTGTTCCCGCAGGCGATGAGGCCGCATCTGCGCCTCGCCCGCCTGGATCGGCCCGCGCTTTCCGCCGTGCGGCGTGCCGTTGCCGCGGACGATGCCTTCCGAACCCGGCTCGGCGAGGTCGCGACCGCCGAGCTGGTCGACGAGCTCGGCATCACCTGGCTGCAGCGCAGCGAGGGGTGGGTCGACCGCATCGGCGAGCTGCTTCGCGCGGCGAAGCAGCAGGCCGACGAGTCGGTCGCCGAGGCTGCGTTGCGCAAGTCCGAACGACGCCGGGAAGCCGCGGAACAGGTGGCCGCTCGTGCGAACGCCGAGCTGCTCGGTCACCAGGACGCGATCGCACGCGAGCAGCTGCGCCGCGACAAGGCAGAGGACGCGCTGGCAACGGCCGGCGCCGAGGTCGCGTCGCTGCGCACCGAACTCACCGGACTCCGACGCGAGGTCGACCGTCTTCGCCAGCGAACCGACGCCGAGCACGCTCGGGCCGACCGCGCCGAGGCCGCGACGGCGGACATCACTGCGCAGCTCCGAGTGGTCGAGGCGTTGCGCGACGAGATCCTGGCCACCCGCGCGGGCATGGGCCCAGCCGCCTCGCCGCGGGAAGTCGCGTCCGCACCGGCGCCGGCCGTCGAGGCTGCGCACACCAACCGCGTCGCTGCCCGGGCTCTGCATCAGGCTGCGGCGGCCACGCGTGATCTCGCAGCTGCGCTGGGCGCTGCGGGCGAGGCGTTGTCGTCTGGCGCTTCTCCCGCCGCTCCCGCGGCGTTCGCTACGGCGATGTCGGGGACGGGTTCGGGTGTCGCACCGGTCCGCCCGATTCGCCCGAGGGTGCAGCAACGGCGCCCCATCGCGATCCCCGGAGGCGTCTACGGGGACTCACTCGCCGCGGCCGCCCACCTGTTGCGCACCCCGCAGGTCGTGCTGGTCGTCGATGGCTACAACGTCGCCAAGCTGGCGTGGCCCAACCTGGAACTGATCGACCAACGTGAGCGGTGCATCGATCTGCTCGAGGACATCGCCCGGCGCCACGGCACCGAGATCCGCGTCGTGTTCGACGGCGCCGACATCGTCGGGGCATCCGCGGGTCGTCGGCTGATCCGAGTGCAGTACTCGCCCGCCGGCGTGATTGCCGACGACGTCATCCGTGCCGAGGTGCGCGCGCTGCCGCCGACGACGCCGGTCGTCGTCGCCACCAACGACCAGGCCATCGTCTCCGACGTGCGCACCGAGGGCGCGAACGTGATCGCCTCGGAGATGCTGCTCGCCGTCGGCGGACGCCCGCTGCGCTGACCCGCGACTGGGATCCGCTACGACTGCGGGATGTAGAGCAGCACCACGACGGTCTTGCCGTCCGGAACGAGCGACGCCGCTGAGGCGAGGTCGGCCGACTGGAACGCGACGGGATCGAGCGCGAGCACGCTGAAGAAGTCGCCGTTGGTCGCCTTGAACACGCTCTGCTGGCTGTCCGGGATCGGCTGTTGCTCACCCACGAACGTGAAGCCCGCTGCGGTCAGCTCGGGCTCGTACGCAGCCAACACGTCCTTGGCCGACAACGCGCTGGTGTGGATCTCGCTGTAGACGTCGGTGGTGGTGAGGCCCAACGCTTGGTCGAGCTCGGGGGAGTCGAGCACCGGGTCGACACCGGTGACGGTGGGGATCGATCCCCACCAGTCCGGCCGGGCGATGTCCGGATCCGGGTCGCACGTCGTGTCCTTGGCGGGGGACTGCAACTCGGTGAGCAGCGCGGCCTCGATCGCGGTGACGCACTTCGACGCCAACAGCTGGCCGTGGCCTTCGCCGGTGTAGGTGACGAGGGTGGCGCTGCCGCCGAGGTCCTTCGTCATCTCCTGCGCCCACCGGAACGGTGTCGCGGGATCGTTGGTGCCGCCGATGATCACGATCGGCACCTTGCCGGAGTAGCTTAGGGTGTTGATCGGCTGGGCCGGCATCATCGCCATGCACTGCGCCTGATCGTCGAAGTCGTCGACGGTGAGCGTGGCCGCGAAGCGCGGCGCCTTCGCTTTCAGCTCGGCCACCAGCGCAGCGGGGTCGGGCGGCGTGTCACCCTCGATCCCGCTCGCGCAGCCGATCACCGTGAAGGACTGCTGGATCGTGTCGTAGTGGCCCGTTTCATCACGCCCCGAGTAGCCGTCGGCCAGGCGGAAGATCCCGGCTGGATCACCGTGTGACGCGGCGGCGAGTGCGTCGCCGAGGACCGGCCAATCGCTCTTGCTGTACAGCGCTGCCAGCGTGGCCGCGCGCACGACCGACTGGTTGCCCATCCGACCGTCCGCGTTCTTCACCGGGTTCGCATCGAGCTGGGTGATCAACGCGTCCCACGCGGCCGGAACATCCGTCGTCGTGAACGCGCATTCGGAGTGGTCCTGGCACCAGGTCGCCCAATCGTCGAAGGCGTGCTCGAACCCGACCAGCTGCGTCTCGTACTGCTGCTCGACGGTGTCACCGCTCGGCTCGAACGCCGAGTCGAGCACGAGCCCTCGGATGTGATCCGGGAACATCGTCGCGTACACCGCGCCGAGGTACGTGCCGTAAGAGATGCCGAGGTAGCTGATGGTCTGGTCACCCAGTGCCGCGCGGATCGCGTCCATGTCGCGTGCGGTGTTGGTGGTGGAGTAGTACTGCAGCGAATCGCCGTACTTCGCCGCGCATGCCGTCGCGAACGCCATGTCCGAGGCATCGAGCGCAGCCTGCTCCTCCGGAGTGTCCGGTGTGTCGTCGAGGTAGGCGTCGGCGTCCTGTTCGGCGTCGGTGAGGCAGCGGATCCCGTTCGACCGGTCGACGCCACGCGGGTCGAAGCCGACCAGATCGAAGTCCGTGAGGCCGAGCTCGCTGGAGATCGTCGGGCCGCCCTGGGCGATCGAGTCGAAGCCGGAACCGCCTGGCCCGCCGGGGTTGAACAGCACCGCACCCGTGCGCTTGCCGGTGGCCGGCACGCGAACCAGGGCGAGATCGATGGTGTCGCCATTCGGTTTGTCGTAGTCGAGTGGCACGGAGAGGGTGGCGCACTGCAGCGACGCGTCCGTCGCCTTCGGGTCGTCACACGTGGTCCAGTCCAGCGATCCGGTGCTGCTCCCTGTGGTGCCGGTACCCGCTGTGTCCGTGCCGGTCGTGTCGCTGCCCGTTGTGTCGCTGCCGGTCGTGTCGGTGCTCGCGGTCTGGCTGCCCGGTGCGTTCGACTGCATCATGTGGACGCCTCCTGCGCTGCTGCAGGCGGTGGCGCCGAGACCGAGCACGGCGACACAAACGCTCGCGAGGAGAGGACGACGACGGAGCACCTCGAAACTCTGTCACAGGCCTCTGCGATGGTGGCGGCATGAACAGCATCATCATCGACTGCGCCGAATGCGTCATGCGGTCAACTCCGGCGTGCTCGGACTGCCTGGTCACCCACCTCTGCGATCGAGAAGAGCCGTGCTCGGCGGGCGCGGTCGTGTTCGACCTCGCCGAGCAGCGCGCGGTGCGCTGGTTTGCGGAAGCGGGAATGGTGCCTACGCTTCGGCATCGTGCAGCCTCGAACGCCTGAGCCGATCGACGACGCCTATGTGCAGTCGCTGCGCGAGCTCGCCCAACGTTGCGGTCTGGACCGGATGGGGCTCGCTCCGGCGGCGGTCATGCAACGGGCACGCGACGCGCTCGAAGCGCGCAAGGCCGCCGGCCTGCACGACACCATGCAGTTCACGTACCGCAACCCGGTGCGCTCCACGGATCCCGACAGGTCCGTCAGCGGAGCGCAGTCGATGATCGTCGCAGCGCGCAGCTACGTGCTCGACGAGCCTGCCGTGCCATCTGGACCGTACGCAGCGGTCGCGCGGTACGCCTGGGTGGATCACTATGCGCCGCTGCGCGTCGGGTTGCAGCAACTCGTCCGCAAGCTGCGCGCCGACGGCTACCGGGCGGTCGCCTTCGCCGATGACAACTCCGTGGTCGACCGTGAAGCGGCGTGGCTCGGCGGCCTCGGCTGGTTCGGCAAGAACGCCAACCTCTTGGTGCCCGGTGCCGGCAGCTTCTTCGTCCTCGGCTCGATCATCACCACCGCACCGCTGCCCACCGCAGCGGAGCCCGTCGCCGATGGGTGCGGAACGTGCCGGCGCTGCATCGATGCATGCCCCACCGGGGCCATCGTCGCGCCGGGCGTCGTCGATGCGGGTCGCTGCCTGGCGTGGTTGCTGCAGCGCCCCGGCGTCTTCCCGCGCGAGCTCCGACGTGCGCTGGGCAACCGGATCTACGGCTGCGACGAGTGCCAGACGGTCTGCCCTCCGACGGTGCGCTTCGAACGGCGCAGCTCGGAGGCTGCCGGTGATCCTGCGGTGCCGATCGATGCCTGGGTGCCGTTGCTCGAGCTGCTCGACGCCGACGACGACGTCGTGCTGGGCCGCTACGGGCGCTGGTACGTCGCCGACCGCAACCCGATGTGGATCCGGCGCAACGCGTTGATCGCGCTCGCCAACTTCGTGCGCGACAGCGGCGAGGCGCCGAGCGAGTCGATCTTGCGCACGCTCGGTCGCTACCGGGACCATCCCGAGGCGGTGCTGCGCGCCCACGCGGTGTGGGCCGTCGCCGAGATCGGTCGTGCCGACCTTCTTCCGGCCGGCGACACCGAGGCGATCGTGCTCGACGAGATGGCTGCGCTGGCCCGGTGAAGCACCTCCTCGTCACGAACGACTTCCCGCCCAAGATCGGTGGCATCCAGTCATTGCTGTGGGAGTGGTGGCGACGGCTGCCGCCGGAGTCGTTCGCCGTGCTCACGAGCCCGTACCCGGGTACGGAGCAGTTCGACGCCCACCAGCCGTTCCGGATCGAGCGCACGCGCGAGCCGGTGCTGCTCCCGCATCCACTGATGGCTCGCAGGATCGACGCGATGGCTCGCGACTTCGGGGCCGACCTCGTCGTGCTCGACCCGGCCCTGCCACTCGGGCTGATCGGACCGTCGCTCCAGCTGCCGTACGACCTCGTCCTCCACGGGGCGGAGGTCACCGTGCCCGGGCGCCTGCCGGGCAGCAAGCAGACGCTGGCGTGGGTCCTGCGCAGGGCCCGGCACATCGTCGCCGCCGGCGGCTACCCGGCTGCGGAGGCTGAGCACGCCGCGGGCCGGGGACTGCCGATCACGATCGTCCCACCCGGCGTCGACACCGAGCGCTTCCACCCGCTCACCACGGACGAGCGGCTCCGAGCACGCGCGGACTTCGGCATCGCCGCCGACGCCGAACTGATCGTCAGCGTCAGCAGGCTCGTGCCCCGCAAGGGCTTCGACACAGCCATCCGAGCCGTGGCGTCGCTGCGCAGGTCACGCCCGAACCTCGTCCTGGCCATCGGCGGTGGAGGTCGCGATCTCGAACGCCTCCAACGCCTCGCGGCCGAGCTCGATGCCCCCGTTCGCTTCCTGGGCCGGATCAGCAACGAGGACCTCCCGCGGCTCTACGGGTGCTCTGACCTCGCCACCATGGCCTGTCGCAACCGTTGGGGCGGGCTGGAGCAGGAGGGCTTCGGCATCGTGTTCGTCGAGGCCGCCGCATGTGGCGTTCCCCAGGTGGCCGGCGACTCCGGTGGGGCGGCCGAGGCCGTCGCCGACGGCGAGACCGGCCTGGTCGTCACCCATCCCGATGATCACCGCGAGGTCGCCATGGCGTTCGAGGCACTCCTCGACGATCCGTCCCGGCGGCAGGCGATGGGGCTGGCCGCGCGTGAGCGCGCGGTGGCCCTGTTCTCGTACGACGTGCTCGCCGAGCGGCTGGGCAAATCGCTGGGAGCGCTGGCATGATGGGCGTGATGGAGCCGGGCGAGCGGATCGTGCAGACCAACCTGATCGGCACGGCTGCGTTCGCCGTGTCGGCAGTGGTCGCTGCCGCCGTCTTCACCAACCCGGTGCGCATCGTCGCCGTCGTCGTGGCGTTGGCCCTGTTCGCGATCGGCATCTTCGGGTTCATCTGGAGCTACATCACGGCCGTGCAGCGCAGTCGCAGCGACAACATCGCCGTGGCCCAGCTGTACTTCCTGGCCGGCGGCTCGACGCCCACCCGCGTCAAGCGGTTGATGACGTCCGCGTTCTTCGTGCAGGTCGTCGTCGCCCTCGCCACGGCCATCGCCCGCAACCGCACCGACGGGCGGGCGGGGTCCACGCTCGCCTTCGGGATCCTGGTCCCGATGTTCGGCCTTGGCATGAACGGCCTCTGGTGCTCCAAGCACGGCAGCTTCTCGGCGCGTCAGGCTTCCGCGGTGCCGCCGCACGAGGAACCGGTCGACGGTCGCGTCGACGAGCTCGGCCGAGCACCCGCCGAGGGGACCGACATGGACACCAATGTGGTGGGAGTCCCACCTTCTGACGACGAGATGGAGCAGAATTCACGCCATGGCTGAGACCGCTTTCCAGACCATCAACATCTCCGCGCCGATGGAGCGGGTCTATGCCATCGCGCTCGACGTCGAGCGCTACCCG
>JAOBWO010000294.1 GCA_025463415.1 Acidimicrobiales bacterium | reverse complement strand
CTGCCGTGAACGCCTCGATGACGCCCGCGCGAGCTGCTCGCCACATGCCGGTGAAGTGGGCGAAGTTGCGCTGAAACGTGATCCGGCGAGCGAGCGGCTCCATGTCCGACATGCGCGACTTCGTGAGGGAGAGCTCGGCGACGTCATCGAGCATGCTCTTGGCGACGCCGAGCGCCCAGCTGGCGTGACCGGCTGCGGTGATGGGCATCAAGCCCATCTTGAAGAGCGGTCCGCTGCCGCGATGCGGCTCGCGGCTGAAGAGCCCGAAGCACCGGTGCTCGGGAACGAAGGCGTCGGTGACGGAGTAGTCGTAGCTGCCGGTGCCGCGCAGGCCCTGGACGTTCCAGTTGTCGAGGAACGTGACGTCGTCGCGGTGCACGAACGCGGCCAGCAGCTCGAACACGACCTCGCCGTCGACCTTCGGCATGAACCCGGCCGCGACGTACTCCGAGTGGCCGGTGCCCGAGCCGAAGTTCCACGAACCCGTGATGCGGTAGCCGCCGTCCACCTTCTCGCCGACGCCGTTGGGGAAGAACTGCCCGCCTGCCGTGACCCGCTTGCCCGCATCGCCGAACATCTCGGCGAAGCCGGCATCGGGCAGGTATGCCGACGCTGCGAACGTCGACGGGAAGTTGGCGATGCCGATCCAGCCGAGGGAGCCGTCCTGCCACGCGAGCTCGATCCAGGTGTTGATGACCTCGGTGAACGAAGGCTCCGTGCCGCCCGCCTCGGGGGCGTTCATGAACGTCATCAAGCCGGAGCTCCACAGCGCGTCGACCATCCGGTCGGACATCGTGCGGCCAGCCTCGCTGATCGGGGCCTCCTGGGCGGTGATCTCGCGCAGGCCAAATGCTGCCGTCACGCCGTCGGTCACTGTCTCCATCGCGGTCCCCTCGAGTCTTAGCAGCACGGGCCCTCGGCGGCTGCCGGGGCGAACCTAACGGACGCGGCTCTCGTCGGGTCAGGTCGGCCGCCGGTGGGCGACATCTGGGCGCCGAGCGCCGGGACATGTTGTCATTTCTCCTGTCGTCGCCATCATGGAACCGTGAGCACGGACGAGGTCGCAGCCGCCGTCGAGCAGATCGTCAACGACGGGACCACCGCTCGTCGCCACGCGTTCGACCACCAGGGTGGCCGCGATGCGGGACGACATCGAAGCCGCGTTCGCCGAAGCGATGGCTCGTCCCGGGGGCGCGGTGCCGCGTGGGCCGCAGCTGTACTACGTGGAGATCCATCCCCTCATCGGCAGTGCTCCATCATCGACCGCCATGGGGCTGGCGATGCTCGGCCGATCAGCACGCACCGAAGCGTGTCGCGTCGTCTCAATCACCTCTGGCGTCTACCCACACACCAGGCGGGGCTAACCACATCAGCGTCTCGTCGAGGCTGGCTCGACGCTGTGGCGACTCGTCAGTGCATGCCGACGACTTCGTGCATCGCGAGCCGCATGGCCTCGCGATGCTCGAGCGAGTCGTGGATGAGGTGACCGGCGCCTGCCACCACCCGCACATCGATCTTCGGGCTCGACTCGGCGAGGAGCTTCTTCTCCGGAGCGCGGACGATCGTGTCCGGTGATGCCTCGTCGCCGGCGAGCACGATGCCCGGCACGATCATGCCCGCGTGCCCGTCGTAGACGAGGTCCAACTCGCCGGCGAGCACGCCGTCGAGCACCGACGCGTCGAGCCGCAACATGGCGGTGGCCATCGCGTTGATCGCGTCCGCGTGGAGCGAGTCCTTGAACAGCCGGCCGTCCAGGGCGGGGCTCTCGTTGAGGATCCCGACCAACGCGTCGGGGGTCACCCCGCTCGCCTGCAGCATCGGGATCGATTCGCGCATCATCGCGAACACGGCCAGGAGGGCGTTCGGCTCGCCGGCGTCCACTTCCAAGCCACCGGACATGATCGCCGGGTCCTCCAGCAGCACGGCGCGCGCGAGTTCGGGCCGCGCCTGGGCGATCGCCGCTGCCACGCCACCTCCGAGCGAGTGGCCCACGAGGACAGCCGGACCACCGGCCACCTGCTCGCACGCCGCTGTCGCATCGCGGACCCATGCTGGGAAGCCGTATGTGCCGGGTGCGTGGCCGGAGAGGCCGTGGCCCCGAAAATCGAGGCGCAGCACGCGGTGGGTGGCGGCCAGTTCGGGCACGGCCCAGTCCCACGTGTCGGTGCTTCCCGTGATGCCATGGAGGAACAGCACCACCGGGCCGTCAGGGTTGCCGTCCTCGGCAATGTGGAGCGACACGCCGTCATGTTCGATCTGCATCACCGGAGCGTAGCGAGCGTCAACTCGGCCCATTCGCCGACTCAGAGCGAGAGCCCGAAACCCACTGCCTCGGGATCACCGGCGAACCGTCCGACGAGCAGGCGGTGCGTACCGCTGGCCGGTCGCCAGGCCCTCGCCTCTGGGTCACGAGTTGCCAAGCGCACTTTCGGGACGACGATGTCGAAGCGGTCGGCGCCCCCGGCGACGACGTCGAGTCGGGCGAAGCCGACAAGCCGCGCCGGTGCGTCCTGGTCGGGCAGCTCGGCGTAGACCTGCACGACGTCAGCGCCATCGCAATCACCGGCGTTGCGCACCGTTCCAGTGATCGAGATGGCCGACTCGTCCATCGACACCTCGACACCGGTCATGATGAAGTTCGTGTAGGAGAGGCCGAAGCCGAACGGGAACGCGGCCGCGGTTCCGCTGTGGGCGAGGTGCCACCAGCCGTGCCAGCGGTCGTACGTGAATCGGGTCGCGTTGGCGTCGAACGACGGCAGGTCGGCCTCGTCGACCGGGACGCTGAACGGCAGACGCGCTGACGGGTTGACGACGCCGAGGAGCACGTCCGCGAGTCCCGGTCCTGCCTCGCAGCCTCCGTACCACGCTTGGACCACGCCGGCGACGGAGTCGATCCAGTCGGTCGCGATGACCGCGCTGCCCGCCTGGATGACAACGATCGTGCGGGGGTTCACGGCGGCGACCGAGCGGATCAGCTCGACGTCGTGCACCGCCAGGCGCAGCGATGTGCGGTCTCCGCCGCGGCTGAACATCTGGGGCCGCTGGCTCAAGTGGTCGGGCTTCACGATCATCGGGATCTGCGCGAGCGTTCCTTCGTACAGGTCGACGACGTCCGGCTCGTCCGCCGCAGGGAACAACGAGATCAGCGATCGGTCGGTCTCGCCGATGTACTCGCCTTCGTCGACGAAGGTGTAGCCGACCACCACGACCGCCGCTGTCGCCGCGGCAGCGATCACTGCCGCCCGAGCGAGATCGGTTCCGTCGTCGAAGCTGACGTCGTCGATGGCTGCGCGCAGGCCGTCGAGCACGGTGTGACACTCGAGATCCCAGACGTCGCTGGAGCCACCGTCGCCGACGTTGACGACAGCCGCCAGTTGCCCGATCACCGCGACCGGTTCGTGGGCCGACAGCGGAAGCACCGGCGCGCCATCGACGTCTTCGTTGCGCAGCAGCACTGCCGAACGGGCAGCGACCTCACGCGCGAGTGCTCGATGCTCGTGCGCTCCCAACACGTCGCGGGACGGTGACGGTGCCGAGAGCACGTCATCGAAGCGGAGCAGCGTGCCCACCACGTGCTCCACCGCTCGATCGACGTCGTCCCAGGTGACATCGCCGCTCTCGATCGCGGCCGGAAGATGCGTCGCACGGACCATCCGGTACGGCATCTCGATGTCCAGACCCGCCTTCACCGATGTCGCGGCATCACGAAGCCCGAAGATCCAGTCCGAGATGACAAATCCCTCGAAGCCCCACTCGTCGCGCAACACGCAGGTCAACAACTCGCGGTTCTGTCCGGCCCACTCTCCGTTCACGCTGTTGTACGCCGACATCACCGACGCGACACCTTCGTCGACGATCCGCCGGAAGTGGGGTAGGTAGACCTCGTGCAACGCCACGTCGTCGACCTCGATGTCGACGCTGAACCGGGCGTTCTCCATCGAGTTGCACGCGAAGTGCTTCACGTTCGCCATCACGTGACGCTGCAGCCCACGCGTCAACGCCGCGCCCATCTCGCCGACGTGGTGCGGATCTTCGCCGTAGGTCTCCTGCGCACGCCCCCACGCCGGATGGCGGAGCAGGTTCACGCACACCGCACCCGTGAGGTTCGCGCCGATCGCACGCAGCTCGGTGCCGATCGCATCGCCGACACGCTCCTCCAGCGCAGGGTCCCACGTTGCACCGCGAGCCATCGACACGGGAAAGCACGTGGCATTCCCGACCACGGCACCTCGTGGGCCGTCGCTGAACCGGATGCCTGGCAACCCCACTCGTTCGATCTCCGCGGCGACGAACGGCGCCTTGTGATAGCCGTCGTCGCTGAGGAACCTCAGGCCGGCCCACGTCGGCGCGTCACCGTCGAGGCACCAGAGCCGCTCCTCGTGAGTGAGGTTGGCCACCAGCTCACGAGCTGCGTCGCCAACAGTTCGCCCCTGCGCCACCGCCGCGAGGGCGTCGTCGAACGTGATGATCGTCATCGGTTGAACAATGGCGGAGTTGGCACTGCGGACGTCGCGAGGACCTGATTGCTCATCGCAATCGTCAGACGACACCGAAGTGGTGGGCACCGTTGCGCCAGAAGAACTGGTCCCGAGCCGTTTCGTCGAACGGCTCGAGCGCGTCGCCGAAGATCTCGAACGGCCGTCGGCCGCCCTCGGGGTGCGGGTAGTCGGTGGAGAACATGAACAGCTCGGCGCCGCACTGCTCGATCAGCCACGTCGTGTCCTCGAATGGGAACGGCGTGAACCGGACTTGGCGGCGGATGTACTCCGAGGGGAGCATGTCGAGCTCCTGCAACGCCGGCTCGAACTTGCTGAAGGAGCGGTGTGCGTGGTCGAGGTTGCGGAGGAGCGCCGGCACCCAGCTCGCCCCGAGTTCGATCGCTGCGCCGCGCAGCTTCGGGTGGCGGTGGAAGACACCGTCGAGGGCCATGCATGCGAGGAACCGCTCGGGCGAGTGGTGCAGGACCGGGAAGTCCTTGCTGCGCAGGTTCTCGCCGCCGCCGAGCCAGTCGGTCGGACGCGGACGGCCGTTGTCGTGGAACGCCTTCGGCAAGAGCTTGCCACCGCCGACGTGCAGCACGAATGGGACGCCTGCGTCGGCGAGGCGAGCCCACACGGGCTCGAGATCGATGTGCGTGGGTGACACGGTGCCTGCGGCCTCCGACGGCACCCACACCGCCTTCACGCCGAGGGCGAGCGCGATGTCGAGCTCCTCGATGGCGCGCTGCGGGTCGTTGAGCGGCAAGAACCCGACGGCGAGCAGCCGGTCGTCGGCGCTGCAGAACTCGGCCATCGCGCGATTCAGGGCGCGGCTCCCGCCGTAGCGGATGTCCTGATCCTGCGACGTGGCGAACTGGCCCAGGGCAAAGGTCGGAAAGACGAGCTGCGCGTCGATGCGAAGCGCGTCGAGCACGCGGGAGCGAACGTTCGCGTCGAGGGCGCCCGGTGCCATCCACCCCTTGGGGCCGGAGATGACATCGGCGCCGATCGTCTCTGTCGTGTGCTGCGCCCACACGGCTGGGATCGATTCCATCAGCTTCTTCGCGCCCTGGCCTGCATTCGCGAGAGCCAGCGCCGGCATCCGGTCGCGGATCTCAGGGTCGGCGTAGGCGGAGAGCCAGCCGTCGACCTCCATCACGTGGCTGTCGGCATCGAAGATCATCGGTCGAATCCCTCAATCGGTCGGTGGTCCGACCAGATTGCCACTGGCGCGGGCCCATGACAACAGGTCCTGTACGCTCCGGAACAGAAAACCGAACAGCGTTACTCTTTCCGTTGTTCGTCGACGAGGACGGAGCAGGTCATGGCCGCAACCGAAGCGATCCGCAGTGAAGGCTCCCTGAACCCCTTGGAGCAGTTGGCTCGGAACCTCACGCCATTCTCGGCGCCGCTCGTCATCGATGACGTGTACACCGACGAGCAGTACGGGACCCTCTTCGACATCGTGAAGACACGCGGCCCCTGGCCGACGATCGTCTCGCACCACTTCCAGTCGGCGGACGAGCTCATCGCGACGGGGACCGGGGTGGTGCCCGAGAACCACGGGCTCACGCTCGACGATCTCTCCGGACCGCACTTCCGGGGCTTCCTCGCGCAGAACTCGGTGTGCCTGTACCCGGAGCTGCACGAAGTCTTCTACAACGAGAAGTTCCTCGATCTCGTCAAGGGCTACTGGGGATGCCAGTTCGCCAAACCGACCTTGATGCTGTTCAACGTGTGCGGCCCGCACCAGACCGGGCCATCGTCGCACCTCGACGCCGTGACCTTCCGCGGCGTCCGCATCGAGAACACCCCGGTCTGGTTGCAGAACGTGATGGGCAAGTCGGGCCTGTTCACCGACTACCTCGTCAAGATGGGTCAGGTCATCACGTGGTGGTATCGAGGCGATGAAGGCACGTTCACCTATTGGCCGAACGGTCCGCTGGAGGCGCCGAAGCGTCTCGAGCACCCCTTGTGGAACCGCGGTGTGGTCGTGCAGAACGAGATGATGTTCCATCGGGGCGACTCCGTGGGGCGCCTGGACGAACGCGACGTGCGTGGGGTGAAGTGCCGATCGCTGTTCGAGTACAACGCGACCGACGACGCTTGGGACATCACCACCGACGGAGACCGAGTGCATCGTTACCAGCCGGAGCAGATCCGGTTGCTGTCGCACTGGAGTGCGGAGCTGTACTCGGACCTCGACGAGTTGCGCAAGGTGATGGACCACACCGACGACCTCACCCACCAAGTGGTCGTCGACACACTCCTCGCCGACATGCGCTCCAAGGGCGTCCAGGTGGCAGCGCCCAACGATCCGTTGCACGACGTCGACTGGATCCGGGCGCTGATCCACACCTACGCGATCGCTCCGACCACCGACTGGCTCCCATCGTGACGGCACGTCGCCTGACGACGAAGGGTCAGGCCACGCGGAACCGGATCATCGACAGCGCGACTGCGATGTTCGCCTCCGATGGTTACGCCGCCGCGTCGATCCGCGACATCGCGGCGCGGAGCGGGGTCAGCAGCGGTGCCATCTATGCGACGTTCTCGGGCAAGGCCGAGATCCTCGCCGAGGCGGTCAGCGCGAGCATCGCGAGCGACCTCGAAGACCTCGGGCCCGACGTGCTCGATCAGCCGTTCGCGAAGATCGTCGCCCAGCAGTACGCGCACCTGAACGACCCCGGGCGTCGCCGGCTTCGCTTGCTCTTGCTGCAGGCTGCCGCCGCGGCGCGGACCGATCCCGAAGTACGAGAGCGGCTGGGCAAGACACTCCGGCAGCGCATCGACGCGTGGACGGGTGCGTTGGAAGGTTGGCAACGCGATGACGACATCGATCCCTCGGCGAGCATGCGCGCGCTCGTGCTCCTGCTCGTCGGCGCAGACGTCGGCATGGCTGTGCTGGGCGAGCTCGGCGTCCGTTCGCCGACCGACGAGCAGGCATCAGGGATCGTCGCGTTGCTCCTGGCGTCGCTGCCAGATGCCAGCCGGCGCGCCCCGTCGGAGCATCTCTGATCAGCGGTCTCTGATCAGCGATTCCTGAGCAACGCCCGCGCTGCGTCGTCCAGCACGGCGGCGACACGGTCGGCGTCCCAGCCGTTGGACAGCCAGTTGATCATGACGCTGTTGATCACGTGTCCGAGCGTCTCGATGATCGCTGCACGCTCCGGGATGTCGTCGTCGCCGATCGCGGCATCGATCATCGTCTGGTAGCTGCCGGTGACGGACTGCCTCGCCACTGCGACTCCAGCCCCACCCGAGTAGATCGAGCGCATCAGCGTCCTCGTCACGACGTCGTCTTGCTCGAGCGCGCGGGCGATGCCACGCAGCACGACCTTGACCCGCTTCTCGGCCGTGTCGCCACGTGGCGGGCGCTTGGCGAGCATCACCCGAAAGTCGTCCATGCGTTCCGCGTGGGCCTCGGCGATCAATTGGTCCTTCGAGCTGCAGAACTTGTAGACGGTGTTGAGCGACATCTTGGCCTCACGAGCCAGATCGCGCATCGAGACCGCGTCGTATCCGCCTTCCGCCGCCCGGCGCGTTGCCTCGACCAGACGGTGAAAGCGAGGATCGTCGCGGTTCGGCTCCGGGGCGCTCTCGTCGGCGCCAATCGGGTCCATGGCCGGCACATTACCGATCGACCGCTCGACCCCTCTGCGATGCACGCTCATGAGTAACATGTTACTGACATACGGCAAGAGGGGGCAGAGATGGAGCGACTCGAGATGCACGAACTCATCGGCAGGTGGTGGGCGAACTACGACGAGGGCGAGTTCGACGTCCTCAACGCGCTGGCAACGGAGGACGTGGTCTTCACCTGCCGAACGGACACCGGAACCCATCCGTACGAGACCTTCATCGCCGCGAGCACGCACGGGCGCGCAGCCTTGGATGCTCATCATCGTCCCCATCGCGCAGGGAGCCCGTATCCGTTGCGGCACAACGCGACCAACATCCACACAACAGCCGACCGCGGTTCGGAGGTGGACCTGCGCACGTATCTCTCGGTGACGGACATCGTCGACGGCAAGCCATCGCACGTCTCGTCGGGGATCGTCGACTTCACGATTCGTGACACCGCCGACGGACTACGCATCGCTGCTTTCCACGTCGTCCTCGACTTCGCAGCGACGAAGGTGTGGGCGTGAAGCCGACTGCGTCCCTGTTCGACCTGACCGGGCGGACGGTCTTGGTGACAGGATCGACCAAGGGGATCGGCCGCGCAATGGTCGAGGGTTGCGCCCGAGCAGGCGCAACCGTGGTCGTCAGCAGTCGCAAGCAAGAGCTGTGCGATGCAGTCGCGAACGAGATCGCGGAGACCACCGGCGCGACGACGTTCGGCATCGCGTGCCACGTGGGTGACTGGGATTCCATTCCGGGGATCGTTGACACGATCATCGAACGCACCGGACGCATCGACGTGCTCGTCAACAACGCCGGCATCAGCCCATCGCGATCCTCCGTGGCAGACATGCCGCTCGATCTGTGGCGCAAGATCTTCTCGGTCAACCTGGAGGGCCCGTTACGGATGTCGCAGTGCATCGCACCGCACATGCGCGACCACGGTGGCGGCAGCATCATCAACGTCGCGACCATGGCCGCGTACTCCGGTGGTTCGGGCGTGAACGCATACGGAGCGTCGAAGGCGGCGTTGTTGAACCTGACCAAGAGCATGGCTCAGGAGTGGGCGCCCTGGAAGGTGCGCGTGAACGCCCTCTCCCCCGGCCCGTTCATGAGCGAGATGGTCGAGGGTGCCGCGAAGAACGCGCCGGGTTTCCTCGATCTCATCGCCGGGGGCACCTATCAGAAGCGAGTCGCGGACCCCGACGAGATCGTCGGCCCGGTCGTGTACCTCGCCAGCGACGCCTCGTCGTACGTCACCGGCGACGACATCTCGGTGTCAGGCGGCATGCACAAGTAGCCACTGCCGCTCACCTCAGACGCGGTCGCCATCTCCGCGTGAGGGCTGAGGACCCTCGGCGGAACGGCCGAATACCACGCGGACCTTGCTTGCGATCGACGGCGGCACGTCGATTGACCTCTTCAGGTGGCCGTCGGGACGGCCGATGATCCTGTGTGCCGAACGGCTCACCGTAGAACTTCGGTTTGAGAAAGGTTCAGCATGGCGACATCGACCCAGTTGGCTCGGCATCTTCAAGAATCTGATTGGCGATTCGCGAACTTCCTGTGAGACATCGACCTGGGGGCGGTTGTGCTGGACCGGGCCGGGCGCGTGGTCTTCATCAACGATCATCTTCTGGCGCTGCTCGAGCGGGACCGAGACGAGATGCTGGGCAGCGAGTGGATGGATGTCGTGCCCGCTCGCCAGCGCTCGTCTTTGCAGCAGGTGTACCTGGATGCAGTGGCGACCGGAACGAGCCCGGGCAGCCGCGAGGACAGCGTCGTGACCGGCACCGGGCAGGAGCGTCGGCTGGCATGGACGAGTGTCGTGCAGCACGACGCAGACGGTCAGGTGTCCGGGTTGGCTGCGATCGCCCACGACGTCACGGATCTGCGGCGCTCCGAAGCGGACCGAGCACTGCTCTCGTTGGCGGTCGAGCAGACCGCGGACGCGGTGGTCGTCACCGACGCCACCGCCAACATCGTCTTCGTCAATGCCGCCTATGAGGCAGCGAGCGGATACAGCAGCGCAGAAGTCGTCGGACAGCGACCGACGTCGTTCGTCAAGCAGGGAACCGACCCCGTCGCACGCGAGTTGTGGGCGACGCTCAGCCGAGAGCGACCGTGGCGAGGTGACGTGCGCTCACGCCGCAAGAACGGAATCGAGTACATCAACGCGATGTCGATCACCCCGGTGTTCGACGACGACGGACGGCTGTCGGCGTACGTGTCCGTGCAACGGGACGTTGACCCGTCTGCGCGAGATCGAGTCCGACCTGCAGCTAGAGGCAGCGGTGCGCACCCACCTCGGTCAGCGTGCCAACACTGCGACGGCGCGTCGTCGCTCGAGGACGCCGCACGGCAGGTCTGTGACCAGCTCGTCGATCTGCCAGGCATCGATCGCGTCCGACTCATCTCGTTCACCAGCTCCGTCCGTGCGACAGTTGTGGCGGCGACTGGCTGCGAGCCGCCGAGCCGAGGAACAACGATCCAGCTTCCCGACGGTGTGCTGTCCCGGCTGTTCGAGCGCACGACGCTGGGATCGTGGGGAAGCCGCGGGGGCTTCGACCGGCAGACGGACCAGATCAATGCCGCACTGTTGGGCGCAGACGTCACAGCAGCCGCGTTCGGGGCGATCAGACGAGACGACCTCCTCGTCGGTGTCGTCATCGTCGGCACGAGCGACGCCTCGATGGTGACCACGGTGGCCGACAAGCTCCCCGCGCTGATCGGCTTCGGCACGTCATCCAACGCGGTGCTGGTGGACCGGCTGGAGGTGAACCGCTGCAACCACGAGCTGAGGGTCAACCTCGAGCACGTCGTCGCCACTCAGGCGTTCTGGACGCTGTTCCAACCCGTCGTCGAGATCGGAACCGGCCGAACGACAGGTTACGAAGCGCTCACCCGGTTCGCGAGCGGCGAGCGCCCCGACATCTGCTTCGCCCAAGCCTGGTCGGTCGGCGTGGGTGTGGAGCTCGAGCTGGCGACGCTCGAGCTGGCCATCGCCACCGCACGTGGCCTCCCTGCGGGACAGTTCCTGGATCTCAACATCTCGCCGCGCCTGCTCATCGCGGTGGACGACGCTGGTGTCGGCATCGCGAACTTCAGCCACATCATCGAGCTGCGCCCCGACTTCGTCAAACTCGACGCAAGCCTCGTTCGACGAGTGAACGCTGATCCGCGCCGGCAGGCGCTCGTTGCAGAGATGAGCGAGTTCGCCCGAACCGCCGGCTGCCACCTCATCGCAGAAGGCGTGGAGACCGCCGAGGAGGCGTCCACCCTTGCTCAGCTCGGCGTCGCACTGGCGCAGGGCTACTTCTTCGGGCGCCCTGAGACCACCGAACACTGGGCGAGCAACTGAGTCGACCAGCCACGAGCGGCTACGGCGAAGGGCCTCCTCAGTCCCTCACGTGAGTGATGGAGCTGCGGCGAGATCTGCCGATGGATGTTGCGACGGTCATCGTCCGCACGGACCAACCCACCCGAAGTGCGGACGATGACCTGTCACTGGTCGTCGACGTCCGAGCCGGGGCCGAGCGCCGTCGCTGAAGTACTGACCAATGGCCCTGTTTGCGCCGTCAACTCCAGTGCTCGAATGAGCTCATGCACAGCATCGTCGTCGACGGTCCAAGCCCTGGTGTTTCAGTTGCCGGCGTCAGCTCCATCGAGCTCTCGTGGATCCCACTCGGTGCGGGCGCCTCGGTCGTTCGAGTGAACGGTCGGATGTTCGAGGCCGTCTCCGCAGCCCTGAACCACCGCCGCGCCGTCGACCTCTATCACTCGGCGCTCCAGGTCATCGTCGGCGACGACCGATACAGCGTCGAGATGGCGCCGACCCCTGACCGACACGGCGAGCGGCGCGGGGTTGTCGGCACCGGCGCAGTCGGCTCGCATTGGCTGGGGCGTTTCCGCATGTTCCGATACGAGAACCGCTGCTGGCGGGAGGGAGTGATCCCTGACTTGGTGTCGACGGTCAGTTCCACGCGGTTCCCGGTCACGGCCACGGTCGCGCAGCACCTCATCGAGCTCGCCCCGCTGGTGCCGACACCCGTCTGGGGGCGCGACGAGCTCCGGGCAGGCGAGATGTGGAACTCGAACTCCGTGGTCGCTTGGTTGTTGGTTCGCAGCGGCGGCCTCGACGCCGACAAGATCGAGATGCCGCCGAACGGACGTGCCCCGGGCTGGATGGCCGGCGCTCGAGTCACACTGCGCGGAGATGCTCGACAAGCACGCCCAGTACATACGCCAGCACTTCGAAGACCTGCCCGAGATCCGTGACTGGACATGGTCGGGCTGACAACTCGACCGAACAACACCCCGATACAGAGGAGACGATCATGGGCGCCCAGCGCTTCGAACTGACGACCAGAGAGAGCATCGCGCACCTGAGCGGACAAGCGGTCGGACGAATGTGCATCGTCGAACACGGCTATCCACTGGCGATACCGGTCTCGTACGCGCTCGCCGCGGACGACAGCCGCATCGTCGTGCGCACGGGTTCCGACACGATGCTGGGACGGTACGAGGGGCCGGGCTCGCTCGAGGTCGACTGCATCGACCTCGAACACGGCACAGCCTGGAGCGTGATCGTGCGCGGAATGATCCGCCGAGTCGCCAGTGACGACGACCTTCCTGATCCGAAGCCACTGCTCACCGAGGGTCGGCACCAATGGATCACGCTCGAGATCACAGCGATCAGCGGACGTCGGTTCGAGGTGCGCACTGCGGACGACGGCTTCTCGGTGGAGTGGGAGCTGACACCTGTCTGAGATCGAAGACGGCGAGCCTGCATTCGCCGCACCCGCTGTGTCGGAGACAGAGGAACGGTCGGCGGTGCGCGCATTCCTGCAGCGGTGCGAGGTTCGGCTGTCCACCGTCCACCGCGTGGCCACCGCCCTCTTGTCGGGAGCAGGGATCCTCGTGCTCCTGCCGGCGCTGCAGCGCGACGCGATCGAGACGGTGATGCGGTCGTTCATGACGGGCACCCTCACCGTCCCGAAGGCGTTGCTCGCCGCAACCGTGGCACTCTCGGTGGGCCTCTCACTCACCCTGGTGTGGCTGGTGGTGAAGCAGCTGACGCAGTTCTACTTCCACGCGAACCACATCAGCCGCAAGGGCGAAGAGACGTTCACGCCACGCTTCACGTTGACAGGCCTGCGGCTGCCTGCGGGTGAACTGAGTGCTGCTTCGGTGATCGTGGCCAGCGAGCTCAGGGCTGAACAACGCAACCTCGATCTGCTCGTGCCCGCCAACACGCGCGGCCGGAACCGCATCGACAAGCAACTCGATGCGTACCCGGCCCTCCGCCACGACCAGCGCACAGACGGTGAGAGGGTCGAAGCGCTGCTCGAGCTGGCGGCGTCGCGCACCCGATCCCTGCTCGAGGAGGCGGTCAAGGTGGAGCTGGGCCTCGTTCGACACGTGCTGCGCCTGCAGGTTGTCGTGCTGCGGTACGTCAAAGCACTGCTCGTCGTCGTCACCACCGTTTTGGCCACGTACATCTCGTCCGCAGCAACGGGCGCCGCGACAGAGTCGTCGATTGCCGATCAACGCTGGATCGCAGCGACATACTGCATGTGGGCGCCGATGGTGATCCTCTCGGCAACCGCCCCGGTGAGGTGGATCGAGAGCCTGCTGCGAGCCGAGGGTGCGACGGGCTCATCGGTGCGTAACGACCCTGAGTTCACGCGCGTCGAGAACATCGCGTCGTACGTCGCAATCGTCGCGTGGGCCTTGTCGGCTGCAGCCAGCGTGGCGCTGCTGTTCGATGGCTCAACGTCTCCGCGCGCTTTCAGCGCGGGGATCACGACGACAGCTTGCTCAGCCGCACTGCTCGCCGTCGCCATTCGAGTGTGGCGTCGCAGCGAACCTGTGGTCGCCTGAACAGCGTTCGCCGCAGCTACCCGTTCGGCTTCGCCGACCGGCGATCGGCCAGACGCGCTGCGTACACCGCCGCCTCGGTTCGATGGCTCATCCCGAGCTTGGACAACATGTTCGAGACGTAGTTCTTGACGGTCTTCTCGGCGAGGAACATCGCGGCTGCGATCTGACGGTTCGTCAGACCATCGGCCAGGTGGGCGAGGATCGCCGACTCCTGAGCGGTCAAGCTTGCCGACCGCGCATCCTGCGGTGGGTTGCGGAGCCGCTCCAGCACCCGAGCGGTGACGTGCGGGTCGAGCAACGATTGGCCGGCTGCGACACGGCGCACGCTTTCGATCAGATCTGACCCACGTATCTCTTTCAACACGTATCCGGCTGCTCCGGCCATGATCGCATCGAAGAGTGCTTCGTCGTCGTTGAACGACGTCAACATCAGACACTTGAGATCCGGCATCTCCGACCGCAGATCGCGGCACACTTCGACCCCATTGCCGTCAGGTAGCCGAACGTCCAGCACGGCGACGTCCGGAGCCACGGCCGGCACTCGCTGCAAGGCATCGGCGGCGGTCCCGGCCTCGCCGACGATCTCCATGTCACCGGCGCTCTCCAACAGCTCCCGCACGCCTCGACGAACGACCTCGTGGTCGTCGACGAGGAAGACGCGGATCACTGCGTCAACCGGTTTCCCCGACCGCCGAGCGCAGATGTCACGAAGACAAGCTACCCCCGGGGTGCCGTAGGCTCGCCGCATGCCCGACCGCTTCGCTTTCTCCGGGGCGAAGCAGCTGCTTCGTCTCTTGGACGCGGTGATGGCCATCGGTTCGGAGTTGTCCCTGTCGGCTGCGCTCCGGCGGATCACGCACACCGCTGCGGAGCTCGTCGACGCGAAGTACGCCGCGCTCGGCGTGCTGGACGCCTCCGGGACCATGCTCGCCGAGTTCATCACCGTCGGGTTGAGCGATGAGGAGACCGCCCGAATCGGAGCGCTCCCGGACGGCCATGGAATCCTCGGGCTTCTGATCGTCGAGCCGAAACCGCTTCGCCTGCCCGATCTCCACCAGCATCCCGACAGCTTCGGGTTCCCACCCGGTCATCCCCCGATGACGTCCTTCCTGGGCGTTCCGATCCTGCTTCGCGGGAAGGTGTTCGGCAACCTCTACCTCACGGACAAACATGACGGACTGGTGTTCACCGACGTCGATCAAGAGCTCGCGGTCGGTCTGGCCGCGGCCGCCGGTTTGGCGATCGAGAACGCTCGGCTCAACGAGCAGGCGCGTACATCGACGCTGCTCGACGAACGGGAGCGAATCGCACGAGACCTCCACGACGACGTGATCCAACGCCTCTTCGCCACGGGCCTGTCGCTCCAAGCCGCAGCCCAGATGGTCAAAGAACCGGTCGCGGTCGAACGGATCATGCGTGCCGTCGACGACCTCGACACATCGATCCGGCAGGTTCGATCGACGATCTTCGAGCTCCATCATCGCTTCTCGGGTCTGCCGAGCCTCCGAAGTGACATCCTCGATGTCTGCACTGAAGCGACGCGCGCGTTGGGTTTCGAGCCACGGTGCGAGATCGGCGGACCCATCGACAGCACCGTGTCCGAAGCGATGCACGGTCACATCCTGCTGTGCCTGCGCGAGGCGCTCTCGAACGTTGCCCGACACGCGAACGCCACACGCGTGGACGTCAGCGTGACATCCGAGGGGAACGTGCTCACCTTGCGGGTCGAGGACGACGGAACGGGTTACAGCCACGATTCCACTCGCTCCTCGAGCGGATTGGCCAACATGCGCACTCGGGCAGCAGCACTGGGTGGCAGCTTCACCATCAACGGTCAGCCAGGCGGCGGAACACTCGTCGTCTGGGAAGCACCCGTCGGTGGGCTCGCGCCCTCGAGCGACGTCCGAGATGCCGCCCCACTCTCGGCCGACGGGACCGCTCAGGAGAGAAACGCGTAAAGGGGTCTCGAGGCCCTATCTCCATGGGCCGACGATCGTCAGAATGCAATCATGGAAGCGCCGCCATTCCCCGGCACCGGCCCAGGTGTCAGCGTCGTACGTCCTGGCGGATCAGTCGTCGTCGGCTTCGACGGTTCCACCGGTGCTCGCGACGCCGTGGAGTGGGCGGCGAAGGAGGCATTGGAGCGCGACGCACGGCTCCGCGTCCTCACATGCTTCGCGGTCCCCGAGGCCGTTGACTTCTCCGGCAAAGGAGCGCAACAGCGACGACGAGGTGAGGAGTTGCTGAGTGAAGTCCGGTCGCGTCACCCGTCCTTGAAAGGAGACGTCGCAATGACTCATCTCGATCCTCGCGACGCGTTGACCGCGGGCCTCACGGACTCGGACCTCGTCGTCGTCGGCGCCACCACCAGAGGCGCTGCATCATCGTGGCTGCTCGGCTCTGTGCCACGAGCTGCGATGCGGAGCAGCCCCTGCCCTGTGGTGGTCGTGCGTGGTGCGCAGCGCAGTCGCGTGCGGCGGATACTCGTCGGCATCGACAGTTCGAATGCATCCATCGCTGCCGCCGATTGGGCATGCCGTGAAGCTGATCTGCATGGTGGCAGCGTCGTGGTCGTCCACGCATGGCTCCCCGACGCATCTCGGGAGCGATCGACCCGTCACGTCCACCTCGCCCACACGGATCTCGAGTGTGCGCTCGATCTCGTCGTGCACCGTTGTCGCCGTCGCACGCTCGCTCCAGTGGTCGGCCGCCTGACCGAGGGCGAACCAAGCGAGGTGCTCATCGGATCCAGTGCCGACTTCGATCTGATCGCCCTCGGCTCCCGCGGCCGCAGCGGCTTCAAGACGATGCTCTTCGGGTCCGTCGCGCTCGAGGTGGTGGACCACGCTCAGTGTCCTGTAGCGATCCTCCACCCGCGGGCTCAACCTCAGATGTAACCGAGTCGGCGCGCTGCGGCAGCGAGTGACTCACGGTGTGCGGGGTGGGCGATCGCGATCAATGCTCCTGCTCTGGCACGGATGCTGCGGCCGCGCAGTTCGGCAACTCCCCATTCGGTGACGACCTTGTCGACGGTGTTCTTCAACGTCGTCACGACGTCCCCTGCGGCCAGTTGCGGAACGATCTTGGAGATCGCTGCGTTCTTGGTGGTCGAATGCAGGACGACGAAGCCCTGCCCGCCCGGTGAGTACATCGCTCCCCTCGCGAAGTCCGCCTGACCACCGCTGGACGAGTAGTAGCTGCCGGCGACGGTCTCGGAGGCGCACTGGCCGATCAGATCGACCGCGATCGTAGAGTTGATGGACACGAAGTCGGTCTCCTGAGCGATGACCCGCGGATCGTTCACGTAGCGCACGGGCCACAGTTCGAAGGCCGTGTTCTCGTGGAGGAACTTGTACAGGCGCTGGGTGCCGAGCGCGAACGTACCGACGGTCTTGGTCCGGTTCAACTCCTTGGCCACTCCGTTGACGACTCCGGCCTCGACGAGATCCATGACGCCGTCGGAGATCAACTCGGTGTGGATCCCGAGGTCGCGATGCGTTGTCAACGCCGAGAGAATCGCATTGGGGATCGCCCCGATCCCCACCTGGATGGTCGAACGATCGGAGATCCGCTCAGCGACGAGCTGGGCGATCCGCAGGTCCGCCTCGGTCGGCGGTGGTGGCGTGACGATTGCCAACGGGTAGTCGGCCTCGCACCATCCCACCACCTGGCTGATGTGGATCTGGTTGCGACCGAACGTACGGGGCATCTGCATGTTGGCTTCGAGGAAGAACCGTGCCCTACCGATGAACGACGCGACGTAGTCCGCGTTCAATCCGAGGCTGAAGTAGCCGTGCCGATCAGGAGGTGAGGCCGACGCCAGAACGAGTGGATCGGACGTCGAATCACGAAGGATCGCCCGCATCTCGGAGAAGTTGTTCGGGACCAGATCGACGGTGCCGGCGCGGAAGCAGGGGCGGGTGACATCCGACAGGAAGTAGGAGACATGCCGGAGTCGATCGCCGCAAGCGCCGTGCAGATAGGGGCGATCGTGCAACGCGTGCATCTGGTGAACGCGCACCCCCGCCAGCGACTCCTCGTGTTGCTCGATCGAGTCCAGCAGCGTGACGGGTTCACCGTTCGCGATCGGAACGATGATGTCGGCACCCGCTGCGATGTTGTCGAGCACGCTCGCCGCTGGTGAGGGTTCGATGACTGGTCGGCCGAGGCTCACTGCTCCATGTAACTCCTGGGGAAGCCGAACAGCGCACATCCACGAGAGATGACCTCCTGCTCTGTTCGCCGGCCGGAGGACAGCGCACTGTGGAACCGACCCACCGTCAGCCACGGGGAGAGATCATGAAAGCAGTTCTGCGCTCTGGCGCGGACGTCGTCATCCGTCGAGCTCGACCGGACGATCTCGACATTGTGACGAAGTTCTACGCGCAGCTGTGCGACGATGCCACGTACCTCAGGTTCTTCGGCATCCGCCGGTCGCTGCCCGTCGCAGAGCTCGGTCGCGTCGTCGGCGGCACCGACGATCACGTCACCTTGCTGGCCGGACTGGACGGAAGGTTGATCGGAATCGGTGAGTACATCGTCGGGAACGATCCGACGGAGGCCGAGGTCGCATTTGCGGTGGCCGACGACCACCATCGCGAGGGAATCGCCACACTTCTCCTGGAGCGCCTGGCGTCGGTTGCGCACGACCACGGCTTGCTCCGGCTGACGGCGATGACGCTGCCGAGCAATGCCGACATGCAGCTCGTGTTCCGGACCGTCGGTCTCCCGGTGCGCACGAGGTTCGACGATGGGATCCTCTACACCTCGCTCGACGTCACCACGCTCGGTGCGATGCGAGCCGCTCAGGAGAAGCGCCGAACGCAATCGACTTCGGCGGGAGGACGGACGCTGGACCTTTGACGCCGCACGGTCTGCGACGTCAACCCGTGGCGACTGCGGCGATGACGTTGAGTCGCGCTGCTCGCCGCGCCGGGTACATCGATGCGACGACGCCAAGCACAGCTATCGCCGCGGCAAGGATCAACAGCGTGCTGACCGGCACGATCGTGACCGTGATCCCTTGGTCAGCAAGGGCTCGCACGAGCGCGAAGCCGAAGAAGACTCCGACGGCGAGCCCCATCAGCGCTCCGAACAGTGACACGATGGCGGCCTCCCAACGCACCATCGATCTCACCTGTCGACGCGACATCCCGACCGCTCGCAACAGCCCGATCTCACGCGTTCGCTCCGACACCGCAAGCAGCATCGTGATCAGAACACCGAGGAGCGCGATCAACACGGCGAGGAACAACAGCGCAGTTGATCAAGCTCGTGAACTGAGCGACCTGCGCCTTCATGTCTGCGACGTATTGCTTGCGGTCGTGGACCTTGGTGCTGGGGTACCGCACGTCGACGATGTGCTGGATGGCAGTCTGCACCGCCTTCACGTCAGCCGTCGCCTCCACGGAGACGATCCCGACGAGATCGGCGGTGCCGACGTAGGAACTCGCGAAGGTGGGAAGATCGACGAGGTAGTCGCCGACGAGCGTGCCATGCGCGTATGTGGCCACGAGGGTGAGCGGACGGTCACCCGACGGGAAGGTGGCGTCGATGACGTCGCCGACGTGCCAGCCGTGGTCGCGTGCCACGTCGTCGCGGACCGCGATGCCTCCGCCGACCAGATCGGTGATGTCGCCGGCGTTGACCGCGATGTCGATGGCGAGGTCGGGGGATGCGATGTCGACGGCGGCAGCGGGGACGCCGGCGATGCTCTTGGTTGCGTTGCCGATCTTGAACTGCGCGCTTCGGAACCTGGCGATCGAGTGGACGCCCGGCACGGCTTCGATCTCGACGGCGAGGGCGTCGCTGAACCCTGCCTGGGAATTCCCCGTGACGACGAGGTCCGCTGCGACGGTACCGCTGACCGAACGTTCGACGGACTCGGTGATGGATTGCGACAGGATGAACGAGGCAGCCATCAACGCCGTGCCGATCATGAGTGCCGAAGCGGTTGTCGCTGTTCGGCGTGGGCTGCGAAGGGCGTTGTCGCGCGCAACCATCCCGGTCACTCCGCAGACCGCTTCAACGGGGGCGCCGAGCACGGAGACGATCGGCCGGCTCAACATCGGCGCGATCATGGCGAGTCCGACGAAGACCGCGATCGCACCGCTCCCCACGAAGGAGGGCTCTCCCCGATCGAGCCCGATCAACACTGCCGCAACGCCAGCTGCCCCGACGACAGCGCCGACAACGTTCCTCGTGACGCCACTGTCGCCGCCGGTCCCGGAGTCGCGCATGGCCGCCAGCGGAGCGACTCGCGATGCCTTGATCGCCGGCATCACGGACGCGACGACGGTGACAAGCGGTCCGCCGATCAGAGCGACCCAGATCGTGCGACCGGCGAGCACGAGATCGCCGGACGGCATCGTGAAGCCGACCGCGCTGAGAAGCCTCTGGAGGGCAACGGCGATGCCGACGCCGGCCGCGATCCCGAGACCTGAGGCGAGGAGACCGGTGACCACGGCTTCCGCGATGACCGATGCGAACACTGCGGCGCCGGAGGCGCCGAGCGCTCGGACAAGGGCGAGCTCGCGGGTGCGTTCGGCGATCACGATGCTGTAGGTGTTGTAGACGATGAACGCACCGACGAACAGGGCAACGAACGCGAAGACGAGCATGAAGGTCTGGAAGTACTGCAAGGCGGAGGAGACGGCCTTGCTGTTCTCGTCGGTGAGATCAGACGACGACACCGCTTCGTAGTCGGCTGGCAGCATCGCCGCGACGTCCTCTTGGAGGACGGCTGGATCCACTGCATCAGCAGCGGCGATGTTGATCGAGTCGAACTTGTCCGACTCGATCGAGAAGGGTTTGCGCTGTGTCGAGTGTGAAGATGCTGATCGTTGCTCCGGCCAGGTTCGACGCTCGTCCGAAGCCGGCGACACCGACCAGGTTGAACTCCTCCGGTCCGTGGGGCGTGACGAGCATGATCCGTTCACCGAGGACGAAGTTTCCACTCTCGAATGATTGGGCGTCGATGGCGACGTCATCAGCCGCAACAGGGACGGCGCCCATGCGAAGGATGAAGGGGGTGAGCGCTGCATCGTCCGCCCACACGGTTCCGAACGCAGGCGCTTGGGGGTTGCCGACCCGGTCGCCGTTGGCGTTGATGATCTCGACACCCGGACCGAACACGTTGCCTTCGGCGTGCCCGACGCCGTGGACTCCCTCGATCTGCCCGAGCAGGGCGGCGGGTACCGGTGGACGGGCGGCGTCGAGTGCGAGCTCGCTGCTGTGGCGGACGTTCACGTCGACTCCGGCGTACACATCGGTGAAGATGCCATTGAAGACGTTGCTGACGGTGTCGGTCAGCACATACGTGCCGACGACGAATGACACACCGAGCACGACCGTGATGATCAGGCCGAGCGATCGGATCTTGTGTGCGATCAGGTTCTTGAGGGCGACTCGGAACACGACGGACCTGCCTTTCAGCCGCCGAGGGCCTTCATCGAGTCGAGGATCTTGGCCACCGATGGGTCGGTCATCTCTTCGCGAACCTTGCCGTCGGCGAGGAACAGCACACGGTCTGCGATCGCAGCCGCGCTCGGGTCATGGGTGACCATCACCACTGTCTGACCCAACTCGTCCACCGCTTCGCGCAGCAGACGGAGCACCTGGCTTCCGGCGTGCGAGTCGAGGTTGCCGGTCGGCTCGTCGGCGAAAGATGACGTCGGGTTTGGCGACGAGCGCTCGCGCGACGGCGACGCGTTGTTGCTGACCACCAGACAGTTCGGCGGGGCGATGACCCAACCGGTTGGCCAGCCCGCACCGAGCGACCACCGCATCGAACGTCTTCTGGTCGGGTTTGCGGCCGGCCAGCAGCTGCGGCAACTCGATGTTCTCGCAGGCGGTCAACGTCGGCAGGAGGTTGTACGCCTGGAAGACGAAACCCACGCGATCACGGCGGATCCTGGTTCGCTGACGCTCGTTCATGGTCGAGAACTCGACATCGCCGAGCCAGACCTCACCTGACGTGAGGTCATCCAACCCGGCGAGGCAATGCATCAACGTCGACTTGCCCGATCCCGACGGCTCCATGATCGCTGTCATCCGACCGCGTTGGAACTCGACGCTGACGTCATCCAGCGCGCGTACTTCGGTGTCGCCCTTGCCGTAGATCTTTCTGCCGTGGACCATCGCTGCGGCCACCAGCGGCGACACCGGGCTCGCATCGATACGAGGTTCAACGTCTGTGCTCATGCATCCACAGTGACTGCTCACGGCGAGACGAGGTAGAGCACAACGTCATCAGCGGGGGTACGGTTGAGCCGATCGGAGGCACCATGGACACGGATCGATCGAGTTCGAATCCGCTCGGCCCAGCCGACGAAGTCAGCAGAGCTCAGCGCGACCGGCTGGCTGACCATCGCGATCACGAAGCTGATGAGCGCGATCACGTCGCAGACGCACGTGATGACGAGGCAGATCAGCGTGAGACCGCGCTCGACGAGCGTGAGGTCCGCACTGCAGCTCTCGAAGCAGGAATCGATGCTCGCGTCGGTCAGGCCAGCGTGGTTCTCGCCGACGCAGCGAGGCGTGACGACAGTGCTGATGCTCGGGACAGGCTGGCCGACGAGCGCGAGCGCGCCGCGAGTCTCGATGCGTTCGTGCACCCGAACGACCAGCATGATGCGGCGATCAAGGCGAGACGATCTTCTGCCAACGATCGGTTGGACTCGAGGTCTGACCGATCCTCGTCCGCCGAGGACCGCTCGAAGCTCAGCGACCGCTGAGGAGGTCGCACCAAGAGGTTCTTGTTCATGGCTTCACGGTTTCGCGCGCTCGCTCGGCCGCCCGACCCGTGACGATCATCATCGGCAGTGACACGAAGTCGCGGGTGAGCTCGATGTGTGGTTGATCGTCGGCCCCGAGAGACGCACGCCGCACCTGCAGTCTGCCGACGACGACGACGCTCCAGAACTCGGCTTCCACGGCATCGGCGGAGTCCGCCTCGAAGCACACGATGTCACCACGTCGTGCCGCTGCCAGGAGTAGCACGCCCGGTGCGACGAGGTTGATCGTCGATCCACGGACCTCGTAGGCCTCAGCCACGATCGTCGGTAGAGCCTTCTCCGACAGCGCCACCCGTCCCACACGCCTCGTGGCGAGAAGGTCGACACACTCGTCTGTGCTCAAAATCCTCCGGCCGTCGAGATCGAGCTCCATACGTCCAGGCTGCCCCTTCGATGGGGGCCTCGCTAGGGCCGAGAGACACATCGCTCCAAGCGTGGCTCGGTCGCCAGCTGTTCTGTAACTCGCCGTGTCAGCGAACGACGACGACAGGCACCGCCGACTGCTCCACCACGTCGTTGACTGTCGAGCCGAGGAGTCCAGCCGCTATGGCGCCTCGTCCTTGCGCACCGAGCACGAGCAGGTCACCGTCGCGTACCGCGTCCAAGAGTGCCGTGGCGGCTCGACCCTCGACGAGCACGTCCTTGACGGTCACCCCGCAGCGCTCGCGCGCGGCCTCCGTCGCACGATCGAGCACGGTCGCTGCGTCGATGCGGGTGAGATCTCGTACTTGTTCGGCGTGCGTGTCGACGCCCGCGTATGCGTAGTCCCATGCGTGGACGATCAGCAGATCGACACCGTGGACGTCAGCCTCGTCGGCCGCCCAGAGCAGGGCCGCATCTGAGGCCGCTGATCTGTCCACACCGACGACCACCCGGTCAGGGTTTCCTCGCGACGCGACGCCGCGCACGACGGCGACGGGGCAGGGGCTGTGGTGAGTGGCCCAACGAGAGGTGCTGCCCAGCCAGAATCCCGCTGCGCCCTCGTGGCTGCTCGTTCCGACGACGAGGAGGTCAGTCGACGAGAGCCCGTCGATCAACGTCGTGCGCGGTGGTCCGGGGCGGACGTCGACCTCGGCATGGAGAAGCGGATGCCGGGAAGCAACAGCTGCCAAGGCCGCTGCCGCTGCCTGCGCGGTACTTTCCTCGATCAACCTCACGACGTCGCCGCTGATCCACGCTGCGCCGGCGCCGGCGGCGACCGGGAAGTCGTAACAGGCAACCATCCGCAGCGGGCACTTCCGAGCAACTGCTTCGAACGCTGCCCACTCCACTGCTTCGGTGGAGGACGGTGAGTTGTCGAAGCCGACGACGATGTGATTGGTCATGCCTTCACGTTGCCGCTTCGGCAGCGTCGTGAATAGGGCCGATTGTCACGATGATCGTCACCGCCCGATTCTCACGACGCGACTTCGAGCTCGGTTCCCGATCCTCGAGTGGGGAGGACGAGTTGGCTGAGCCTGCGCCCGCTGATGGATTCGACGTCGATGGCGATCCATCGGGGGTCGTGGAGGCTCGCCGACGTCGGCACGACGGTCCGACGGATGTCCTCGTATTCCGAGTTCAGTGCCGTCGTCACGTCCCGGGCGAGGCCATGCACGACCACACTCCACCCGTGGAGGGGGTCATCGCTTCTGTCAGCCTCGAGGCACACGTTCTGCTGCGGAATCCACGTCAGCTTGTCACCTGGGTCAGTACGAAAGACGAGGCGTTCGCCGATCACCTTGAAGTTGATCGGCACGATCATCGGCTGCGAGTCGACGATGTAGCCGACCCGGCCGACCGACTGCATGCTCAGCAGCGCCCAACACGCTGCGGCGTCCAGAACCTCGATTGTCGTCTGTGTGGTTGGCGTACTCATCGTCTCATCGCTCCTCGGCTAATCGTTGTGGTAACGGGCATGAAGCCCAACGATGTGGCCGCCCAGAGTCGTTGGACCCGAGTTGATGGACCGCACTCGAGTGGCCCGGCTCTGGGCGGACATCAGCATGCTCAGCTGGCGGTGATCATCACCTTCAGCGCTCCGCTGTTGGCCGCGTCGCCGAACACGTCGTAGGCGCGCTCCATCTCGTCGAGCGTGAAGTGGTGCGTGACGAGCCGTGCGGCATCCAGTTGACCGCTGCCGACCAAACGAAGCAGCGTCGGCGTCGACGACGCATCGACGAGGCCGGTGGTGATCGTCACGTTGCGGATCCAGAGGTCCTCGAGGTGCAGGGTCGCGGGAGAGCCGTGGACGCCGATGTTGGCGACATGACCGCCAGGGCGGATCAGTCTCGTCGCGAGCTCGAACGTGGCGGGCGTGCCGACCGCTTCGATCGCGACGTCGGCGCCGAGACCTCCTGTCAACTGCATCACGACATCGACCGCGTCCTCGCGCGAGTTGTTGACGGTCACGTCCGCGCCGAACGACTTGGCGGCATCGAGTCGGCTGTCGGCGAGATCGATCGAGATGACGGTGGTCGGGCTGTACAGCCTCGAGCCGATGATCGCCGACAGACCGATGGGACCAGCACCCACCACCGCGACGACATCGCCGGGCCGTACGTGACCGTTGAGGACACCGACCTCGTATCCGGTCGGGAGGATGTCGGCCAACATCAGCACTGCCTCGTCGCTGACCCCGGAGGGGATCGGGTACGTCGAGAGATCGGCAAACGGCACCCGGACCAGCTCGGCCTGAGTTCCATCGATCTTGTGACCGAGGATCCAACCACCCCCACCGAGGCACTGACCGGCATGACCGTCACGGCAGTACTGACACGTGCCACACGATGTGATGCACGAGACGAGCACTCGGTCGCCGACCGCAACACGCCGAACGCCGTCACCGACGGACACCACTGTGCCGACCGCTTCGTGACCGAGGATCCTGCCATCGGTCACCGCGGGCACATCACCCTTGAGGATGTGCAGGTCGGTTCCGCAGATCGTGGTTGCCTCCACGCGCACGATTGCGTCCGTGCCGTCCAGGATCACCGGATCCGCGACCTCCTCCCACGACTTCATCCCCGGTCCGTGATACACGAGAGCCTTCATCAGTCACCTCTTCGTTCGAATACGGGAGTCGATCTCCCTTCGCTCGATCGTGCGCCGCCCGCGTCGCCAGCCATAGGGCCGAATGTCACGCCCAGCCGTGACGAACGACATTCGACCCGATGCACCCGCGCTTCCCGGCACATCGACCGCCAACGAGCCCACGATCATGACCAATGGCACTGTCGCAGCGCATTGAATGCCGCAGCGTTGCTTCGCAGCCCGGCACATTGCTCGGCGCCGCCACGGTCCGAGCCGACGTGCTCCCGCGCTGGACCGGCATCATGCTGGCGGTCGGCATGGCGGTCATGGCCGCCACTTCCGGGCTGCCAGACGTGCTGCGCACGTTGTCCGCTGGGGTGAGAGACCTTGCGCTCGCCGGGATGGGCGCATCACTCCCGGGTTCGGGCAGTCCGAGGAGCGGGACCCTGCGGCGTGCAGCAGGGTACAAGGTCCCACGCGAACGGGTCTGACTCCTCTGCCCCGGGGATCGCTCGATTCGTACGGTGATGGTCAGAAGAACTGATCAACCCGGAGGAGAAATCATGAGCACAGCAACGATTGCGCCGACACCCGACACCAAGGTCACCGCTGGAGCAGCGGCGACAACGGCGACAACGGCGCCCACGGTCGCACTGAAGCGCCGCACGATCGACGCCGTCCTGATCGGGTTCGGCGTCGTCGCAACCGCAGTGTTCGCCGTCGCCGGTGGCCTGCTGACGTGGGGCAACAGCTTCTCCAGCGACTATGTCACCAAGGAGCTGACGTCGCAGAACATCAGCTTCCCATCCGCAGAACAGCTCACCACGGAAGGCCGAACCGACCTCCTCGCGTTCGCAGGCCAGCGTCTCGACACCGGGGACGAGGCAGAGGCCTACGCCAGCTACATCAATGGCCACCTGCAGGGCATTGCCGCCGGTGCCACCTACGCCGACCTCGGAGCGACCGAGAACGCCGCCAAGGCAGCCGTCAAAGCCGCGACCGACGGCGGCCAGACAACCGCCCAGATCGCCGCACTGCAGGCCAAGACCGATGTCATCACCGGCCAGCGGAACACCCTCTTCAAGGGCGAGACGCTTCGAGGCCTGCTCCTGTCGGCCTACGCATGGTCCACGGTCGGGACGATCGCAGGGATCGCGGCAATCGGAGCGTTCATCGCCGCCGCCATCATGGCCATCCTGAGCGGACTCGGAGTGATCCACCACCGCAAGACCCCCAAGACCGCCTGACCCTCCCAGACAGCGGACAACGAAGGTGCCCGGCCACATCGGCCGGGCACCTTCGCGTCCACAGGCCGACGACTCGGGACCTTTGTCACGATCGAGTCGGGGCCCGCGTCCCGAGTTCCGAGGACCTCGGCCTCTCATGCCTCCCTCGGCCGAGGCTCACACTGATCCCATGAACAATGACTCCCGTTCGTTCCTCTCCGTGGGCGCCTTCATCTTCGGCGTGATCGCCCTCGTCTTCGGGAGCTATGCCATCGCGACCTCGGATGGCAACGCTCCGTCGCTGTCGACGACATCCACCGCAGCCGTCGTCGACATCACCCTCACCGAGTTCAAGATGACACCGGAGATGGTGACCGTGCCGCCCGGAGACGTGACCGTGCGGGTGACCAATGGCGGCACGATCGTGCACAGCGTCACCTTCGTCGAACGCAAGATCGCGACGCGAGACCTGCAGCCCGGGGAGAGCCAGACTCTCACCCTCAAGCACGTCGAGGTCGGCGAGATGACGTTCATCTGCACCATCCCTGGCCATGCCGACTCCGGCATGAAGGGCATGCTCATGGTCATCGACGGCGCGCCGGCTGGAGGCGCCGCTGATGCGGCGACCCCGACGACGATGTCGTACCAACAGATGGACCAATCGATGACCAAGACAGCGCTCGCGTTCGTCAACGATCCGAAAGGGACGTTCGGTGGCACGCCACTCGAGCCGATCATCAAGGCCGATGGGACCAAGGAGTTCGACCTCACCGCGAAGATCGTCGACTGGGAGGTGTCGCCGGGCAAGACCGTGAAGGCCTGGACCTACAACGGGATGGTCCCCGGACCAGAGATGCGAGTCGACGTCGGGGACAAGGTCGAGATCGTCCTCAAGAACGAGCTGCCCGAGTCGACCTCGCTGCACCTTCACGGGATCCGCGTGCCGAACGCCATGGACGGAGTCGACCCCTACACGCAGGACGCGATCCTGCCCGGCGCGACGTTCACCTATGCGTTCACCGCCCTCGAGCCGGCTGTGGGCATGTACCACTCGCACCACGACGCGCAGACACAAGTCCCCAACGGCATGGCGGGAGCGTTCCTGATCGGCGAGATGCCGATCCCTGCCGTGCTCGCGTCGAGGGGCATCACCGGGGTCGACAAGACGGTGAACATGGTGCTCAACGACGCCGGGACCATCGGCCTCACGCTCAACGGCAAGAGCTTCCCGGCAACGGAGCCGTACACGATGAAGGTCGGCCAGACGATGGAGGTCAACTACTTCAACGAGGGCCTGATGAGCCACCCGATGCACCTCCACCAGCCGACCGGTTGGATCATCGCCAAGGATGGCGTACCGCTGATCGAGCCAATGCCGGCGGACACCATCTCTGTCGCCCCCGGCGAGCGGTACACGGTGCTCTACCACTTCGTCGACCCGGGGGTGTGGGCCTGGCACTGCCACATCCTCAACCACTCCGAAGGACCCAACGGCATGTTCGGCATGGTCACAGCAATCATCGTGAGCTGAGCTCATAGTGGAGGTGCACGAGGGCGCCTCCGATGATCGACGAGTCCAGGAGGCGCAGGGGTTTGTCGGCCGTGATCCCGTCGAAGAGGCGTGCTCTCTCGCCGAGCACGACCGGGAAGACGACGATGCGCACTTCGTCGAGTAGGTCGTGCTCGATCAGCGTCCGGGCGAGGGTGTGACTCGCGGGGACGATGATGTCGCCGCTGATCTCCTCCTTCAAGCGCTTCACCTCGTCGATCACGTTGCCGCGGAGAACGGTCGTGTCGTTCCAGTCGGGATTTGGTAGAGCCGAAGAGACGACGTACTTCGCGGCGACCCGCCAAGCAATGGGACGTGCCGATGGTCGAGCCCGTCCAGCCGACGAGCTTCGGTGAGGTCCCATGGCTCGAACCGATTCCCGACACGCTCCTGACCGGAGTGTTCGGCACGCGGTCGTCGCCGGCCGCTCACGTCGAGCGAGTCGAGTCGGTCTCGCTTGCTTTCGTGACCGCGTTGCAGACGCTGCCGCCGCGTCAGGTCGCCGTGCCCACCCGCGCCAACGGGCAGCCTGCGTTCGGGGCGTACCTCCGGCCTCGCGCCGGCCTCCGGCATGCCACCGGGCTCTACGTGCTCGCTCTCGCCGGTGAGCAGATCAGCGCGATGACCCGCTTCGAACCCAACGTCATGCCGTTGTTCGGTCTGCCGCCACATCTGCCGAGCCACTGAGCACCTCGAACGAGGTTCCGCATGTGGACTCCGCCGCCGTCACGTGCGACGGCCGCACGACGAGCTGGTTGTCGATCGAGACGGTGCCGTCGACGCTCGAAGCGATCCTCTCGAGCGTGTCGAGATCTTCGGCCGAGGAGACGAATCCGGACAGGACGACGTCCCCGTCGAGGACCGACGTACGGGTCGAGCTCGAACCAAGCTCGGTAGCGGAGATGGCGCGATCGATCTCGGCAGCGATGACATAGTCAGGCCGGTCGAAGCGTCGAAGGACATCGTGGCGTGACACGACTCCGACAACTCGCCCCTCGTGGACCACGGGAAGCCGGCTGACGTCGTGTTCCACCATCCGGCGGGCGACCACGTCGAGCGACTCGTCGAGATCCGCTGCCGCTGGGTCCCGTGTCATCAGATCCGACGCCGACCTCGCCTCGGACTTCTCCTGCCATCGATCAGGCCGCCACGCCAGGCCCACGCTGATCGAGCCGTGTGGATAGGCCTCCTTGAACATCAGGTCCGCTTCCGTGACGAGACCCACGAGTCGGCCGGTGTCGTCCACGACCGGCATGCCGCCGATGTCGGACGACAGGAACCGATGGACGACCTCGGCGTACGACGCGTCTGCGGCGAGCACGACCGCGGGAGCGGTCATGACGTCGCGCACGGCCAGAGGTGCCGGAGTGCTGTCGGCGAGGACCGCGCCGGCAACGGGCAGAGGCTGCGGATGGGTTGGAGTTGGTGGGTTCGCGGTCGTCTGGCTCACGACCACATCGTCGGGCCGCACGCAGCCCTCGGGCCAGAGTCGTTGGACCCGAATCACCCTCGTTCAGGCATGCTTCGTGCTGGCGAGGGTGAGCGACGGGTACGTGTCGGTGAGCAGTCGGCCATAGGCGCTGACTCGCAGCGTGAGCCGACCGGCATCGATGACGAAGGAGCGAAGTCCCCGTGGCCACCGTCCGGTGACGATGACGGCGAGAGCGGCGGCGACGACGGCCACGAACGCTGCGATCGCGATCACCATCGTGTAGAGGACGGCGGGGATGATCAGGATCAGCCGGAAGGCCACGGTGAGGCGGTTGCGGTCCAACAGCTGCGGAGCGAAGTCGACTCGCAACGGGTCCGAGCTGGGGTCACTGTTGGTCATGTCGAACTCGAACACTGGGTAGGGCCGGCGAAGGAACGCGACGTAGCTGTAGGCACGTGCTTCGTACCGCAGGATCATGCATTGGAAGCGGGCGATCCCATCGGGCATGCGGCCGGTGAAGACGATGCTGAACCAGCTGATGATCGACAGGATGTTGGCGAGGTTGCCGAGCGCGTTGGCGATGACGAGATGCGGGACGGCGAGGAGCCAGTTGACGAGCGGGCGCCAGTGCTGGGTCTCGATGGGCGAGTCCAGGTGCATGTCGGCGGTGGGAGTGATGGCGTAGGTCATGGGATTTCCTTTGGTGTGAGTTGGTGGGAGTTGCTGTGTGCTTGGGTATTCGTCGGGCGCCGCTCGTGCGGCGCCCGGTCGGTGGAGTCGAGGCACTCGGCCTCAGTTGGCGTCCTTGCGGTAGAGCAGCGCCGTGCCGATCGCGATCGCCAGGGCGATGTATCCCGAGAACACGAGCGCGTCCTGGGTTCGGGAGAGGGCGGCAGCCATGGTCTTGGCGTTGTCGCCGGCGGTCTTGATGCCGAGCAGTCCGGCGGCGGCACTGAAGGGCAGCAACCGTGTGAACTTGGCGGGTGCGAAGCTCTTGGTGAGGTTCTCGATCACCAGCGCCCAGACGAGCACGCTCGTGGTCGCGGCAGCGCTGTGGCGGATGATCATGCCGATCCCGAGGCCCAGCATCGGTGCGAGCGCGGTGAGCAGGAGACCCCACCCGGCGGTGGCGAGCGACGCTGACGTGTCGCCGGCTTCGAGACCACCGAGCACGGCGCCACCGAAGCCCGCAGCCATCCCGAGCACTCCCATGACGAGACCGAGGCCAGAACCGACGACAGCCTTGGCCGCGACGATCACCCAGCGTGCGGGCTGTGTGGTCAGGGCGGTCGGGAGGGTGCCGTGTTGCACCTCGGAGGTGAACGACAGCGTGCCCATGACGATGGCCAGGACCATGGTGAGCCATGTGGAGAAGACGAACGTCTGGCCGATCCTGAACGGCAGGCCGGTGTTGGGGTCGGTCTTGACGAACGTGGCGAGGATCCACGACAACAGGACGCCGATGACCACGACACCTCCGAAGAGGCCTGGAGTCGATCGGAGTGATCGGACCTTGATCCATTCGCTGCGCAGCGCAGCAGGGAAAGCGGCGATGTCGTCGCTGCGCTGACGAGTCGTCAGCTGCCGGCAGTCCATGTCGAGCGTGCCGGTGAGTTGGGTGGTGAAGTGAAGTGTCATGGCGATGTCCTTGTCGGTTCTGTGTGGGTGTGTGGTCTGTGGTGGTTGGTTCAGGCGGCGGCGAATTGGGCGCTGCTGCTGGTGATGTCGAGGAGGATCTCCTCGAGGGACCGTCGGGTCTCGGTGATCTCGGTGATCTGGATGCGGTTGTCGAACGCGATCTGCGACACGGCGGCTGTCGTCGTCCCGCTCACAGCGAGTGCGTCGGCACCGGCCTCGGCGTTGATGCCGTGCCGTTCGAGGAGCCGTCCGAGCTCGGCTGCCTGGGGGCTGCGAACGCTCACCGTCGACTCGCCGCGAGCGAGCGTGGTGGTGACCGGTTCCGCGGCGAGGAGGCGACCGGCGCCGACGACGATGAGGTCGTCGGCGAACATCGCAAGCTCGGCGATCAGGTGGCTCGAGACGAACACCGTGCCGCCGTTGTCCGCGAACGCGCTGAGCGAGTTGCGGAGCCAGCGGATCCCGTCGGGGTCGAGGCCGTTGGAGGGTTCGTCGAGGAGGAGGACTTCTGGTTCCGCGAGGAGTGCACCGGCGAGCGCGAGCCGCTGACGCATGCCGAGGGAGAACCCGCCGGTGCGAAGGTCTGCGGCGCTGTCGAGGCCGACCTCGGACAGCACTTCTTCCACGCGGCGGGCGGGGATCGCGGCCAGCGCCGCCGCGGCGGCGAGGTGGTTGCGTGCCGTGCGACCGGGGTGCATCGAGCGCGCATCCAAGACCGTGCCGACGACGCGCGCCGGGTGCTGCAAGCGTGAGTAGCTGACACCCCGGTACGTCGTGTCGCCCCGGTCGGGCCGAGTGAGTCCGACCATCATTCGCATGGTCGTGGACTTGCCGGCCCCGTTGGGTCCGACGAAGCCGGTGACCCGGCCGGCTGCGACATCGAAGCTGAGATCGTCGACGGCGGTGCGGGTTCCGTACTGCTTGGTGAGTGATGAGACGGTGATCATGACTGGGTGCTCGTTTCGTTCGGGTTGGACGGATGGGTGATCGTGTTCGCTGCCGCCGGGGTGATCGGGCCGATCGAGATCAGCTCGGCACCAACGGCGGTCAGGTGAGCGACGACGCCGTGGAGGTGCGCCGCGTCGCGGACGTCTCCGATCAGGCGGGTGACGCCGACTTGGGTGTGGTCGACGGTGAAGTCGTCGAGCAACGGGCGCAGGAAGCGAGCGGTCGCTCGCCCCTTGATCACGATCTCGTAGGTGGTGGTTGCGGTCATGTCCCCACCTTCCGCCTCGACAGGGTGGGAGCGCCTCACCCCGGGCGACATCTCACCCGGGTGAGATCGCTCAGGCGGCGGCAGTGACGACTCGACGCGACCGCCGGCCGACGACGACAGCAGCGCACACCAGCGCCGACATGCCGCCCAGCACGAATGGAACGCGCGGTGACGTGACGTGGATGACCCATCCCATCAGCAGGGCACCGATCGGTGTGCTTCCGAACAGCGCCGTCTGATGCAGCGCCATCACCCGTCCCTGCATCGACGGTTCGGTGGATTGCTGGACGACCACGGTGTTCACCGACTGGAACGACGCCGACGCGAATCCCAACACGACGCTCATCGCCACGAACGTCCAGTAGCTCGGCATCACGCCGAGCGCGACGCACGCGACACCGAACCCGACCAGCGCGAGCGCGAGGGTGCGCCGAGGATCGGGCTTGATCCCGGCGATGTAGATGCCGCCGATGATCGAGCCGATCGCGCTGACGCTCAT
>JAOBWO010000285.1 GCA_025463415.1 Acidimicrobiales bacterium | reverse complement strand
AGGCCGGCGCGATGCGTCGTGCCCGCGACCTGCGCGACGCCGCCGACCGCGACAGCGCGCAGACCATCGCCAAGGTGCTCGTCGCCAAGGTCATCACCATCACCGCCAAGAGCGGCGCCGGTGATCGTCTCTACGGCTCGGTCACGGCGTCCGATGTCGCATCGGCTGTGCAGGCCCAGGCCAGCATCGAGCTCGACCGGCGCAAGCTGGTCATGCCCGAGTCGATCAAGACCCTCGGCGAGTACTCGGTGACGGCCCAGCTGCACCACGATGTCGAGTTCCCCTTCACGATCGCGGTCGTGAAGGCCTGATCCACCCTCCGGGCAGCGTGCCCGGCCAATCGAGAAGTGCAAGTCCTGCTGCCCCACGGCGCGCGTCGTGGGGCAGCGCTGTCTCTGCGCGCATCACCGTCGGCACCCTGCCGTCCCCGCTGTGATCCCCGCTGTCGTCCCGCTCTCGTCCCTCCACAGGTTGCGCACAGACAAGTCACACGCAAGACACAGGTTGCTCCTCTAGCTCCCCACAAGCAAAGCGCGGAAAGGTGTTCGGATGTCCTTGGCAGAGAGTCAGCGCGAGCGTCCGCGCCCGATACGCCGGGGTGAGGGTCGGGTCCCGCCGCACAACCTCAACGCGGAAGAGTCGTTGCTGGGGGCGCTGCTGCTGTCGCGCGATGCAGTCGGCAACGTCGCCGAGATGGGGCTCTCCGTCGGCGACTTCTACAAGCCGGCCCACCAGTACGTGTACGACGCGATCCGTGGGCTCAGCGCGACGGGCAACCCGATCGATGCCGTCACGGTGGCCGACGAGCTGCGTCGTGCCGGCCTGCTGGAGGAGATCGGCGGTGCCGAACTGCTGCTCGAGCTGCAGAACGCCACGCCGGCCATCTCCAACGCGACCCGCTACGCGAAGATCGTCCAGGACACGGCGGTGCTGCGCCGCCTGATCGGTGTCGCTGCAGAGATCGCCGAGATCGCCTACAACGAGCCCGACGACGTGTCCAAGGCGCTCGACGAAGCCGAGACGAAGGTCTTCGAGGTGGCCGAGGACCGTGTCACCGATTCCGTGATGCCGCTCGGCGACCTGATGCCGTTGGCGATGGACAAGCTGCAGGAGACCTACGAGCGCGGCGACATCATCACCGGGCTCGCCACCGGCTACAACGATCTCGACGAGGTCCTCTCCGGTCTGCAACCGAGCACCTTGAACATCGTCGGAGCCCGACCCGCGATGGGCAAGTGCGTGGCGTGGGACACCCCGATGGTCGATCCACAGACCGGCGAGATCCGCACGGCGCAGGAGTGGTACCGCCGCGGCACCTCCGGCGACGCCGTCGGGTGCGTGTCGCTGGCCGACGACGGCCATGTCACGGTCGGCCACTTCGCCGGGTTCTACGACGACGGCGCCAAGCCGTTGTTCCGTGTCACGACTCGCTCGGGGCGCTCGATCCGCCTCACGGCAGCGCATCCACTGCTCACCGGCGACGGTTGGAAGCCGGTCGAGTCGATCACGGTCGGCGCAACGATCGCCGTGCCGACGTCGATTGCAGTGTTCGGCAGCGTCGACCTGACCGACGACGCGATCGACGCGCTCGCCTCGCGCTGCGTCCGCGATGGCCGGCTGCACGCCGAAGCGTTCGTGCTCACCGAGTCGAGCATGGCCGGGTTGCTCGGCCGACTCTTCGCCGGCACGGCCTGGGTCACCAAGACGGGCCAAGCGCGGATCGTGTTCGAGACAGCGGCCGATCAGCTCGGCGTCGATGTCGCCCACCTGTTGCTGCGCTTCGGCATCCGCAGCAGACGCCGGGATCGTTTCGTGCTGCAGGGCGGGGTGCGGCGACGGATGTTCGAGGTCGGGGTGCTCGACGCGGCGCGGTTCTGCGCGCGCATCGGTGTGCGCGCCGATCGTGCCGAAGGCGATCGCTCCGTGGCTGCATCGGCCACTGCGGCCGCAGTCGCTGCTGCGGCAACTGCGGCGCCGAGCCTCGACGACGGACTGCCGATGCAGGTCTGGGACGATGTGCTCAAGGCCAAAAGCGAGCTCACCTGGGCCGACGTCAACCGTCTCGTCGGTCGAGCGAGTGGCCACGACTGGAACGTCTACCGCCGACGCCCTCGGCGCGAGACCGTGGCGCTGCTCGGTGAGCTGTTCGGGTGCGACGTCCTCCGCCGCTGGGCCTCGCCCGATGTGTCCTGGGATCCGATCGTCAGCATAGAGCCCGCCGGCGTCGAGCAGGTCTACGACTTCAACGTGCCCGGCACGCACAACTTCGTCGCCGCCGACGTGTTCGTCCACAACACTGCCTTCGGGCTGGGCATGGCCGTGCATGCCGCGATGACCTCGCGCCTACCCGTGCTCGTGTTCTCGTTGGAGATGGGCCACGCCGAGCTCACCCAGCGAATCCTCAGCAGCGAGGCCCGGGTTGATTCCAGCAAGCTCCGCAACGGCAAGCTCACCGAGGCCGACTGGACCAAGCTCGGCCGCGCGGTCGGCCGCCTCGAGGTGCCCCTGTACCTCGACGACAACCCACGTGTCACGGTCATGGAGATCCGCGCCAAGGCCCGCCGGCTCAAGTCGCGCGAGGGCCTCGGGCTGATCGTGATCGACTACCTCCAGCTCATGAGCGGCAGCAACAGCGAGAACCGTCAGCTCGAGGTCAGCGAGATCAGCCGCGGTCTGAAGGTCCTCGCCCGTGAGCTGCAGATCCCGATCGTCGCGCTCAGCCAGCTCAGCCGAAACCTCGAGAGTCGTGGCGACAAGCGGCCGATGCTGGCCGACCTGCGTGAGTCGGGAAGCCTCGAGCAGGACGCCGACGTCGTGATGTTCCTCTACCGCGACGAGGTCTACAACCCGGAGTCGCCGGACAAGGGCTCGGCCGAGATCATCATCGCCAAGCACCGCTCCGGTCCGATCGGCATGCGCCGGTTGGCCTTCCTCGGCGCCTACACCCGGTTCGACAACATGGCCCGCAACGTCTGATCGCCGTGAGTTCGGGCGGAGGCCGGTGCGTCAGGTGACGTCGTCGACCTGCACCCCGTGCGCGGCCAGCTCGCCAAGCAGTCCCTGCAGCGCCTTGGCCCGCGTGCGGTAGTACACGCTTGCAGCAGCGATCCTGAACGCCTCGCCCTCGTTCGGGTAGACCCGTACCTTGGCCATGGCCGAGCGGCTTGCGCCGGAGCCGGTGTAGACCTTGCGGACATCGATGTGGTCGATCGCGTCCCACTGGAGGCGGCGTGTGTGAGCCGGGTTGTACACGATCAGTGCATCGTCGGTCACGACAACGCGGGTCCGAATCATCCGATACATCAGGAAGAGGCCGAGCACGAGCCACACCACGAACCAGACGCGCAACCCGACCGGCACTGACTTGCCGGTCGTGAACGTGCCGCCGATGGTCAGCATCGGGATGAGCGCGGCTGGCATGACGACCGAGAGCAGTGCCGCCACGGCGACGATCAGCAGCCAGTTGCCGGAGCGGAAGTGGAACCGCTCCGTCTCGCCCGACGACTCGACCGGCGACTCGAACGACGACTCGAACTGCGACAGGCTCGTACTTCTGGGTGGCCTGATTGCGGCAGCGGACAGGGGTACAGCGGGTTCACCGTCTCTCATCTACACATCGTCGCGCGGTTTCGCGCCGCCCTACGCTCCTCGTGGGACACCAACAGGGAGTGATGATGCAGGACTTGCGGACGATGCTCGGCGGCACTGACTCCTCGACCTTCCTCGGTCTGGATCCGTGCGACGTGGCCGCCCTCGATGGTCTCGTGGGAGCCGCCCAGACCGGTGCACCGGCCGTGGTCGTCATCGGGGCGCCGTGCGCCACTCCGTACGTGTCGGTCGGGCCGTACTGCGCTGCCGCGCCGGAAGCCATCCGTCGGGCGAGCAGGACGTACAGCGGTCTCCACGGCCACTGGAACTTCGACCTCGGCGCGCCGGCGATCCCGGATGGTGCCGTGGTGCTCGACGGCGGCGACATCGAGTGGGACGCCGAGGACTTCGCGGCCAACCGGGCGCGCATCACCGAGGCGTGCGCGCGCATCCTCGCCGCCGGCGCGGTGCCTGTGGTGCTTGGTGGCGACGACTCGATCCCGATCCCGTTCATCCAGGCCTATGCAGGATCCACAGCTGCAGGCAGCAACGGTGCCCTGACGATCGTCCAGATCGACGCGCACATCGATTGGCGCGACGAGGTCAACGGTGAGCGGATGGGCTTGTCGTCGACGATGCGGCGCTCCAGCGAGATGGCCCACGTCGGCACGATGATCCAGATCGGTCAGCGAGGCGTCGGGTCGGCTCGACAAGCCGATGTCGATGCAGCGCTCGCACGTGGTGTGCACTTCGTCTCCGGCCACGACGTGCACCGCTACGGCGTCGACCCGATCCGCGAACTCATCCCCGAGGGCTCTGACGTGCTCGTCACCATCGATGTCGACGGTCTCGACCCGACGGTGATGCCCGGCGTGATCGGCCCCGAACCCGGCGGGCTCAGCTACTACCAGGCGATCGACGTCATCGACATGGCTGCCGAGCGCGGCCGAATCGCAGGCTTCGACGTCGTCGAGTTCGTCCCCGAGCGCGACGTCAACGGTCTCGGCGCCCTCACCGCGTTCCGGCTCACGGCGCACGCGATCGGGCGCATCCTCCAGTCGTGATGTTCACATACCCGACTGGCTCCCGATCGCCCGCACTGCCGCTCGCGAACCGACCCAATGGCGGCATCGAACACCGACGTCGAGGCTGATCGTCGCTGAGGAACCGTGGCCTTGATCCACGTGAACAAATGTGAATCTTTCCGGTTGACGCCGCGCGCGCCCCGGCGCATACTGCGGCTGCGATCGCGACGGTTCTCCAACGCCGTCCCGTAGAGGCGAATCGTCGCGATCGATATGAGCTCCCCGACGCGTTTCAGCCGGGTCGACGTCCCCGTTCACGCCGCCCTTTCGGTGTTGGGTGGTCCGGTGGTTTGGATGGTGCCGTCGGGGTAGGTGATGGTCAATGACCGGTCGGTGTGGAGGTGGGCTCGCCAGCCGCCTTCGTGGAGGGCGTGGTGGTGGCGGCTACAGACCGGGAGCAAGTTGGCCAGATCGGTCGGGCCCATGTCTGGTGTCCAGTGTTGGACGTGA
>JAOBWO010000278.1 GCA_025463415.1 Acidimicrobiales bacterium | reverse complement strand
CGGCCACCAGAGACGACCACGGCCGCTTCGTCGAGCTTCGGGCCGGAGTGCTCCTCGACGTGGCGATCGAGCATCTTGGCCGCGCCGGCAGCACCGGTGTCGGGGACGGCGAGCTCGGTCACCTCGGCGGCGCCGCCGCCGGACTCCTCGGCCACGAACGACTTCGGGCGGAACAGCGCGATGGCGGGCGATCCGGCCGCGAACTTGGTCTTGACGATCTGGGTGCCACCGAAGATCTGGGTGGACACCACGATGCCGTCGTCGACCTCGACGTCGGTGTTGTTGGTTAGCTCCGGCTTGTCGAGCTTCACCGACAGACGGGCGGCGATGTCGCGGCCGTCGTAGGTGGTGCCGAACATCAACCGGTCGGGAGCCTCCCCGCCTTCGAGGGCGGCGAAGCTCCCGACCTGCTGATGTTCGGCACCACCTACGACGGCCGCGACATCGCCGCCCGTCTCTCGGTGAAGCTCGACAAGCCGGTGCTCACCAACAACACCGACGTCGAGGTCGGCGACTGCATCGTGGTCTCGACCCAGAACTTCGGTGGCACCCAGAACGACAAGACCAAGATCGCCGCCGGATCACCCGCCATCGCCCTCTTCCGGCCGAAGTCGTTCGTGGCCGAGGAGTCCGGCGGCGGAGCCGCCGAGGTGGCCGAGCTCGCCGTCCCCGACACGGGTGCCGCTGGCGCCGCCAAGATGCTCGATCGCCACGTCGAGGAGCACTCCGGCCCGAAGCTCGACGAAGCGGCCGTGGTCGTCTCTGGTGGCCGTGGCCTCGGCGAGGCCGGCTAGTACCAGATGATCGAGGACCTGGCCAAGGCGCTCAAGGGCGCCCCCGGCGCCTCCCGTGCAATCGTCGACGCCGGCTGGGTTCCCTACAGCTACCAGGTCGGCCAGACCGGCAAGGTCGTCAAGCCCACCGTCTACATCGCCTGCGGCATCTCCGGTGCCACCCAGCACATGGTGGGCATGAAGGGCTCCAAGAACATCATCGCCATCAACAAGGACCCCGAGGCCCCGATCTTCGGCATCGCCGATCTCGGCATCGTCGGCGACGTGCACAAGGTGCTTCCGAAGCTGATCGAGGCCCTGCAGGGACGTTGACCCCTGCCGCTCCGGCGGTACGCGCAGCACGCTCGAACGGGGCGGGTCCACACGGACCCGCCCCGTTCGCGTCCGGGGGGCGCGGCGAATCGTCAGCGCCGTGGGCCTAGGGTTGACGAATGCTCTTTCGTGAAGCGCTGTCGCGCGCGCCGAAATCGCCCCGCCGCCTCGCCACCGTGTGGGCCGGTGCGCTGGTCGCCTCCGCTGCAGCGGTGACGTCGGTGGTCGACGTCGCCACGCCGGTGCACGCCGTGACCCCGCTCGAGGTCAGCGCCTGGGCGCCGTACTACTCGTCCGCAGCCGGCACCTCGCTGGGCGCGCATTCGTCGACGATGAGCGAGTCGACGCTGTTCTTCTACAGCGCCACTTCGGCGACCACCATCGCGACCACGACGGGCAATGGCAACGCCTCGATCCTCTCCGCCGCCCGCGCCGCGCAGACAGCGGGCAAGCCGATCATCGCCACGATCACCGACGGCCTGCCGGCGCGAGCGATGGCGACAGTGCTCGCAGATCCCGCGCAGCGCGCCGCGCACGAGCAAGCGTTGCTGGACTTCCTCAACGCGAACAACTTCGAGGGCGTCGATCTGGACTACGAGAAGTTCGCGTTCAGCGACGGGCGATCGACGTGGTTGCCAGCGTCGCAGGGAGGCCTGGACACGTACGCCAACTGGGGCGCGTTCGTCACCGAACTCGGCACCCTCCTGCACGGCGCCGGCAAGCGGCTCGAGGTCAGCGTGCCGCCGATCTACGACGGTGGCAAGTCCACCTCGAGCGGCTACTGGGTCTACAACTACCCGGCGATGAACTCGGCCGTCGACCGGATCAAGGTGATGATGTACGCGTACAGCGTCGGCTCGCCCGGCCCGATCGCACCGTACAACTGGGTCTCCACGACGATGGACTACCTCAAGTCGGCGGTGGCTCCGGCCAAGTTGGTGCTCGGCATCCCGGCCTACGGCACGGACTGGGTGACCAAGGTCGACGGCTCGTGCCCCACCAGCGCGTTGGCCTCCAACGCCACGCTGAAGCGCAACCCGACGACGGTGGCCGCGTTCCAGAACGCATCCAAGGCGGGTCAGACGCCGACGTGGAACGCCACGTACCACGAGTACACGTACAACTACATCGAGTCGTACTCCGGTGGGGATGCGAACAACATCACCGTCCGCTGCAACATCTACCGGACCGTGTGGTTCGTCGACGCCCAGGGCATCGCCGACCGGGCCAAGATGGCTTCCGACAAGGCGCTCGCCGGCATCGCGATCTGGGCTCTCGGGTACGAGGACAGCCCGACGTGGGACGGCATCGCCGCTGCGTCAGCCGGTCAGGCCTTCGCCGCGCCGAAGCCCCCCGCTCCCTCGAACCCGCCGGTCGCGCCTGCGGTGCTCGTCGCGCCGGCTGCGATCGATTCGTCCGGTCCGTTGCCGGCGCGGTACCTCGACACTCGCCCCGGCTTCAAGACGCTCGACGGTGTCGACGCCGGGATCAAACAGGTCGGTGCCGGAAGCACCACCGAGATCGCAATCGCCGGACGCGGGCCCGTGCCCGGTGACGCCAAGGCCGTCACCCTCAACGTGACCGTGCTCGGAACTGCGGCGGATGGTTTCGTGACGGTGTACCCGTGCGGCACGCAGCCGACGACGTCGAACCTGAACGTCAGGGCGGGCCAGATCATCTCCAACGCGGTGATCACCAAACTGAGCGCCGCCGGCACGGTGTGCATCTACAGCCAACGTGCGGCTGACCTCGTCGTCGACGTGTTCAACGTGCTTCCGGATTCCAGCGTGAAGGCATTGGCGAACCCGGCGCGACTGCTCGACACGCGCGCCAATTCGCCGACGATCGACAGTGTCGGGGCCGGCGCCGGTCCCTTGGGCGTCGGCGACGTCGTCGTGGTCCCGGTCGCCGGTCGTGGCGGGATCAGCGCGACGGCGAAGTCCGCCGTGCTCAACGTGACCGCTGTCGGAGCATCCGCCGGCGGGTTCCTCACGGTGTGGCCGTGCGACGGCACGCGCCCGGCCACCTCGAACGTCAACTTCCCGAAGAGCTCTCCGGTGCCCAACGCCGTGGTCACTGCACTGAGCGCGACGGGCACCGTGTGCATCTACGCCTCGAACCCGACGGACGTGATCGTCGACGTGTTCGGCGAGCTCGATCCGTCGACGTTCTCGCCGATGGCCCAGCCGGCACGCCTGATGGAGACACGCGACGGCTACGGCACCATTGACGGCTCTGCCAACGCGATGGGCAAGCGCGGGCTGTCGCAGGACACGACGTTGATGATCGCCGGACGCGGCGGCCTGCCGAACACCGTGGGTGCGGTCGTCCTCAACGTCACGGTGGACGCACCCGAGCTCTCGGGCTACGTCACGGTCTACCCCTGCGGCACGGCGCGGCCGCCGGTGTCGAACGTGAACTTCGCACCGAACCAGACGCTGCCCAACCTCGTCGTGACGAAGCTGTCCTCCGCGGGCACGATCTGCATCTTCACCTCATCGCCCACTCACGTCATCGTCGACGTGTTCGGCAGCCTCGCGCTCTAGACCAGCGGCCAGGGATAGCGGCGGCCGGTCTCGTCGATCGGGAGCTCGCCGTTCTGGAGCAGCCACTCGGCCCGCTCCTGGATCGCAGCGACCTCGTCGTCGGCCAACAACGCCGCGATGCCGAGCGGCACGCCCTGCATCAACCGCCCCAACGGCTCGATCGACGACTCCGGGATCGGCTGACCGCCGAACTCCCAGATCACGGTGCGCAACTTGAAGTCGGCCGCGAAGCAGAGCCCGTGGTCGATCCCCCAGATCCGATCGTCGCGGGACAGCAGGCAGTGGCCGCTCTTGCGGTCGGTGTTGTTGGCGACGACATCGAGCACGGCCATCAGGCGGAGCTGTTCGTGCAGGTCCTCACGCGCCTCGTAGATGGTGAAGTAGTGCTGCTGGTGGTCGGCGTCGACGAACCACTGCAGCGATCCGTCGCCGAGGGGGCCGTCGCGCACGATGGTGGGAGGGACCACGCCGAAGCCCAGCGCCTCGCTGAGCAGGTACGCGGCGACCTCGCGCCGGTACAGACCGGGCTCGAAATCCCACAAGGGTCGCTCGCCGCGCAACGGCTTGTAGATCGCCTGGCCCGTGCCCAGTGACGGGTCGTCCGGCGTGAGCGTGACGAGGAACGTCGCATTGCTGCTCCACGGCATCCGACCCTCGATCTCGATGGTCGCGTTGTGGAGCAGATCGAGCTGTCGGGCCGGCTCCCGTTCGGCCTGCGCTAGTTCATCTTGGGGCACGGGTGTCCGTCGGGGTCGAGGGGATGACCACAGAACATGCATGCGGGGCGGCCGGCGGCGACCACGATCTCGGTGTGCTCGCAGAACGCCAACGCCTGGCCCCGCTGGAGGAGCAGGCGGATGTGCCCACGGTCGGCGTCCTCGTCCAGCTCGCCGTTCTCGTCGACCACGGCGACCTCCTCGAGCTGCACAAGCAACCGATCGGTGTCACGGTCGTAGCCGAGGCCGATCGCGCCCAGCACGAACGCCGGCTCGACCGGCTCGTGGATCTCGAACGTGGTGGGCAGGGGCTTGGTGCTCGGCGATGGCAGGTCGTTCATCACCTTGCGCAAGTACTCGGCGATCGCCGACACCTGCTGCTTCTCGCACTTGACGGTGACGCGGATCTCGCCCTGGCGGACCTGTAGGTAGAACACGCGCGCCCCAGGGCGCCCGAGCGCCGCGGTCGTGAACGCGTCGACGTCGTCGAGCTGGTAGAAGACGCCCATCAGATCGAGCCCTTGGTCGAGTCCGAGATCCTCATGACGGCCTCAAGTCGCTGAGTGGTCCGCCCGTCGAGTTGACGGTGAGCACGACGGGGCCACCGACGCTGTAGGCGATGGCGCTGATCGAGCACGTCGAGATGACGATGCGCTGGAACAGGTCGATGTGCGTGCCCATCGCGTGCGCGACGGCGGCCTTGATCGGGTCGGCGTGAGAGACGCACACGACCGTGCCGCCCGGATGCGCGGCGCGGATGCGGTCCAGCGCACTGACGATGCGGGTCTGCATCTCGGTGAAGCTCTCCCCGTTGGGGAAGCGGAACGTGGAGGGCGAGCGCTGGACCGTGGTCCACTCCGGCAGCTTGACCAGCTTCTTCAGCTCGGCGCCGGTCCAGTCGCCGAAGTCGCACTCGAGCAGGCCCCTGTCGATCCGCACCCTCTGGCCGAGGATCTTGCCGATGGGTGCGGCGGTCTCGCGTGCCCGCTCCAGCGGTGAGGCGTACACCGCGTCGACCTTGCTCAGCGCGGCGATGCGATCGGCAGCCGCCTGCGCCTGCGTCTGTCCGACGTCGGCCAGGTGCAGCCCCGGCGCGCGGCCGGGCAGCAACTTGCCCGTGGTCGGCGTCTGGCCGTGACGGACGAGCAGGATCAGCGTGCTGGGTGGACCGGGGGCAGCCTTGTTCGCCATGTGTCGTCAATGTAACGCCGGAAGGCCGCGATGAGGCCTTAGCGTCGGCTCCCGATGGCACCCCGTCCGAAGTCCGCAGCCGACGCGCTGGCCGCGCTCCGAGCCGAGATCGTCGATTGCCGCGCCTGTCCTCGTCTGGTCGCATGGCGCGAGCTCGTCGCCGTCGACAAGCGCGCCTCGTACCGCGACGACGAGTACTGGGGCCGACCCATCTCGGGGTTCGGCGATCCGGGGGCGTCGATCATCGTGCTCGGTCTGGCGCCGGCGGCACACGGCGCCAACCGCACGGGACGGGTGTTCACCGGGGATCGAAGCGGCGACTGGCTGTTCCGGGCGATGCACCGCGCCGGTCTCGCCAACCGTCCCGAATCGGTGTGGGCCGACGACGGCCTCGAGCTGACCGATGCATGGGTCACCGCGGCAGTGCGATGCGCTCCGCCGGGGAACAAGCCGGAGACGAGCGAGCGCGACAACTGCCGCCCGTTCCTGCAGCGCGAGCTCGCCCTGCTGACCAGCGCACGCGTCGTGGTCTGCCTCGGCGCGTTCGCCTACGAGGTCGCGTGCGGCGAGCTCGGTGTGCGGCCGCGTCCGAAGTTCGGCCACCTCGTCGAGGTGCCCGCACCGGGCGGCTACACGCTGATGTGCTCGTTCCACCCGAGCCAGCAGAACACGTTCACGGGACGACTCACCGAGCCGATGCTCGACGCGGTGTTCACCCGTGCGCGGCAGGTGGCGGCCGTCCAGGAAACGCTCAGCGGTCCAGAGCAATCTTGAGCGCTTCGGCCGCGAGCGCGACCGCGGTGCGGCCGTCGTCGAGGAACTCGCCCAGGCTGAAGAACCCGTGGAACATCCCGCCGAAGCGGACGTGGCTGACCGGCACACCGAGCGCGGCGAGACGTGCGGCGTACTGATCGCCTTCGTCGCGCAACGGGTCGAACTCGGCGGTGATCACCAGCGTCGGAGGGTTGGCGCGGAGCGCGGCGTCGTCAGCGAGCAGCGGTGAGACGCGTGGGTCGTCGATCGCTCCGGATCCGCCGGAGAGGTAGTGCTCGACGAACCAGTCCATCGAGGCGCGGGTGAGGAAGTAGCCCTCGCCGTTCGTCGAATACGACGGGGAGCTGCATCGCGCATCGGTCACCGGATAGACGAGGACCTGGAACCGCAACGGCACCGCGCCGAGGTTGGCGACGACAGCCGAGAAGTTGCCGCCCGCCGAGTCGCCGCCGATCGCGAGGCGGTCCGGATCACAGCCGAGGTCGGCCGCGTTGGCATGAGCCCATCGCGTTGCGTTGATCGCGTCGCCGAGACCGGCGGGGAACGGATGCTCGGGAGCGAGGCGGTAGTCGATGCTGAGCACGGCGTGGCCACTGCGGTTGGCCAGCGCGCGACAGACGTTGTCGTGCGATTCGAGGTCGCCGATGACCCAGCCTCCGCCGTGGAAGTACACGAGCAGGCCGAGGCCGTCGGACGGGCTCGGCCGGTACAGCCGCGCCGGCACGCCTCCGGCATCGAGCTCGCGCACCTCGTGCACGGCCTCCGGGTCCGGGCGTGGACGAGCGGCGCGTTGGGCGCGGGCCTCCTCGACCGTGCATTCGGGTATCGGCTTGCCGAAGACCGCCATCGCCGCGATCAAGCGGTCGGCCTGCGGATGAAGTGGCACCGCGCCCTACTCCGTGGCGGCAGCCGGCGCCGCGGTGTCGGCCGGCGGTGGCGGCGCGTCCGCAGGTGCCTCTGCTGCTGCTGCCGGCGCGGCAGCAGCCTTCTTCTTCGGCGGTGGCACACCGATGGCCGGTGCGCGGTCCGCGAACTCGGGCCAGCGGCGACGGCTGACGATCGAGAGCAGCCGCAGCAGGCGCATCGCTTCCTTGTCCTCTTGCGCGGGTCGGGCGATGATCGTGCCGTCGGCGATCATTCGGTTGATGACCTCCTCGCCGAGCTCGGTGCGCACGATCGTGAGCGTCCAGTCGTTGTCCTCGCCGATGCCGCCGGTGGCGATGTCGCTGTGCTCGGCCGCGAAGTCGGGGCAGTTCTTGCAGCCCTGACGGGTCCAGCCGTGGCACTCCTTCAGATCGATCTCGTGGTACGAGCCGTCCTTCATCCAGATCTGGAACACGCCCTTGATGTTCATCTTGACCATGTCCTGCTTCTTCAAGCCGTACTTGGCCTCGA
>JAOBWO010000268.1 GCA_025463415.1 Acidimicrobiales bacterium | reverse complement strand
CCGGAAGGAACTTGTTGAAGTCTTACGAGGAGATCATGGAAATCTTGGAAGCGTTCGCGTTGACGAACAGTTATCGGGCCGCCGCTGCGTTGGCGGGTTGCTCTCATCACACGGTCGAGCATTGGGTCACGATGCGCGACAGGGGCTTGTTGCCTGATGGCGTGAACCCGCCGGAGCGGGTCAAGTTGATCGATGGGTTCATGCCCAAGATCGAGGAATGGGTCGATCGTTCCAACGGCAAGGTGCGTGGCGATGTCGTGTTCGACAAGCTCGTCGGGCTCGGTTTCGACGGCTCGGACCGCACCGTCCGTCGCGCCCTCGCCGGCGTGAAGTTGAACTGGAAGGCGGGCCGGCGGCGCGTCTATCGGCCATGGGTTGTGGAGCCGGGGATGTGGGCTCAGTGGGACTGGGGTCACGGCCCCAAGATCGCCGGCCGTCAGACGTATCTGTTCTGCGCGTGGTTGGCGTGGTGCAGGTTCAGGGTGGTGTTCGCGGTGTGGGACAAGACGTTGCCGACGGTGATCTCGTGCCTGGACAGGTCGATGCGCGCGTTCGGTGGTGTGCCGACGTATTGGTTGACTGACAACGAACGCACCGTGTCGACCGGCCACGTCGCCGGGATCGCGGTGCGGCATCCGTTGATCGTTCAGGTCGGCCATCACTACGGCGTCACCATTGCGACCTGTGTCCCGGCGGACCCTGAGACCAAGGGCGGGGTCGAGCGCACGGTTCAGATCGCGAAAGCGGATCTGGTCCCGACCGACACCAACCTGCGCGACAACTATGGATCGTGGGCCGAGCTCGTCGATGCCTGCGAGGTGTTCATGGTCAAGGTCAACGGACGTGAGCATCGGGTCACCCGCCGGGCACCTGTCGACATGTTGATCGAGGAACGCGACCGGTTGCATCGCCTGCCCGACGCGGCGTTCACCGCAGCGTTCGGGGAGACCCGCAAGGTCACGTGGACATCGACGATCAGCTTCGGTGGTGTGACGTATTCGGTTCCGCACACCCTCGTCGATCAGGTCGTGTGGGTCCGTGTCGACGGCGACGAGATCGTCGCCACCCACATCCCGCTCACCGGCCCGGTCGAGGTCGCGAGGCATGTCCTGTCGACGCCGGGCAACCCGAGCATCGACGACGCGCACTACCCGCCACGACCAGCCGGGGCGCTGGCCCGCCAACCGAGGCCGACGAACGCGGCCGAGGCCGAGTTCCTGGAGCTCGGCGCCGGCGCCCGGATGTGGCTCGTCGAAGCTGCCGCAGCGGGGACGTCGAGGGTGAAGGTGAAGATGGCCGAAGCCGTTCAGCTCGCCCGCCTGCATGGTGTCGAAAGGGTCGATTGGGCGCTCGGTCACGCGGCGACGTTCGAACGGTTCGCCGACGGCGACACAGCGTCGATCATCGCCGCACACCCGGTCGGGCAACGACGACGCGCGGATGAGGACCACTCGATGCAACCATCCACGCGTGCCTGGGCAAAGTTCGGGGAGGCCGCGTCATGACCGACATGACCGCACCGATCGATCAGGTCGTCGACCTGTTGCGACAGTTGCATCTGCCGCACATGCGCCGCCAAGCACCAGAGGTGCTCGCCACCGCCAAGGCGCAACGCTGGGACCCGGCCGAAGCAGTCCGGGCGTTGCTCACCGAGGAACTCGCCGGCAGGCGGGCATCATCGATCAACATCAGACGCACCGCGGCCGGGTTCCCGACCGGCAAGACATTCGACAACTGGGACGAAACGGTGTCATCGATCCCGGCCCCGACGCAACGTTCGTTGACGACGCTCGAGTGGATCGACCGCCACGAGAACCTCGTCGTCTGCGGACCGTCCGGGACCGGCAAATCCCACCTCCTCGAAGCCCTCGGCCACGCCGCGATCGGGCACGGCTGCCACGTCCAATGGTTCTCCCTCGAGACCCTCGGGGCGTTGATCAGCCGTCACCGCGTCGATGACAGCACCAGCCGCGCAATCAAGAAGATCAGGCGCGCCGACCTGATCTGCATCGACGACATCGGACTGCTCCCGGTCACCACCGAGACCGCGGAAGCGCTCTACCGCGTTGTCGACGCGGCCTACGAGAAACGGTCCATCGCGTTGTCCTCGAACCTGCACCCAGCCGGGTTCGACGAGCTGATGCCCAAGACCATCGCCAACGCGACCGTCGACCGGTTGCTGCACCACGCTCACGTCGTCATCACCAACGGCGACTCGATCCGCCTCACCCAAGCAACCCGAGGCAAAGGGGTGAGGCCACTGACCAACTGATCACTGGGCAGTTCCATTGGCCATCAGTGGGCAATTCTGATGGCCACCAGCGGGCAGTTCCACTGACCGCCCACGGGCAGAAACAATTGGCCATTGACAACCGACCCGTGACGCCGTCCATCAGCGCGCATCGAACTTTCAGCGGCTCAGGAACCGGTCGGCCCATCACGAGCCGATTTTCGCCGGTGTGCCCGTCGCCGGTACGACTCAGCGGATTGGAATCGTCGATGTGTGGAGCCAATCGGTCGAACTCCTGGATTGGATATCGCCCGATCTAGCCGCGGCGCACCGCGCCACCGCAACGGTGCCTCAAATCTTCGCCACGCGACCCTGAATTCGAGGGTGTCGCAGACGTCGCACGGCGCCGCCAATCTCCGCACACTGGTGCGGAACGTGGGGCGTCGGCGAAGTGACAATTGCCGTTTGAGCGGCCGGCGATCTGACCATGAGCGCAGCAGCCTCCAGAGCGTCCAACCGATGTTCTCAGCCCCAGCGACCGATGCCGGTCAATCGAACTGCTTGCTTGCTTTGATTGCGTTGTAGATGAATGCCCATCGTTCAGACGTCTGAGGGCTTCCGCCACGAAACTTGATGGAAGCCAGCATGCGCACGTCTCCGTCACTGAGCCCTGCTTCGTCCGCGTATGCCTGCAAGGAGGGCTCGATCTGTGTTGCTTCGGCGCTGAGCAGCTGCCGGCCAAGCAAGTCGGACATCGTTGTTCCGAGCGCTTTGGCCAGCGCGTACAAGGTCTCTCCGCTCGGCCGCTGATGTTGTTCCTTGTTTTCCAAGTTCCAGATGTAGCTCTTGGAGACGCCGGAGAGGGTCTCCAACTCGCCGAGGCTCATCCCGATCTCTTCGCGCAGCGTTCGAACTCTTCCGCCGATGGTATTCGGGCTGAGGTCGCTCATCTTGCGAACGACATACCTGGTCGGCGCAACAGTGCGATCACACGGTCGCATCGTTCGCCAACGCTGTTCACGTAGGGATAGTTCCGTGCATGGAGTTCCACTCCAGAGATGGGGTGAGAACAAATCGAGGTGAGTGTCGTGTTCGCGGCGTGCACGTCTGCTCCTTCTAGTGCGTCGCGGAGGAGGGATTCCTCCACGGATTTGTGTCGGATGAAGAATGGCCAGCCGTCACCGTGGGCGTGCCACCCGGTGACGCGCAGCTTCGCGGTCGCGCCTTTACCCGCTTCGATCGGTTTCGTGCGGACTTCCATGGCCACCAGGCACGCAGGCTCGGGCCAGGCGTCGACGAGGCGTCGTGCCGACGCGACCAGACTTGCTTGGGCAGCTTCGGCGAGGACTTCGACGGTGTCGAGACCGAAGTCGGAAGTCAGCGCTAGCGGCAGCACCAAAACTTCGGGAAGGATGATCTCGCTCGCGGCGATGTCGCACAGCACCTCATCAGAATCGGCCTGGACTTTCTTCTTGACTGGCCGAAACTCGACTGGCGCGCATCGGTATTGAGTCTTCAGGTAGTACCCGGGCAAGAACGTGTGCCCACATTCGTGGCCGATCGTGAATCGTTGTCTGCCGGGCACGTCATCGGATCGCACCCGGATGATCGTTTTGCCCTCGAGGCGGATGAGGCATCCGGACACTTCCAGCGTCGGGTCGCTCACGATCTCGGTGATGTCGAAGTAGGACGTCACCCAGTCAAGGTTGACCGGCAGGCGGTCCACCCCCAGCTCATCGATTGCTCGGGCCGCGATCATCCGTATGCAGTCCGCATCAGACGCGGCTGGGGAGCTCATCTTCTCCTGTTGGAGCAACGACAGCAGCTGGGCATCCATTCTGTATCGAGATAGTAGTCGATCTCAGTTGCGAACAGCGGCCGGGCACCCTACGCTGTTCTCGATCGAGAACAGCGTCGTTTTCGAGCGAGTATCACCAGAAACTCACGGAAGCGAGAAACGACATGACCCAAGGACCGCAGGCGGGCATCCTCAACCGCCCCCAAGAACACGAAATCGTCGTCGCGTACGACCTGGTCGGCACCCGCGACCGGGCAACCACGGTGGACACGTTGGAGCTGCTGAGAGCAGTCATCGAACGGGAACTCCGCAGCGACATCGACGAGATCCGCGATGACACCGACAAATCGCAGCCATTCCCAGAAACCGGCGAACTCGGATACGCCGACAACTTCAATCGCAGCTTCCTGACCGTCACGGTCGGCAACGGGTTGACAGCGTTCGACGCGCTCGAGGTACCCGCTGCGCTGCGTCCGGCGGACCTGATTGCGGCACCGTTCGAGCAGATCGGACTCCCAGCCGCAACCACAGGTACGGGCGACATCGTCGTGCAGATCAACACCGACAACGTGTATGTCGCGGAGCATGTGCAGAGACGAATCGAGTTCACCCTCGCCGGACGGTTGCAGACCGTGTGGGCCGTCCGCGGCGACCAGCGATTCACGAGTCGAGCCGGTCGCGCCAGCAGCGGCGAAGCACGGGCGCTGATCGGCTTCCACGACGGAACCTCGAACCTCGATCCCGCCCACCTCAGCGAGGACAGCAAACTCGTGTTCGTCGACCCGGCGAACATGGCCGACTACCCAGCCAACCCACCCGGCGGCCCGCAACCAGCACCACAACCCGGACAAACCGGCTACGGAACCACTACGTCAGGCCCCATCTTTCCCGATGACCTCCAATCCGTGCCGACAAGCGAACCAGCATGGACCGCGCACGGCACCTATCTGTTCGTTCAAGCCATCGAATTCGACATGCCCGAATGGGACCACTCCCCGCTCGGCACACAGGAGACGACAGTCGGGCGGTACAAGCGCAGCGGCGCAAGCCTCGACCTCGACGACCTCGACGCGAACCGCAAGGCACCACCCGCGTTCGCGACCAACCCCGCCGACACCCGCGTCGACCCCACGTCACACATCCGGAAATCGAACCCGCGCAGCGGCTCCGACGACAACAAGCGACGCATCTTCCGACGCGGTTACCCCCTCATTGTCGCCGACGGCACAGGCACCACGCGGCGCGGACTGATCTTCCAATCCTTCTCGCGAAGCATCAGCACACAGATCGGCTTCATCCTCCGAGCATGGATGTTCAACCCCAACTTCCCCACCCCCCAAGCGGGACCCGACCGTCTCAACCACTTCATGCACACCATCTGCGGCGGCTACTACTTCGTCCCGCCGCTCCTCAACGCCCACCGCCTAACATCGTGGACGATCCCACCCAACAGCGAAACACCGGCAGCACCATGAACTCCGCATTCGGGAACCCGATCAACCCACGCCTTCGCCGCGCACTCATCGGCGCCTCGATCGGCGCATTCATCGGCAGCGGAATCGGCATCGCCTTCGGCGGCGACGCAATCGCCGGCACTGTCCCGATGGCGATCCTCGGCGTCCTTTTCGCCGACCAAATCCTGCCCAAATTCCTGTGAGCCGGCGGATCGGATCGAGGTTCGCCATCAAGAGGTCGAGAGGAGGTGAATCATGAGCAACCAGAACAACCGTCACGTCGTACCAAACTCAGACCGTGGGGGCTGGGACGTGGTCGCTCCCGACGCAAGCCGGGCCAGCTCCCACCACAACACCCAAGCCGAAGCCCAAGCAGCGGCCAGAGCCATCGTCCACAACCAGGGCGGCGGAGAGGTCGTCACCCATCGCCCAAACGGACAGATCCGAGACAGCGACACCATCGCACCAGGCAACGATCCATTCCCGCCACGCGACAAGAAGTAGGAACCGGCAGGGTCTGCACAAGGCAGACCCTGTCGCCTCGCGTCGAGACTCGCGACTGTTCGGGTCTTTGACCCCGCAGCTACATCGCTTCGCCTGCGGCAATGTGCCGCTTCTGCCGATGTCTTCTACCGGCCGGCACATCGCCGGGACTTGAAGGAGGACATCATGCAGGGCTACGTGGCACGAAAGGGAGACCGCTACTACGCGGTGATCTACGAGGGCATCGACCCGCTCACTGGGCGCGATCGCCGGCGGTGGTATCCCGCCGGCACCGAAAAGACAGCGGCCGAGGCGCTGGCATCTGATCTCGCCGATCGACATCGCCGCGGCGGCCATGAGCGCTCAAGCCTCACGGTCGCCGTCTATCTGACTCAGCGCTGGCTGCCGGCGAAGAAGCTGGCACTGCGCCCGAGCACATGGGACGCCTACCGGCGCGTCATCGACCTCCATCTCATCCCGCGGGTCGGGCGGATCCCGCTTCGGCAGCTGCGTCCCGATCACCTCGAACGGCTCTACGCCGACCTGCTCGACGCCGGACGCGCCGACGGCATCGGCGGGCTCCAGAACAAGACCGTCGTCGAGATCCACATGATCCTGCGCCGAGCGCTCGACGACGCAGTCCGCCGCGGCTGGATCATGACCAACCCGGCCAAAGTCGCCCACGCCCCGAAACGACGGCCACTCGCCAGCAACACATCCCGCGTGTGGAACGCGCAGCAACTCGGCACGTTCCTCGCATCGGCACGAGATCACCGCTACCACGCCGCCATCTGGGTCACAGCCAACACCGGAATGCGACGCGGCGAGATCCTCGGCCTCCGCTGGGGCGACGTCGACTTCGACACCTCCCACCTCGCCGTCACCCGCTCGCTCGTCTCGGTCGGCTACGAACTCCACGAAACGAGAGGCAAGTCACGCACCGCCCGCCGGCCAATCAACCTCGACCCACGCACCCTCGAAATCCTGCACGACTGGCGGCAGCACCGTGCGAACGAGGACCCCGAGTTCGACCGCGACAACCCCGACGCCCACGTCTTCGCCCGACCCGACGGACAACCGACCCACCCACAACTGCTCTCCGATGCGTTCCAGAAACTCGTGCACCGATCCGGCCTTCCACGGGTCCGGTTCCACGACCTCAGACACACCCACGCGACACTGCTCCTCAAAGCCGGCGTGCCGATCAAAGTCGTCAGCGAACGACTCGGACACTCCACACCCGGCTTCACCATGGCCACCTACCAACATGTCATCCCCGGCATGCAACAAGAGGCCGCGCACACCTTCGCCGGCATCCTCGCCGGCTGCGCCGATCTACCGGTCTACCGGCTTCTACCCGGTAGAGGTCACGGTAGAAGGCGGCCAGACGCGACTCGACCCTGGCCCGGCGTGTGCCGTGACCAGGGCCGATTGGTGGCGGGGGCAGGATTTGAACCTGCGACCTTCGGGTTATGAGCCCGACGAGCTACCGAGCTGCTCCACCCCGCGTCGTGTTGTGCCACCACGGTAGCGATTGAGGGGCACCGCGACAACCCGAACTAGGGTGAGCCTCGTATGGGTCTGTTCAGCAAGAAGGTCAAGGTCGATCCCGCAGAACTGACGGAGCTGCACACCGAGGTCGAGACTCTGCGCCAGCGCTTGACGACGTCGGACGAAGCCCGCGACAAGCTGGCAGCTCGGGTGCTCACGCTCAACGACATCACCAGCCTGCTCAACGCCCGCTCGGCCGAGATCGAGGAGATGACGCAGCGGATGGCCGAGGTCGAGGTGCTCAAGCGGCAGATGGCGCAGCTCGACGTCGTAACGGCGAAGCTCGTGTCGCTCGAGTCGCTGAACGGCAAGCTGACCGAGCTGGCCGAGCGGGTCAACGTCGGCGCGCACGATGCGAAGTCGGCCAAGGAGCAGGCCGTCGCGTTGAACGAGCGGGTCTCGAACCTCTCCCGCGAGTTCGCCAACCAGTTGGGTGAGCTGAGCCAGGAGCTGGACCACCTCGCCGCCAAGCCGGGCCCGGCAGCAGCGCCGGTGCTCGTGCCCGATCAGATCGTCACCGAGGACATGATCGAAGAACTGCACGATGGGCAGGTCCGCCTGGCCAACGAGCAGGCTCGCTATGAGATCAGGTTCCGACAGGACCTGGCCGAACTGGCCGACCAGGTCCGTCGTACACGCAGCTGAAGTTCAGCTACCGCCGAGCGCGGTGATCGCCTGGGAGATCAGCGCGCGGGCCTGGGACTGCTTCTCGCCGTAGGTGGCATAGTCCGGAGGGGTTTGCGCCAGCGCCGCGTCCGCTTCGTCGAACAACGTCTGCGCCTGCTGCAGCAGCTGGTCCGGAGTCTGATCGGAGCTCGGCACCGTCGTGCTGGTGGTCCCGCCCGTGTCGGGAGTCGTGGTCGTCGAGCCGTCACCGGTGCTGCCCGTGTCCGTCGTCGAGTGATCACCAATGTCGGCCGTGAAGCCCGGGAACAGCTGACGCAGCGCCCCACCGATGGTGTCGTCGATCGCCGCGATCGCGTTGTAGGACACGATGATCTTGCGGTAGTTGGCTTGCCCGTTCACCGACACGAACAGCGGGCGCACATAGAGCACGCCACCCGCGATCGGAACCAGTTGCACATCGCCGAAGCTGACCTCGGACCCACCTCCGGCACTGTTCAGCAGGGTGAGCTCGCGTGAGATCGCATCAGAGGATTCCGCGCTGGCGGCCACCTTCAACGGTCCGTCGACAGTGGCCGTGAGGACGTACGACGTTAGCTGGCCGTACGTCTTGGGATCGCTGGACGCGACCATGAACGACTGCAGCTCCGTGCGTGAGTCGTCCTTGGAATAGGGCACGAACGGTCTCAAGATCGAGAACGTGCTGGCCGCGTCCGTACCCGGAGGATGGAACATCGTGTAGTACGGCGTGAAACGCACGGACGTACTGCCGGCGTCGTCGGCCGCTTGACTGCTGAGCGCGTCGGTGGTGAGCGTCGTGTCGGCAGCCGCAGTGGCATTCAGGTGCGGCGTGGTCGACGGTGCCTGCGCGACGCTCCAGGCACCGGTGCGCTCGAAGAACTCACTCGGCTGCAGCTGGTAACGCGCATACGCCGCAGTCTGCACACGGAACAGATCCTCGGGATAGCGGAAGTGGTCGCTGAGGTGCGCAGGCGCCTTGGCGACATCGACGAACAGGTTCGGGAAGGCCGACTCCCACGCTTTGAGAATGGGGTCGGCCTGGTCGACCGCGTAGTAGGTGACGGCACCGGTGTACGCGTCGACCGTGACCTTCACGCTGTTGCGTACGTAGTTGAAGTTGTGATCGAGACCGCTGTTCGGATCGAGCTGGCTGCGGTCACCGTCTTGCGCGTACGGGTACTGATCGGTCGTGGTGAACGCGTCGATCACCCACAGCACGTTGCCGTCGAGGACGACGGGGTACGGGTCGCGATCGAAGTGGAGGAATGGAGCGAGCTTCTCGGCGCGGGCGCGCACGTCGCGGACCCACTGGATCCGCGAGGTGTCGGTCACGGAGTCCGAGCCCCAGAGGTTGTAGTCGAAGAACGACCACGCGAAGGCGAGCTTCTTCAGCGAGGAGTTCAGCTCGACGCCACCGGTGCCCGTGTACGCCGTCGTCTTCGAACCCTCGCACGGCTTCTCCGTGGTCTTGGTGTCGACCACCGCGAAGTCGGTGATGGCCGCGCTGTAGTACAGCTCGGGGTGCGTCACGGTGAGGTTCTGGTACTTCGGCCGGTTGTTGTCGCCGACGGAGCTGGCCGGCGCAGCGACCACGCCACAACCATGCGTGGCGATGAGGTGCGTGCCCTGCCACGAGGTGTTGGCGACGTTCTTCAGGTCGAGCTCGCGCGCGGCGACGATGGTCTGCTGCTCACGTCCGTCGATCGTGTAACGATCCACGTCGAGGTCCTTGATCGCCAAGCCGGCGACCTGTCCTTCGTCGAACGTGAACCGGCTGAGGAGCACGGTCGGGTCGAGCAACCGGACATCCTTCAGCGGGGCGGTGTCCTTGGTGATCGCGGCTGAGGTGAGGTCGTCGAACGTGACCGGCTTGGTCGCCACATGATCGATGCCCAAGGCATCGCGCGTCGCGGTGATGTTCCGGTCGATGTAGGTCTGCTCCTTCTCCTTCTGATCCGGGTTGACCACGAGCGCTTGGACGATGGAGGGATAGATCACGCCGCCGAGCAGCGCGATGACGACCCACAGCGCAGACGCCACCAGCGGAATGCGCCACGAACCGGAACGGATGCTGTAGAGGAACAGCGCGGCGACGAGCAGCGCGATCAACATCAGGAGCAGGACAGCGGGGAGTTGCGCCTTGACCACCGAGTACGTCGCGCCCTCCACGTAGCCTCGTCGCTCGGTCGTCAGGTGGTAGCGCTCCAACCAGTAGCCGCCGCCGCGCAGCAGCGCGAGCACGGCGAGCAGCACCGCGAAGTGGGCCTTGGTGGCGCGGCGCACCTTCGGCATCGGCGGCGTGATCACGATGCCACCGTTGAGCACATGCGCTGCCACCGTGAGGAACAGCACGAGCAGCACCGCGAGGAACAGCCAGTCGAGCAGGAACGTGAGGAACGGCAGGCGGAACACGTAGAAGCCGATGTCGGTGGCGAACTGCGGGTCGTTCTTGCCGAAGCTGATGCTGTTGCGGAACAGCAACCACTCCTGCCAGTGACCCGCGGCCGGCACGGCGACGATGAGGCCGAGGATCACGCCGCCGATGACGCGGACCAGACGCATCCGGTGGCCGAAGACCTCATGGAAGCGCATCACGATGGGGTGGGTGTCGCCGGTGAAACCGGATGGCGCGAGGCGATCGGCGATCAGCAGGTTGAGGACTGCGAGCACCCCGAAGAGAACGGCGAACCCGACGAAGAGGAACAGCTTGGCGTCGAGGATGCCCCAGAAGACGTCGGTCCGGCCGAGGTTGTCGTGCCACAGGTAGTCGATGTAGAAGCCCGCGATCGCCCGCGAAGCGACCAGGAAGACGATGAGGACGGCGGCCCCGATGATGAGGAACATCCGCCCCCGGTCGCTGAACCGACGTGTCCGAGGACGTGGCACTGGGCGTGGGGGCAGGTCGGCGGGATCTCGCACACGGCGAGGTTAACGGGCGTCAGCGGGTACTGAGGGTCAGAGCGCCACGGTCGTAGGCCAGGCGGACGATGTCCTCGACATGCTCGTCGATGCGATGCGTCTTCCACTCTCGATAGAGGGTGCGGACCTGCTGGCCCAGCTCTGCGTTGTCGCCATTCGCCTTGTCGATGCAGCGGATCAGCCGGTCGCGAAGTGGCGCGACGATGTCGTTCGTGACGGCATCGAGCGCCGGCCGGATGATGGCCGCGTTCGCGCCGTTGTCACCGCCATCGGCGCCCGCCAAGGCGGCAGCGAGCAGATCGGGCTCCACCACCGCGGCGTAGCGCCCGGTGTGGTCGGCTTCCCACGGCAGCAGTGCGTCGAGCGCGCGGACGGGCTCCTTGCGACGCAGCGTGTCGAGGAGCTCGTTCTGCTCATCGGCGAGGACCCGCTTCAGCTTGCGCGCCGCGGAGAGGATGATGGGGACGACGATCTCCTCCGCCGAGAGCTCGACGACGACCTCGGGCGCGGGTTCCGCCGGCCCCGCCTTCGATTCGACGACCGGCTCTGCCGCCTGGACGACCACGGCGGGCGCCTTGGCGGCCTTGGGCTGCTCGGCGATCTTGGCAACGACGTCTTCGGCACGGGCTGCGCGCAGCCGGGCGAAGAGGTCGTCGACCGAGGCGTTGCCAGCTGTCGAAGCGGTGGCGTCGGCGGTGGCCGGTTCGGGCGGCTCGACCTCACCGGAGAACAGGCTGACGACGTCGGCCGGGGGGCGGGCGGCGTCGGCAGCGAGGGTCTCGTCGGTGACTTCGTCGGCCACCACTTCGGGCATCGGGATGACGTTGGTGGTGTCACCGTTCGCATCGAGATCGAGATCGACATCGCCTTCGACGTCCAGGTCGCCATGGGCACGCGTAGCAGCCGGGTCGACCACCTCGTGGGGCAGCGGCACGGCATCGTCGGCGAGCATGTCGACGTCCAGCTCGTCCTCGTTCAGCTCCGCGGTCGGGTCGCCATCCGACACCTCCTCGGCATCGACCGCCGCCTCCGGCGCGGTGTCGTCCTCGGGTGCGAGCACGAGGTCGATCGCTCGGGTCGCGTCGCTGACATCGAACACCTCGGGCTCGTGTGGCGCGACGACTGGCGCGGCGTCCGCGTGCTCGTGCGCCTCGTCTTCGGCGATCACGTAGCCGACGGCCGGCCGCGGCGTGGACGGCACCATCAATGGCACCGGCCCGGTGGTGGGCTGCAGGTTGACGTACTCGTCAGGCTCGCCGAGCGGGGTGAGCTCGGCCATGACCTCGACCGCCGCGATGCGCGACCGCTCGAAGGCCTGCAGCAAACGGTCTCGGCCGTGGATCAACTGCTCGATCTGCTGGCGGGCCAGCTCGCGACGCCGCGCCAGTTCGCTGAGCACTCGCTCGCGGTAGGCCCGCGCTTCGTTGACCATGTCGCGGCCTTGCTGCTTGGCCATCTGCAGCTCCGACTCGGAGTCCGCAGCCGCGTCCTGGCGACGGCGAGCGGCTTCGATCTCGGCCTCTTCGCGCAGACGTTGCGCTTCGTCGGTGGCCTCACGCAGCAGCCGCGCGGAGCTCTCCTCGGCACGACCGCGGATCTGCGCGGCAGCCTCGCGTGCTGTCTGGAGGACCCGTGCGGCCTCTTCGCCGAGCAGTCGGGTGGCGGTGTCCTCGTCGATGACGGACTGCTGCGGGGCCTTGGCCTCGCGCAGTGCCTTCAACTCCCGCTCGAGCGAACGCTCGCGCTCTTGCAGCCGAGCCTGCTCAGCGGCCACCATGCGCAGGAAGTCGCGAACCTCGGCCTGGTCGTACCCGCGACGCGACACCGGGAACTGTGCCGATGAGACCGACGCCGGCGAGGCCGGGTCCGGTCGCGTGAAGTCGAGAGCCATTGGCGAAAGCGTAGATGTGTGCGGCCGCCAAGTGGTGGCAATCGGAACCGCACGCTGCAGCCGGGCGCCGTCGCCAGCATTCGCCGGCATTCGCAGGAGTCAGCTCGGCGTGTAGTCCTTGCCGGGGGTGCCGAGCTTGTCGCCGTTGCCGCCGAGCTTGGTCAGCGCTGCGAGCGCCTCGTCGAGCGTCGCGACGGGGATCAACGTCACGTCGTTGCCGACGACCGCTTGGGCCTCGGCGATGTCGGTCTGCGAGGCGGGGACGAGGAAGTACTTCGCGCCGGTCTGACGAACCGCGGACGCCTTCTGGGGCAGTCCACCGATCGCGCCCACCTTCCCGTGCACGTCGATCGTGCCGGTGACGGCGATCCGCTGGCCACCCGTCAGTTCGCCGGGGGTCAGCTCGTCGATCAACGTGAGCGTGAACGCGAGGCCGGCCGACGGTCCGCCGATGCCCTCGGTCGAGATCGTGATCGGGAACGGCGCCGTGCCGACGGTGGTGGTGTCGAACGGATAGAAGCCGACGATCGTGCGTGTCTTGTCGTCCGGCGACGCGATCAGTTCGATCGTGCCGGTCTGGGTGCCGCTCACGCCGGGACGGTTGTACTTGACGACGACCATGTCGCCGGGCTTGTGGTTGGCCAACACGGGGGTGAGGTCGTCAACGGTCTTGATCGGCACGCCGTCGATGCTGACCAGTTGGTCGTCCGGCTTCAGCACCTTGCCGGATGGCGCCTCTTGCTCACACTTGGTGCCGGCCGCATTGGCCTTGAAGCAGATGATCTGGTCGATGACGATCGCCCCAGGCTTGAGGTCGATCGGGTACCCGAGCTTTGACAGCGCTGCGTACTCAGCCGACTGCTGGGCGGTGATCATCTGCCGTTGCCCGCGAGTGTCGAGTTGGGCCGGGGTGTCGGTGCCGTAGATGTCGGCATACGTCTTGGTCGCGATGTCGTCGTCGCGACGGAACATCAGCCACGACAACAGTGGCAGCTGCGGCTCGCGGATCGTGACGAACAGGATCTTGCCCGAGGAGGGATAGCGCTGGACGTTCTCCAGCTTCAGGCGCGACTCGACCTGCTCGGCGTCGGACGGCACGATCGCGTAGGGACGCTTGATCGAGGTGAACCGCTCGGCCGTCAACATGCTCGAAGCCAGGATCGCGAAGAGGGTGACGATCGCGATGCCCGCCATCGGGATCGCCCAGAATCGGTGCACCGGGTTGGGTGAAAGGGCGACAACAGGCTCTGCAAGTACCATGTCCTGTTGCGTGTCAGTCACTGAGTTCACCGTCCGTGCGGCTTGGATAGCCGGCCTCGCCATGATCGCACTCCTGTGCGTCGGATGGCGAAAGACTGCCAGAGCAGCACCCCGAAAGCCACGCGGGTTGCGACCACCACGCGCCGGCATCGTGGTCACCGAACTGGCGACTCCGGGCTATCGGCGCACACCGGTGTGGCGTCGGGTGTGGGCCCTGTTCGGAACCAGCTTCCTGGCCGTGCTCACCGGTGCCATCATTGCGATCGTGACTGCGTTCGCGATCTCCTGGACGGTCACCACACTGTCGAACCTGCTGAAGCGATGACCACCTCTCCCCCCTCGCCGCCCCTCGCCGCCGAACGGCGGCGCGTGGTCGCGCTCGCAGGGCACATGGGCGATCCGGACACCGCTCGGGCAGGCCTCGAGGACCCGGAGCCGACGGTGCGCGGCACGGCGCTCGGCGCGCTGCACCGCCTCGGCGCGCTGCGCCACGACGAACTGCGGGCCCGGTTCCGTGACCCATCCGCGCACGTCCGCCGACGCGCCGCCGAAGTCGGCGCGCACTATCCGATGATCTCGATGATCGATCTGCTCCACGACACCGACGCATCGGTGGTGGAGGTTGCAGCGTGGTCCAGCGGCGAGCACGAGGTGGTCGACGACCACGTGCTGGAGCGGTTGATCGAACTGGCCACCGAGCACGACGATCCCCTCGTGCGCGAAGCCAGCGTCGCAGCGTTGGGCGCGATCGGCGACGAGCGGGGGCTACCGGCGATCCTTGCCGGCTGCATCGACAAGCCGGCCGTGCGCCGACGCGCCGTGCTCGCCCTCGCACCATTCGAGGGCGATGCCGTGGACGCCGCGCTGGAGGCCGCGCTCGTGGATCGCGACTGGCAAGTGCGCCAGGCAGCCGAGGACCTCACCAGCGCCTGAAGCGGTGCTCCGAGCTACAGGTCGTACCGGTAGATGTTCGTCTCGCGTGCCACGAAGCCGATCCGTTGGTACAGGCGGTTGGCGGCCTCACGTGATGGCCGCGACGTCAGGTCGACGGTCTTGGCGCCCTTGCTGCGCGCGGTCTCGAGCGCGAACTGGTTGAGCGCCTCGCCGACGCCACGGCCGCGGGCGTCGTCGTCGACCACGACGTCTTCGATCCAGGCCCGCACGCCGGTGGGGATGCGGAACACGACGAGCGTCAACGTGCCGAGGATCGCTCCGCTGTCACCGTCGAGGGCCAGGAGGACATCGCTGGCGGGTGACTGGACCATCTCGTCGAGCTCGGACACCGTCGGCGGAGGCGAGGACCGGGACAGCTGGGGGATCAACCTCGCGAACGCGTCGGCCAGTGCAGGGGTGGCCTCGGTTGCGATCTGCACGGTGACGGGCGCTGGCACGAGGCAGCAGAGTATCCGTTCACCACGCGTACGAACGGGCACGAGCGGGGGCATAGGTTCTGGTCATGGACACAGCCACGCTCTCGTCACTGGCCCGGAAGCTGGGCGCGACGCTCGAGCCGCTCGCCGGACAGGTGTACTTCTCGCCCGAAGCACATGCCAACTACGTGGCGCTCGGGTTCGCTCCCAGCGCGGCGACGAACAACGGCGTCGAGATGCCCGACGGTCCCGCGTACTTCACCAGCCGCGGCAGCGTGATGGGCCAGGTGCGGGGTGACGTCGTGGCCGCAGCGTTCGCCGTGTTCAACCCCGAGGTCGTCGTGCCGTGCGTCGACTTCGGCTGGACGAAGACCGACGCGAAGACGATCTGTGCCGCACGCGACGCAGGCGCCATCGGCCAGCTCGTTCGGGTGCTCGGGGAGGAGCCCGAAGGCGTCGAGCGAGCGAACGAGCTGCTCGCTCGCGCGATCGAACCGTTGCGGCCCGAGGGCCGTCCGCTGTACGCGGGTCTGCGATCGCTCGACCTTCCCGACAGCAAGCTCGGCGCGATCTGGCGGATGAGCGACATTCTCCGCGAGTTCCGCGGCGACAGCCACACCGCCGCCTGGGTGTCTGCCGGCTTCGACGGCGCCGAGATCGGTCTGCTCAGCGAGCTCTACTGGGGCCTGCCGATGCGCTCCTACAGCCGCACGCGAGCGTGGACGACGGCGCAGTTCGACACCGCCCACGAAGCACTGCGGCGCCGCGGCCTCGTCGACGACGTCGGCTTCACCAACACCGGCCGTGAGTCTCGCGAGCTGATCGAGACCATCACCGACAGCCAGATGGCGCCGGTGATCGGGGCGTTGGGCGACGACATCGAGGAGCTGTTCCGCATCCTCGCCCCGTGGGGGGTCGCCGTGCGCGAGCACCACGGGTACCCGGCCTCGGGGCCACACGATCTGGCCGGCCAGACCCGCTGACGATGCGCAGCGGCGGTGCTCAGATGTCGTCGAAGATTCACCTCGATAGCATTTGGCGCTGATGGAACACGTCCGTTGGCTCAGCCGACCAACCCTGCGCAACCCCGTCGTGGTCGCTGCGTTCACGGGCTGGAACGATGCTGGGGACTCGGCATCCGGCGGTGTTCGTCACCTCATCGAGGACTGGGGCGCGGCCGCGATGGCCGAGATCGACCCGGAGGAGTTCACCGACTTCGCCACGATCCGACCGCACGTGCGCCTGTCCACGGGGCTGACCCGCAACATCGTCTGGCCGACGGTCGGCCTGTGGTCGGCCAGCACGCCGGGGGCCGACGTGATCCTCGTCCTGGGGCCCGAGCCGGCGATGCGCTGGCGCTGCTTCAGCGAGCAGGTCATCGGCGTGGCCAAGCACTACAACGCGTCGCTGGTGTTGACGCTCGGTGCACTGCTGGCCGACGTGCCGCACAGTCGTCCGGTGCAGTTGATCGGCACCGCCAGCGACCAGACGATGATCGACCGCTACGACCTGCAGCGGTCGCGCTATGAAGGCCCGACGGGCATCGTCGGCATCCTCCACGACGCCTGCACGAAGGCCGATCTTCCCTCGGCCGCGCTCTGGGCCGCGGTGCCCGCATATGCCTCGCAGGTGCCGTCCCCCAAGGCCACGCTCGCGCTGGTGGAACGGCTCGGAAGCATCATCGGCACGACGATGCCGACGCTGCGCCTGCAGGCCCAGGTCGAGGACTACGAGAGCCGGGTCAGCTCGGTCGTCGCCGATGACGACGACCTCTCCGGCTACGTCCGTCGCCTGGAGAGCATGAGCGACGCCGGCATCGAGGACTTCTCGCTCGACGATGACGACGAGATCGACGACGAGGACGACGAGGACGACGACGTGGTGGGTGGCGAGCTCGAAGTCGAGCTGCCCGAACACGTCGACGGCCCGGCCTTCATCGACGAGGTCGAGCGCTTCCTCCGCGACCAGTGACGACTGCGGCGCTGTTGGCCGCACCCGCACCGGCCTTCGGCCGGAACCCATGCACTGAAACGGGGGCGATGCTGTCGACGTTGACAGTTGCGGCGGCCAGCCTCGCCTCCGGCGGGGCTGTGCCGGGACCGCCCTCGCCCATGGGGTGACATCGTCCCGCTCGCTGGGACCGCACCGCACCATGGGCAACAATCGTCCCGCTTCTCGCCGTATTTCGCGCAGAAGCGCACGTCGGTGCGGAACTGCGCGACCTGTGCGCTCAACAGCCAACCGTGGTGCGATTGTGGGCGGGTTCGGCCGTTGACGACCGCGGCAGCACCGTGAATTCTGGGTCGTTGCGGACCCCGTTGGGGTCCCGCAGGTGCAAAGAACGGGGTGTGAAGGGTCAGGCGGCGATGCGGGCGGCGTCGAGGACGGCTTCGGTGCGCTTGAGGCCGAGCTCGAGGGCTTTGGTGAGGCGGACCTTGTCGCCGGTGGCCATCAGGTCGACGATCAGGCCGGTGAACATGCCTTTGAGGAGCGAGGCCTCGACGACGGCGGTGGGCTTGGGGACGCCTTCGCTGACCAGCTTCTGCTCGATCTGCTCGCGCCAGACACCGATCTGCTCGGCGCGGACATCGCCGCTGAGGCCGGTGTGGGTGGCCT